>NZ_JBBMEN010000029.1:0-25212 GCF_040096575.1 Faecalibacterium intestinale
CGATCTACAAAACAATGTGCAGCGGCCTTTTGCTATCCTGTTATGTACGCTGTGCGCGTTAAACTCAGGCGGCAGTGGTGGAAGCAGCCTCAGAAGAAGCAGCCTCAGAGGAAGCGGCCTCGGAAGATGCAGCCTCGGAAGATGCAGCCTCAGAGGAAGCAGCCTCGCTGGAAGCAGCTTCAGAAGAAGCAGCCTCGGAAACAGCGGTGCTTGCAGAAGCGGCCTCAGAGGTGGAGGAAGCAGCGGTAGAAGCAGAGCCACCGCAAGCGGTCATGCCAGCAGCCAGAGCCAGAGCAACAACAGCGATGCAAATATTCTTGAGTTTCATATCAATGATCTCCTTAGTCTTCTTGTAAATGTTTAGCAGTGGGCTTTCGGTAACACCTCACTGCGATGCTATATTCTAGTCCGTTTTCGAAAAAAATCAAGAGGTTTTTGGTCGAAAGTTATAATCTATGTAAAGAATCTGCATAGTTGTCATAAAATTTCGCCAAATGTCAAAGACTTTTTGGCAAAAATAAAACTGCAAAAAGACGGGCTGCGATCTGCTGTAGAACCCGCTTTTGCAGAATGTCGCCCGGCAGTTGACCTCTTACCCGGCAGAGTGTGGTATGCTGTGGGTACAGAGCAAAGCCTGCACCGCCGGGCGGGGAACACAAAGTAGAAAAAACTTGAAATGATCTGCCGAAAATCCTTTTTATTGGACTGCAAATGTGGATAATAGAAGCATAACGAGGGACGGACATCCCCGGAAGGCTTGAACGACAAGAACATTTGCGGAGGATAATACGATGAAAGATTTTGATTTTGGCTACTTCGGCACCGGCGATGAGGGCTATGCCCAGTACATGACCGCATTCGAGCGCAATTTCAGCACGGACAGCACCGACAGCTTTGCGTCCGATGACACAGACTGCGATGCAGACAGCTGCGACAGCAGCGAAGAGGATTTCTAAGGAGGTAAAACCATGAAGTATTATGTAACACTGACCGGCCTGAACTACCGCTACGGCACGATGCCCTTTGCAGTAGGGCAGAAGGTGCGTCTGGTCAAGGAGCCGGAGAATCAGGCCGACCGCGAAGCCATCCGGGCAGAGCTGCCGGGGCTGGGCAAGGTGGGCTATGTGGCCAACAGCACCCATACCGTAAAGGGGGACTGCTACAGTGCAGGCCGTCTGTACGATAAGATCGGCAACACCGCTGTGGCAAAGGTGAAGTACATCCTGTGCGATGCCGTGATCTGCAAGGTAAAGGCAGACGCCGCAGTGGCCGTGCCGCCCATGAACCCCGACACCGGCCTGCCCTACGGCAGCGAAGAGGAAGCTATCGCATTCTGAAACCGCACCTTTTTGCCCGTTTGTGCATACAAAGGGCAAAGGGGGAATGCGGTTTGAACCGGATCGTTTTCATACTTGGGGTCTGGCTGTTTCCGGCGGCGTGTACCGCGCTGGGAGCAGCAGGGGTGTTTTTGCTGCGCAGGCAGGCAAGACCGGCTACCCGGCGCATTTTGTGCGGAATGGCGGCGGGTATCATGCTGGCGGCCAGCGTATGGAGCCTGCTGCTGCCGGCCATAGCCCGGTCGCAGGGCAGGGCGGCATGGGTACCCCCGGCGCTGGGGCTTATTTTAGGTGCTGTGGGGCTTTTGCGACTGGAGGATGCCGCCGGGCAGCTGCTGGCGGGCGGCCCCGGGCATTGCGGGCGCATGGTGCTGGCGGTCACCCTGCACAACCTGCCGGAGGGCATGGTGGTGGGGCTTGCTGCGGCACTGGCGCTGCACGGGGACGCAGACGCCGTAAGCGGGGCGCTGGCTCTGAGCCTGGGCATCGGCTTGCAGAATATCCCGGAGGGTGCGGCGGTCAGTCTGCCGCTGACCCAGAGCGGGCGCACCCGTGGGCAATCCTTTGCCGCCGGGGCGGCGTCCGGGCTGGTGGAGCCCTTGGGTGCGGTGCTGGCCTTTGTGCTGGCCGAGTGGGTAGGTGCAGCGCTGCCGTGGCTCATGAGTGCGGCGGCGGGCTGTATGGTGTGTGTGACCGCACAGGAGATGATTCCTGAGGCGGTGGAACCGGATGAAGTGGCCGGTGTCATCAGCATCGTGCTGGGGTTTGCGCTGATGATGGCACTGGATGTGGCCCTGTGAAAAAAGGACTGCTGCATCGTTTGACGCAGCAGTCCTTTTTGGTGAGAAGATTTCAAATGCCCTCCGCTTTGCTTTGGGCAACGTCAGAGGAAAAATATTTTTTATTTGCAGTTCCGAAACGCCTGCGGGCGTTTCGGAACTGCTTTTTCACGGGAAGAGTTATAACCGAAAGGGCGTTGCTTTGTTCGAAATTGATTATGCCGCCTGTGTCTGCTGCTGGTTCTGACGCAGATGCCGCCGTACTACCAGCAGACAGCCGAGATGCACCAGTGCGGTCAGCGTCCAGCTGATGGGGTAGCTGATGTACAGCATAAAGGGGGTGCGGTTCAGCTGGAAAATGGTGGCGATCCATACCAGCCGCAGTGCGCATACGCCCACAAGGCTTACCACCATGGGCAGCACGCTGTAACCCAGCCCGCGCAGGCTGCTGGCCAGCACGTCCATGATGCCGCACAGCAGATAGGAGCCGCAGATGATCCTTAACCGCTCGATGCCGGTAGCAATGACCGCGGTGTCCGAGGAGTAGAAGCGCAGCAGCTGGTTCCCTGCCAGCGCTGCGCCGCCGCCCAGCACAAGGCCGGTCACCACGACACACAGCAGACAATTGCGGATCACCCGGTCAAGGTTGTGGTACTTGCGTGCGCCGATGTTCTGGCTGGTAAAGGTGACAGCGGCCTGCGCAAAGGCGTTCATGGCGGTATACACAAAGCCCTCCAGATTAGAGGAGGCAGAGTTGCCCGCCACCACCATGGAGCCGAAGGAGTTGATGGAGGACTGGATGACCACGTTGGAAAGGCTAAACACCGTGCTTTGCAGCCCGGCAGGCAGACCGATGAGCAAGATCTGCTTCAGCGTCCCGGCGTGGAAGGCCAGCCGCCGCAGGTCCAGCCGCAGCGCACCCTC
Organism: Faecalibacterium intestinale; assembly: GCF_040096575.1. Taxonomy (NCBI): domain Bacteria; kingdom Bacillati; phylum Bacillota; class Clostridia; order Eubacteriales; family Oscillospiraceae; genus Faecalibacterium; species Faecalibacterium intestinale. The sequence continues at coordinate 3,041 of NZ_JBBMEN010000029.1, forward strand.
CTCCCGGACGAGCATCCCGGTCACCAGCAGCGCGGACACGGTCTGGCTGATGATGGTGGCCAGTGCTACGCCTGCCACGCTCATGGAAAAGCCGATGACAAAGACAAGATTCAGCACCACGTTGATGACGCCGGCAGCGGCCAGACAGTACAGCGGGCGCTTGGTGTCGCCTACAGCCCGCAGCAGCGCACTGCTGAAGTTGTACAGCATGGTCATGGGCATTCCGATAAAATAGATCTTCAGGTACAGGGCGGAAAGACCGATCACATCCTCCGGGCAGCTCATCAGCTCCAGCAGGCCGCGCGCGGTGCAAAAGCCCACCACCGCCAGCAGCACGCCGCTGACCAAGCCCAGCGCCACGGCGGTATGTACCGTATCCTGCACGCCTTTTTCGTCCCGGGCACCAAAGCACCGGGCTGCCACCACGTTGGCACCCAGCGAAAGCCCGACGAACAGGTTGACCAGCAGATTGATCAGCGCACCGTTGGAGCCAACAGCGGCCAGCGCCGTGCTGCCCGCAAAGCGCCCCACCACCACAACGTCGGCGGCGTTGAACAGCAATTGCAGAATGCTGGATGCCGCCAGCGGCACAGAAAACAAAATAATCTTTTGCAGCATGGGCCCGCTGGTCAGGTCTGCGGAACGGCTGGTCGTAGCCATGAGTTATCTACCTCCTATAATAAACCTGAATTGACATAGCAATTGCCTATTATAGCGCGATATTAGGTAAAAAACAAGAGGTAAAGCGTCCACTTCCTCCAAAATCGCCAAATATCAGCCGCCGGGCACAGCCTGCAATTGAAAAATGCTGCCCATACTGCTATAATAAAGCGGTACACCCGTAGAAAACGGAGGAAGTTTTATTTATGTATCGAAATCGGATCAAACGGCTGCTGGATATTTTGCTGTCGGCCTGCGGCATCCTGTGCCTTTCGTGGCTGCTGCTGCTTCTGGCTGTTGCCATCAAGCTGGACTCGCCCGGGCCGGTGTTTTTCCGGCAGAAGCGGGTAGGCATCGGCAAGCGGCATTTCCAGATCCTCAAGTTCCGCACCATGCGCATCGACACCCCGCACGATATGCCTACCCATCTGCTGCACGACCCGGAGCAGTATATCACCCGCATGGGGCGCTTTCTGCGCAAGACCAGTCTGGACGAGCTGCCGCAGCTGTGGAACATCCTTGTGGGGGATATGGCAGTCATCGGGCCGCGCCCGGCGCTGTGGAACCAGTACGACCTGTTGGCTGAGCGGGACAAGTACGGCGCAAACGATGTGCGCCCGGGGCTGACCGGATGGGCGCAGATCCACGGCCGGGACGAACTGGAAATTGCCGAAAAGGCAAAGCTGGACGGCTGGTATGTGGAGCATATCAGCTTTGGGCTGGATGTAAAGTGCTTCTTTGGCACCATTACCGCCGTGCTCAAGCATGACGGCGTGGTGGAGGGCGGCACCGGCACTTTGCACGATGAAAAATAAGGCGCACTGCCGCCGTACCACGCCTTTGCGCTGCGGAAAAATCGTTTGTGACAGATAGAGCAAGCCCGGAAGGTCTGCGGATCTTCCGGGCTTCCATTTTTACGGGAAGGGACTGAAGCGGAAAGCGGCATCTGCGAAAGCCCTGTTATTTTCGCCCTTTTCTGCGCATAATAAATCCGAAAAATGCGCAGGGAGGCCGTAAAATGTCCAAGCACAGCATCGTCAGGTGGATAAAGATCATAGGGGCTTATCTGCTGGTGGCAGCCGTGGCGGCGCTGGGCTGGCTGTGGTGCGCCCTGCCGGAGCAGGTTTATCTGGAACCGGAACAGCCGCTCATGCTGCCGCGCTTTGGCTGGGTGGAACCGCTGCGCGGGCACGGCAGCTGCAATGTGGCCAGCACCCGGGCAGCGGGCAGCTATCAGACTACGCTGGCGCTGGGCGGCTGGCTGCCGGTCAAGACCATCCGCGCCACCGTGATGCAGCGCCCCACGGTTACGGTATGCGGCACGCCTTTTGGGGTGAAGATGTTCTCAGAGGGGGCGCTTGTCGTGGGCTTTTCCGAGGTGCATACCGCCGCCGGTACGGTGAACCCTGCAAAGCAGGCGGGGCTGCGGCTGGGCGACCGGGTCATCCGCATGGGGAACACCGTCACCGAGACCAACGAGCAGGTCCATGCCGCGCTGGAAGCCGCTGCCGGTGCGGCGGTGGAGGTGGTCTACGTCCGCAAGGGCGAGCAGCGGCAGACCACCCTTTTGCCGGTGTGGGATACCCAGAACGCCCAGTGGCGGGCAGGAATGTGGGTGCGGGATTCCTCCGCCGGGGTGGGGACGCTGACCTTTGTGGACGCGCAGGCCGGGGTGTTTGCCGGGCTGGGTCACCCCATCAGCGACAGTGACACCGGCGAGCAGGTCGCCCTGCGCAGCGGCGAGATCGTGGCCTGCCAGATCGTGGGCTGCACCGGCGGCACCGCCGGCAGCCCCGGGGAGCTGAAGGGTAAATTTATCAGCGACCACGCCCTTGGCAGGATCTGCATCAACGGCGAAAACGGCGTCTACGGCACGGTAAGCACCGCCATTGCCGGGCAGCAGACGGAGCTTGCCTTTGCGCAGGAGGTGCTGCCCGGCGCGGCAGAGATATTGACCACTACCAACGACGAAACGCCCCGCAGCTACCGTGTCTATATTGAAAAGGTGAACGATGCCGACCCGCGCCGCAATATGGTGCTGCGCGTTACCGATCCGGCACTGCTGGCGCAGACCGGCGGCATCGTGCAGGGGATGAGCGGCAGTCCCATCCTGCAAAACGGGCGGCTGGTGGGTGCGGTGACCCATGTGCTGGTCAATGACCCGACACGAGGCTACGGCATTTTTGCGCAAACCATGCTGGAACAGGCACATTCCGTGCCCGGAACGGATGCGGCAGCATAAAAAAGTAGGACATTCGAGCGGAATTTCCATAATTTCCCAAAATAAACCGTTGAACTGTCTGGAAAATTATGGTAAAATCCATGGTATTAAAGGAACTGCACACATTGGAGGAAACAACCATGGATAAAGTGAGATTCTTGATGTCGGATACCGGTGCTCAGATCACAGAAGCCTGCCGCGAGGCGCTGGAGCAAAAGGGCGTGGAAGTGACCGTTGTGGAAAAGGATGGAAATAAGGTTTTACAGAAGATGCTGGCCGTTCGCCCGCAGGTGGTGCTGCTGGATGCCTTTATGCCCGGGCTGGATGCGCTGGCGGTCAAGCAGCGCTACAACGCTGCAGGCGAGCGCCACACCTCGTTTTTCGTCACCGGCGCGTTCCAGAGCGAGGAAATGGTACAGGAACTGCTGGACGAGGGCTTTGCCTACTATTTTGTCAAGCCCTTTGACGAAAGCGTCCTTGCCGCCCGGGTGCTCAAGGCAGCCAGCGGACAGGAAAAGCACCTGCTCCACACCAGTGTGGACAGTGACGAACTGACCGTCACCGAAATTTTGCACCAGATCGGCGTCCCCGCCCACATCAAGGGCTACCAGTTCCTGCGGGATGCCATTCTGCTCACCATGAACGAGCCGGAGTACATCAACGCTGTGACCAAGCGCCTGTACCCGGAAATCGCCAAGAAAAACGGCACTACCGCCAGCCGGGTGGAGCGGGCGATCCGCCATGCCATCGAGGTGGCATGGGACAGGGGAGACGTGGATACCCTCAACAGCTACTTCGGCTATACCATCCACAACCTGCGCGGAAAACCCACCAACTCGGAGTTTATCGCGATGATAGCCGATAAGATGCGGCTGGATAAACGCCAGAGGGTGGGGTAAACAGCCAATATAAACAGGGATGGACATACAATTATAAAAAGTATAGGATAACGCGAGGCTTCATCTGAAAAGGTGAAGCCTTTTCTCTTTGCATTTTCCTTCCCATCTGGTACAATGGTGCAGAAGGGAAGTGACAAAATGCAGGAAATGGATGTGATCCGTGCGCAGCTGTTTGCGCTGCAAGACAAGGAATATCAGATCTTTAACAGCCGCCTGATGCCCACCCTGCCACCGGAAACGGTGATCGGGGTGCGGGTGCCGCTGCTGCGTAAGCTGGCAAAGCAGCTGACAGATACCCCGGAAGCGGAGGTGTTTGTGCAAGATCTGCCGCATTTTTATTATGAAGAAAACGCTCTCCACGCCTTTCTGCTGGAGCCTGTCCGGGATTACGGCACAGCGCTGGCGGCAACTGAGCGCTTTTTGCCCTATGTGGATAACTGGGCGGTCTGCGATAGCTTCAGCCCCAAGGTGTTTGCGCAGCATAAGCCGGAACTGCTGACCGCTATCCGGCGCTGGCTGAGCTCTGACCAAGTGTATACCGTGCGCTACGGGATCGGGATGCTGATGCGGTATTATCTGGACGATGCCTTCCGGTCGGAATACCTGGCTTGGGTTGCGGCGATACACAGCGAGGAATACTATGTCAATATGATGCGGGCGTGGTATTTTGCCACTGCACTGGCAAAGCAGCCGGCAGCGGCACTGCCGTGGCTGACCGAAAAGCGGCTGGACGTGTGGACGCACAACAAGACCATTCAGAAAGCGGTGGAAAGCTACCGCATCCCCCCGGAACAAAAGCAGGCTTTGCGGGCGCTGCGCATTCGTTCACAAAAGCTTTGCGAAGAACGGCACGTTTGACTGTTTACATTGTGGGAGTTTTATTGTAAAATATAGTATAGTAAAAATGCCGGGCTATCCGGCGAAAGATAAAACAGGTGGTGTTTGGATTATGGCATTGAAATATAAGCGTATCCTTTTAAAGATCAGCGGTGAGGCGCTGGGCGGCGAAAAGGGCATGGGCTTTGACGAGCCCACCATGGACGCCATTTGCGGCGGCGTGAAGAAGGCCCACGAGCTTGGCGTGCAGATCGGCATCGTGGTGGGCGGCGGCAACTTCTGGCGCGGCCGCTCCAGCGGTAAGATGGAGCGCACGCTGGCTGATAAGATCGGTATGCTGGCTACGGTGATGAACGCACTGGCTGTCTCTGATAAGCTGGAGCAGCTGGGTGTGCCCACCGAGGTGTTCACCTCGATCACCATGCCGCAGGTGGCACCTGCCTTTACCCGCAAGGATGCTCTGCGCGCCATGGACGAGGGCAAGATCGCTGTGTTCGGCGGCGGCACCGGCAACCCCTTCTTCTCTACCGATACGGCTACCGCCCTGCGCGCCGTAGAGGTGAGCGCCGATGTGATGTTCAAGGCAACCATGGTGGATGGCGTTTACGATAAGGACCCCCACAAGTACCCGGATGCCAAAAAGTACGATACCCTTACCTTTACCAAGGTGCTGGAGGATCAGCTGGCCGTTATGGACGGCACCGCAGCTACCCTGTGCCGCGACAACAAGCTGCCCATTCTGGTGTTTGATCTGGCCGACCCGGACAACATCGCACGGGCTGTGCAGGGCGAAAACGTGGGCACTCTGGTCTACGAGGGCTGAGCATAGCGCCCCGGTGCAACTGCATACGATTGGATAGAGCAGCAGCGGCGCAGTGCGCTGCCTGCATGGATCAATAGAATAAAGAAACAGGAGAACAACGACAATGAGCAGCAACACCAAGGTTTTCGAAGATAAGATGAAGAGCTCTGTGGAGCACCTGAGCCGCGAGCTGGCTGCGGTGCGCGCAGGCCGTGCAAACCCCGCCGTGCTGGATAAGGTGGTCGTGGATTACTACGGTGCACCCACCCCCATCCAGCAGTTGGCAGCTGTGGCCGTTTCTGAGGCTCGCACTCTCACCATCACCCCTTGGGACCGCACCCTGCTGCGTCCCATCAGCAAGGCGATCATGGCCAGCGATGTGGGCATCACCCCCATTGATGACGGCGTTACCATCCGCCTGAACTTCCCCGCACCCAACGAGGAGCGCCGCAAGCAGCTGGCAAAGGAAGTCTCCAAACTGGGCGAGGATGCCAAGGTGGCTGTGCGCAATGTGCGCCGCGATGCCATGGATAAGGCCAAGGCCATGAAGAAGGCCGGCGAGCTGACCGAGGACACCCAGAAGACCATGGAAGAGGATGTCCAGAAGCTGACCGATAAGTATATCAAGAACATTGATGCTGCCGTGGAAGAAAAGCAGAAGGAGATCATGGCCGTCTGATCCGCAGCACACAATAACGATTGGGAGGTGCCGTGCGCTGGTGGAAGGTGCGCGGCACTTTTTGCAGGCAGCCTTGCTGCCGGGAGGTATAAATGACACACCCCAAAGAATTTGCTGAAGGGCTTTCCATCGGCATCATTATGGACGGCAACGGCCGCTGGGCGAAAAACCGCGGCCTGCCCCGCACCGCAGGACACAAAAAGGGTGCGGAGGTGTTTAAGGATATTGCCAACTACTGCGATGAACTTGGCGTAGCATCGGTGTATTTCTATGCTTTCTCTACCGAGAACTGGAAGCGCCCGCTGGAAGAGGTGGGTGCCATCATGAAGCTGTTCGCCCAGTACCTCATCGAGGGCTTTGACTACAAGAACCGCAATATCCGTATTAAGTTCTTAGGCGACCGCACCGCGCTGGATCCCAAACTGCAAAAGATGATGAACGAGCTGGAAGGGGACTCTGCCTGCAAGACCGGCATGACCCTGAACATCGCCATCAACTACGGCGGCCGCCCGGAGATCGTGCGCGCAGCACAGCAGCTGGCTACAAAGGCTGCGGCAGGCGAGATCCGCCCCGAGGACATCAACGAGCAGATGATGAGCGATGCCATGTACACCGCCGGACAGAAGGATCCGGACTTTATCCTGCGTCCCAGCGGAGAAAAGCGGCTGTCCAACTTCATGCTCTGGCAGGCCGCCTATTCGGAGCTGGTGGAGATGGATGTGCTCTGGCCGGACTTTACCCGAGCCGATCTGGACACCGCCATTGAGGAGTTCAACCACCGCAGCCGCCGGTTCGGCGGCATCTGAGCGGCGCAGTGTCCGTATTGCAAACTCTGCACCCTAGGTGCAGACCCGGCAGACCCGGTACTTCCTCGGGTCGGAATGCGCTGCCCCGCAAGGGGCTGCTGCCGGAAGAACAAAGGAGATCGAAACCTATGAAAACACGCATTATTACGGCGATCGTGGGCATTCTGGTGCTCATCGGCGTGATGTTTACCTTTAACACCATGGTGTTCAATCTGGTGATCGCAGCCATCACCCTGATCGCTGTCCACGAAATTTACAACGCCCTCGGCTTTGAAAAAAAGGACTGGCTCATGTACGCAGTGCTGGTACCCTACACATTGCTGGTCATGCTTTCCAGTTACAGTGCCATGCGTAAGCTGGTCATGCCCATGTCCTTTGTGCTGGTCACCTTTTTTGCCATCTATCTGGTGGTGCGCAACGGCACAATCAGCTACCAGAAGGCCAGCGGTCTTTTGGTGTTTTCGGGCATCGTGATCTTCTGCTTTTACTCCTTCATCCTGCTCAAGGAGCGTCTGCCGGTGGAAAAATTCGGCTATGACGCGGTTTTCTTTATTCTGCTCATCCTCTGCTTTGCATGGGGCGGCGACACCTGCGCCTACTTTGCAGGCCGCGCCTTTGGCAAGCACAAGCTGTGCCCGGTGGTCAGCCCTAAAAAGACGGTGGAGGGTGCCATCGGCGGCGTGCTGGGCACCATGGTGTTCGGCGTGGTCGCTACCATCATCTACTCCATGGCTGCTAACCGCATGGAAGCCTTTACCCGCTCTAATATCGGGGTCTCCATGTATGTCATCATCGCGCTGCTGGGCTGCATCGCTGCAGTGCTGGGCATCTACGGCGACCTGTTTGCCAGTGTGGTCAAGCGTCAGTGCGGCATCAAGGATTACGGCACCATCTTCCCGGGTCACGGCGGTATTCTGGACCGCTTCGATAGTGTGATGTTCATTGCGCCCTTCGTGACCATGGTCATCACCGCCGTGTTCTACGTCTGATACAGAGGAGGAAACTATCATGTCTAAAAAAATAACGCTGTTGGGTTCTACCGGCTCCATCGGTACCCAGAGTCTGGATGTCATCCGCGCCCAAGGGTACGAGGTCTACGGCCTTTCTGCCCACAGCCATGTGGAAAAGATCTTGCAGCAGATCGAGGAGTTCCACCCGAAATATGTCTGCATGACCGACCCGGATGCCGCCGCAAAGCTGGACGCCGCGCTGGCCGGCCGGGCAAATGCACCCAAGCTGCTCACCGGCCCGGAGGGGCTGAAGGAGCTGGCTGCGCTGGACGGCCCGGATGTGGTGCTGAACAGCGTGGTGGGCATTGCCGGTCTTGGTGCCAGCCTGTGCGCCATCGAGAGCGGCCATGATTTGGCGCTGGCCAACAAGGAAAGCCTTGTCACCGGCGGTCATCTGGTCACGCAGGCTGTGGAAAAGCACGGGGTGCAGCTGCTGCCTGTGGACAGCGAGCACTCCGCCATCTTCCAGTGCCTGCAGGATAAGGAGAGCGCTCCCAGCCTGACCAAAATTCTGCTCACGGCCTCCGGCGGCCCCTTCTTCGGCATGACCACCGAGCAGCTGCGCGGCAAGACCCGTGCAGACGCCCTCAAGCACCCCAACTGGAACATGGGCGCAAAGATCACCATCGACTCTGCCACCCTGATGAACAAGGGTCTGGAGCTCATCGAGGCCGTATGGCTCTTCGGTCTGCCCCCGGAAAAAATTCAGATCGTGGTGCAGCGCCAGAGCGTCGTCCACTCTGCGGTGCAGTTCAGCGATAATTCGATCATTGCCCAGCTGGGTGTGCCGGATATGCGCATCCCCATCCAGTACGCCCTGACCTACCCCAAGCGTGTGCCGGGCGTAGTGCCGGAGCTGGACTTTACCACCCTGAAGCTGCTCACCTTCGATGTGGCTGACGAAGAGACCTTCCGCTGCCTTGCCGCCTGCAAAAAGGCCATCCGCAAGGGCGCTCTTGGCCCCTGTGCCGCCAACGGTGCCAACGAGGAAGCCGTTAAGCTGTTCCTTGAGGATAAGATCGGCTTTTTGGATATCGGCCGTCTGGTGGAAGCTGTTGTGGACAGCGACAGCTTTGGCGGCGACTATACGCTGGCAGATGTGTACGAGTGCGACCGCATGGCGCGCGCATTCGTGCGGGCACATCTGTAACGCTTTATCAGAATATACGCTCCGGCGCTGCTTTTACAATAGCGCCGGGGCGCTATAGGAGAACGAATGTCTTTTATTATCACCATCCTTGCCGCGCTGCTCGTGTTCAGTGCGGTGATCGCCATCCACGAGTTCGGGCATTTTACTGTGGCAAAGCTCTGCGGCATTCAGGTCAATGAGTTTTCCATCGGCATGGGGCCGGTGCTCTGGAAAAAGAATCATAAAGGCACCCAGTACAGTCTGCGTGCCCTGCCTGTGGGCGGCTTTGTAGCGCTGGAAGGGGAGGAAAGCCCCGAAAGCCAGCAGGCAGAAGCTGCCCATACTGTGCAGGAACAGCCCGCCCCGGAGACGGAAGCATCTGTGCAGCCCACCGGCGTCCCCCTGAATGAAGCGCCGGTTTGGCAGCGGGCACTGGTCATGGTAGCTGGTGCGGTCATGAACTTTGTGCTGGGCTTTGTGGTGCTGGTGATCCTCATCGCCGCCCAGAACGAGCCCATCACCAGCAAGACCATCTACGCCATTCAGGACGGTGCCCTCTGCGGGCAGACCGGCCTGCAGGCAGGGGACAAGGTTCTGGCGGTGAACGGCCGCCGCTGCTTTGTGGCAAACGACATCTTGTACGAGCTGGTGCGCACCCAGTCCTACAGTGCGGATTTCACCGTGCTGCGGAACGGCCAAAAGGTGCAGCTGCCGGGGGTACAGTTTGACACATGGCAGGACGAAAAGGGCGAGACCCACATGAGCATCGGCTTTTCCGTCTACGGGCTGGAAAAGACCCCCGGCAATGTGCTGCGGGAGGCAGGCAACAGCGTGCTGTACTATGGGCGCATCGTGTTCACCTCCCTTGTGGACTTAGTGCGCGGGCGGGAGAGCATCAACAACCTCTCCGGCCCGGTGGGCATCGTATCGGCCATCGGGCAGGCCGCCAGCTACGGCTGGCAGGATCTGCTGGAGATGCTGGCGCTCATCACCGTCAACCTTGGCATCCTCAACCTGCTGCCATTCCCGGCGCTGGACGGCGGTAAGGTAGTATTTTTGGTCATTGAAGGCGTCACCGGCCATGCAGTGCCGGAAAAGCTGCAAAGCGTGCTCACCCTTGCAACCTTCGGGCTGCTGTTCGGGCTGATGCTCTTTGCAACCTACAACGATATTCTCCGGCTCATCACCGGGACAGTATAAGAAAGGGGAACCCTTATGCGGCAGAAAAAACGTGAAGTGAAGATCGGCAATGTGACCATCGGCGGCAGCAACCCTATTGCGGTGCAGACCATGCTCAATGTGCCGGTGGAGGACATCGAAGGCAATGTGGCACAGGCTAAGCGGTGCGAAGCTGCAGGCTGCCAGATCCTGCGGGTGACCTGCCCCAGCCCGGCGGATGCAAAGTGCATCGAAGCCGTTAAGAACGCGGTGAACATCCCCATCGTGGCGGATATCCACTTTGACTACAAGGCAGCGCTGGCCTGCGCGGACGTGGGTGTGGACAAGATCCGCATCAACCCGGGCAACATCGGTGACGACGACCGGGTAAAGGCAGTGGTGGATGCCTGCCAGCAGAAGAACATCCCTATCCGTATTGGTGTCAACGGCGGCAGTCTGGAAAAGCACATTCTTGCCCGTTACGGTGCACCCACCCCGGAGGCCATGGTGGAAAGCGCTTTGTACCATGTGCGGCTGCTGGAAAAGTTCGATTTTAACAACATCGTCATCTCCATCAAGAACTCTAACGTGCCCCGCATGATGGAAGCCTACCGCCAGCTCAGCGCCGTCACCGACTACCCGCTCCATGTGGGCGTCACCGAAGCCGGCACCTACCAGATGGGTCTGCTGAAAAGCGGCATGGGCATCGGCGGGATGCTGCTGGAGGGCATCGGCGACACCATCCGTGTGTCGCTGGCTGCCGAGCCGGAAAAAGAGGTGGAAGCAGGCTTTAACATCCTGCGCGCTGTGGGCTTCCCGGTCACCGGGCCGGAGGTCATCACCTGTCCCACCTGCGGACGCACCCAGTACCCCTGCACTGAGATCGCCAACGAGGTGGAAAAGCGGCTGCAGGGCTACAAAAAGTCCATCAAGGTAGCCGTGATGGGCTGCGTTGTCAACGGCCCCGGCGAAGCGCGCGAAGCCGATATCGGCATTGCTGGCGGCAAGGGCGAGGCCGTGCTGTTCATCCACGGCAAGCCCATCAAAAAGCTGACCGGCGATAACATTCTGGATCAGTTCATGGACGAGATCTATAAATTGTAAGTATTCTTTTCCCTACTGCCACACCTGCAAAAACGGGTGCGGCAGTTTGTGCTGTAAAGAACCCACCAAAAAGGAGTACCATTTGTGAAACCACTTGTTTCCCAGCTGTGGCCGCAGTTTATGGCGGACCCGGATTTTGCGGCCTGCTTCGGGCAGGTGATCGTGGAGCACGCCCGGATGCTGCGGCAGGACCGGCAGGTCGAGTTTACTCTGCGCAGCGCCGCCCCGCTGGATCAGAACCTCTGCGCCCGCCTGCTGGCTTCCCTGCAGCCGGACTACGAGGGCTTTGAACTGAAGATCAAAAACCTGTTCGGCTATGCCATGCTGGACGAGCACGCCCTGCGCACCCTGCTGGAGGACATGAAGCGGGACGGCGTGCCCATCAACGGCTTTCTGGACAGGAGCAGCATCTCCATTACCGGGCAGAACATCACGGTGGGGGTGTGCCACGGCACAAAGTTTTTGCAGGAGATGGGCTTTGAGGAGCTGCTTGCCAAGCGCATTGCTGAGCATACCGGCGTTACCCCCAAGGTGACGCTGCAAAGCGCAGTGACTGCGGCTGAGCAGCAGCAAATGGAAGAAAAGCTGGAGCGCAAGATTGCACCGCCGGTGGTCAAGTTTGAGAAAAAGAACACCGCACCGTCCATCAAGGTGGAGGGGCTCAACCTTACGGACAAGCCTGTCACCATCTTCCACGGCAAAATGTTTACCCCCAAAAACCTTACGCCCCTCAAGGACTTGGGCGGCGAGGGCGGCAAGTGCATGATCTGGGGCGATGTATTCTTTACCGAGGTCAAGGGCAACTACCGCAAGATCTACACCGTGTCCATCACCGACTATACCGGCTCTATCAACCTGAAGGTCCGCGCACAGGAAGGGGAGGACTGCTCCAAGTGGGAGGGCATCGGCAAGGGCAGCACAGTCATCGTGCGGGGCGACTGCTCCTACGATAAGTACGAGCACGACTACATCGTATACCCCTACGATGTGCTGATCGTGGAGCGCAAAAAGCGGGAGGATACCGCCCCGGAAAAGCGGGTGGAGCTGCATCTGCACACCAAGCTTTCCAGCATGGACGGCTTCTGCGACCCCGGCGGCATCGTCAAGCTGGCGCACCGCATGGGACACCCCGCCATTGCCATCACCGACCACGGCGTGTGTCAGGGCTACCCGGAAGCCATGCTGGCAGCCGATGACATCCACAAAAAAGACCCGGATTTCAAGCTCATCTACGGGTGCGAAGCCTACTTTGTGGACGACATGGTGCCCTGCGTCTACGGCGTAAAGGATCAGCCGCTGGACGGCGAGTTCTGCGTGTTCGACACCGAGACCACCGGTCTTGATCCTGGGGTGGAGTACCTTACCGAGATCGGCGCGGTCATCATCCGCAACGGCGAGGTGGTGGAGGAGTTCGACACCTTCGTCAAGCCCGGCAAGCCCATCACCCCCAAGATCACTGAGTTGACCGGCATCACCAACGAGATGGTGGCGGATGCGCCCGGTGAAAAGGAAGCGCTGGAAGCCTTTCTTGCCTTTGCGGGCGACCGCATTCTGGTGGGGCACAACGTCCATGCCTTTGATATGCGCTTTTTACGGGCAGCTGCCAAGCGCAGCGGCGTCAAGTTGGAACCTACCTATATCGACACTCTGACCATGGCACAGACCATGTACCCGGGTCTGCACAACTATAAACAGGGAACCATCAATAAGCATCTGGAACTGCCTGCCTACGAAGCGCACCGCGCCTGCGAGGACTCCGCTGCGCTGGGACGTATCTTCTGCGTGATGCTGAACGACCTTGCGGAAAAAGAGGTGACGAAGGTCAGCGAGATCAACACCGGCCTTGGCGGCAACCGCGAGGTGCTGAAAAAGAAATACTATCACCTCATCATTCTGGTCAAAAACCAGATGGGCCTGAAAAACTTGTACAAGATCGTCAGTGAAGCACACGTCAACTACTTCTTCAAAAAGCCCCGCGTGCCCCGCAGCCTGCTGAACAAGTACCGGGACGGCCTGCTGCTCACCAGCGCCTGTGAAGCGGGCGAGCTGTACCGCGCCATCGTGGACGGCACCAGCTACGAAGAACTGAAAAAGATCGCCGCTTACTACGATATCCTTGAGATCCAGCCGCTGGGCAACAACGCCTATATGGTGCGGGATGGCAAGGTGGACAGCGAGGAGCGGATCAAGGAATTCAACCGCACCGTCATCAAGCTGGGCGAGGATCTGCACAAGCCGGTCATTGCTACCGGCGACGTGCACTTTACCGAGCCGGAGGATGCGATCTACCGCGCCGTACTGCAGGCGGGCAACGGCTTTAAGGATGCCGACAACCAGCCGCCGCTGTTCTTCCGCACCACGCAGGATATGCTGGCGCAGTTCTACTATCTGCCCAAGGAAAAAGCCTACGAGGTTGTGGTGAAGAACCCCCGCAAGATCGCCGCCATGATCGACAACAACGTGCGCGCCATCCCCCGGGGCACCTACCCGCCCAGCATCGAGGGCGCAGAACAGCAGCTGCGCGATGCCACATGGGAGCACGCCAAGCGGGATTACGGCGACCCCTTGCCCGAGATCGTGGAAAAGCGGCTGCAAAAGGAGCTGGATTCCATCTGCGGCCACGGCTACGCGGTTCTGTACGTCATTGCGGTCAAGCTGGTGGCCTACTCCAATGCGGGCGGCTATCAGGTGGGCAGCCGTGGTTCTGTCGGCTCCTCTGCTGTGGCGCACTTTTCCGGCATCTCGGAGGTGAACAGTCTGCCGCCCCACTACCGCTGCCCCAAGTGCAAGCACAGCGAGTTCATCACCGATGGCAGCGTGGACGATGGCTTTGACCTGCCGGATAAAAACTGTCCCCACTGCGGCACCCGGATGCTGGTGGACGGCCACGACATTCCCTTCGAGACCTTCCTCGGCTTCTACGGCGATAAGGAACCGGATATCGACCTGAACTTCTCCGGCGAGTACCAATCCAATGTGCACCGCTACACCGAGGAGCTGTTCGGCAAGGCCAACGTGTTCAAGGCTGGCACGGTGTCCGGTATTCAGGATAAAACCGCTTATGGTTACGTTAAAAAGTATCTGGACGAGCGGCAGCGCACCGTGAACCACGCCGAGGAAAACCGCCTGACGCTGGGCTGCACCGGCGTCAAGCGTACCACCGGCCAGCACCCCGGCGGCATGGTCGTTGTGCCGGACACCTATGAGATCTACGATTTCTGTCCCATCCAGCACCCGGCAGATGATGTGGCGGGCGGTCTGCTGACCACCCATTTCGAGTTCAAGTACCTGCACGACACCCTGCTCAAGCTGGACGAGCTGGGCCACGATATGCCCACCTTCTACAAGTATTTTGAGGAATACACCGGCATCCCGGTGGACAGCATCCCCATGAACGACCCCAAGGTGTACAGCCTGCTGACCAGCCCGGAAGCGCTTGGCGTGACCCCGGAGCAGATCGACAGCCAAACCGGTACCTTCGGCATCCCGGAAATGGGCACGAATTTCGTGCGCGGAATGCTGGTAGAAGCACGGCCTAAAAATTTCTCGGAGCTGATCCAGATCTCCGGTCTGTCCCATGGCACGGACGTGTGGACGGGCAACGCGGACGAACTAATCCGCAGCGGAACCTGCACCATTGCAGAGGTCATCGGCTGCCGTGACAGCATCATGCTGTACCTGCTGCGCAAGGGGCTGGAGCCCAAGATGGCCTTTGATATCATGGAGGCCGTGCGTAAGGGCAAGGTGGCCAAGGGCGGCTTCCAGCCGGGCTGGGAGGAAGCCATGCGGGAGCATGAGGTGCCGGACTGGTATATCGAGAGCTGCCGCAAGATCAAGTATATGTTCCCCAAGGCGCACGCTGTGGCCTACCTGATGAGTGCCATCCGTCTGATGTGGTACAAGATCTACAAGCCGCAGGCGTTCTATGCGGTGTATTTTACCGTGCGCGGCGACGATATCGACTACGAAGCCGCCATCGGCGGCGCTGCCGTGGCGCGCGCCCACATGGAAGCGGTCAAGCG
The DNA here is from genome assembly GCF_040096575.1 of Faecalibacterium intestinale. NCBI lineage: Bacteria > Bacillati > Bacillota > Clostridia > Eubacteriales > Oscillospiraceae > Faecalibacterium > Faecalibacterium intestinale. The sequence goes on from NZ_JBBMEN010000029.1 coordinate 18,368, forward strand.
CCGCCTGAAAGAGGAAAAGAACGCCAAGGACGAGGATGTGCTGGTCAGCTTGCAGCTGGTCAACGAGATGCTGAGCCGTGGGTACGAGTTTTTGCCCATCGAGCTGGGCAAGAGCCGCGGCTCCAAGTATGTGGTGGAGGACGACAAGGTGCGCCTGCCCTTCAGCGCCCTGAAGGGCCTCGGCGGTGCCGCTGCCGATGCACTGGAGCGGGTGACCATCCACGGAGAGGAATATATCTCGGTGGAAGAGCTGCAGCAGGCCTCCGGCGTGGGCAGCGGCATTCTGGATCGTCTGCGTCAGGTGGGCGCACTGGGCGACCTGCCCGAGAGCAGTCAGGTAAGCTTTTTCTGAGAAACAAAGGCCGTTGCACAGATTTTGTGCAGCGGCCTTTTATCAGGTCTGGACGATTTTGAATGCCCGCCGCGTGCGCTTTGAGCATTTTCAGCGGAAGAATTTTTTATAATTTCCAAGTCGGGAAGTTCTGCGGAACTTCCCGACTTGCTTTTTCACCAGAAAAAGAGACTGCCGCACGGAGTACCATGCAGCAGTCTCTTTGTGTTTTGTGATAATGTCAAATCAGGGCAGGGGAGTGCTTACTCCACGCTGATCATATAGTAGTAAACGGGCTGGCCGCCGCGGATGTGGCTTACTTCCACATGGTTGGGGCACTTTGCCTTTACGATCTCGGTAACCTTCTCGGCGTCCTCATCGCTCACATCACAGCCGGAAATGATGGTGACGAAGCTGGAATCCTTCTTGCACATATTGCGTGCCAGACGGTAGGTGGCCTTGGTGATATCGGTGGAGGTGGAAACGATCTTGCCGTTCTCCAGCGCCATGATCTCGCCCTTACGGATGCGCTTGCCATCGTACTCGCTGTCGCGGGCGGCGTAGGTGATCAGACCGGTGGACACCTTGTCGGCAGCAGCCATCATGTTGATGGTGTTGGTCTCGGCGTTCACAGAGGGGTCAAAGTTCAGCAGTGCAGTAATGCCCATGGGCACGGTGCGGGTGGGCAGCACCACCACCTGACGGTCAGCCAGCTTCTGCGCCTGCTCAGCTGCCATGATGATGTTCTTGTTGTTGGGCAGCACGAACACGGTCTTGGCAGGCACGCTCTGGATGGCTGCCAGAATATCCTCGGTGGAAGGGTTCATGGTCTGACCGCCGGACACCACAGCGTCTGCTGCCAGATCGGTGAACACAGCCTTCAGACCCTCACCGGCGGCAACAGCCACAAAGCCGTAGTCCCGGCTGGGATCCACAGCGGCGTAGATGAACTCGCTGGCCTGAGAGGGAGCCTTCTCGGCAGAAGCCTGCTTTTCAAGGCTCTTGCCCTGCTTCTGGCGGGCGAGGAACTGCTCGTGCATATTCTCGATCTTGAAGTTGGTCAGGTAGCCGTACTTGATGGCCTCGCTCAGGATCTTGCCGGGGTCGGCAGTGTGAACGTGCAGGTTGATGACGTCGTCATCCTCAATGCACACCACGCTGTCGCCGTTGGACTCTGCAAAGGCACGCATCTTGGCGGCGCTGGCACCCTCGTTCTTGTTGATGAGGAACTGGGTGCAGTAGCCGTTGGTAATGTCCTCCACCTTCATCAGGTCGTCGGTGAACACGCCCTTACCGGCATTCTCGGTGGACAGCTTTGCCTTGTTGGGAGCAGCTTCGCCGCCGGCAATAATGGCCTCGCCATGGAACACCTTGCCCATGCCCTCAAAGATGACCATAATGCCCTGACCGCCTGCGTCCACAACGCCGGCCTTCTTCAGCACGGGCAGCAGGTTGGGGGTATCCTCCAGTGCCTTCTGACCGGCAGTCAGCACCACGTCCCACAGGGCAGGCACATCGGCGGCATCACTGGCAGCAGCTTCCTCAGAAGCAACGCGTGCCACGGTCAGGATAGTGCCCTCGGTGGGCTTCATCACGGCCTTGTAGGCACCCTCAACGCCCTTCTGCAGGGCAGCCACGATATCGGCAGCGTCAGCCTCTTTTTTGCCCTCCAAAGCCTTGGAGAAGCCGCGGAACAGCAGGCTGGTGATAACGCCGGAGTTGCCGCGCGCACCGCGCAGCATGGCAGAAGCAGCAGTCTTGGCAGCTTCGCCCACGGTGCAGCTGTCGTCCAGAGCTTCCAGCTCACGCACGGCAGCGCCCACGGTCATGCCCATGTTGGTGCCGGTGTCGCCATCCGGCACGGGGAAAACGTTCAGCTCGTCCACGCGGGAACGCTGGTTGTTGATGTTGTTGGCGCCGGAAATGATGGCGTCGCGCAGGATCTTACCAGAAATCATTGTTCTTACTCCTTAGTAACTGGCCGGAAAATCCCGGCTCGGGTTTGCAGACAAATCAGGCGATGACGTCATCCACGGACACCACCACGCGGGCGACCTTCAGCCCGGTGGCCTGCTCCACCTCGTCCTTGACGCGGTGGGAGATGCTGCGGGCGGCGGTGGAAATGTTCAGACCGTAGCTGACGGCAATGTGCAGCTCGATGACCAGACGCCCATTCTGCTGGGTCACGCGCACACCCTTTTCCGGGTAATCGGAACCGTATACCATGCTTTTCACAGCGTCAGTCATATCACGGGGAGCCATGGCAGCAACGCCGTAGCACTGTTTGGTGGCTTCACCCACCAGGGTGGAAAAATACCCATCAGTAAAGCTGACATTCCCAAGCGGGAAACGGGAAGTGATCATAGTCGCTCTGCTCCTTTATGTTATTTTTCATAAAAATACACGCAAGGGTCGGGGGCGTTGGCTGTGCAAAACAAAGCTTGCCTCAGATAAACACCCACCCTATTATACAACTTTGCACCGTGGTTGTACAGTTCAAATTGTTGGATTTACTGCTTTTTGCGCTTCTTTTGCATCATTTTTGTAAAGAAAAAAGGGAGAACTGCCCTCGACAGCCCTCGCGCTGCTTTGCGCAGCGGGCGTGGTATGCTGAAGGCAGGCTGTGCAGAACCCACCAAAACGGAAAGTATGACAAATAAAGAAAAACAATCTGTGAATAAATTATAAAAGCTTCCTTGCCTGGCTTTCTTTGTCTATGAAAAAGTGCTAAAATAGAAACAAAGAAGAAAAGGGGCTGTCAGCCCCCTTTTCCCATGATACTTCCCGGAATACGCCGGACGCACGGCACATTACATAGCGCAGGCAGACCGTTCCAACAGGTATTGCCTGCAAAAAATGCGATAGGAGTTGTTGGCATGAACATTCTCTTTTTTCTTTCCCCAAAGCAGGATCTGATGTACGTTTACGATGACTTTACCCTCCGGCAGACGTTGGAAAAGTGGGAAAACAACCGCTACGCCTCCATTCCGGTGCTGAACCGCAAGGGCGAATATGTGGGCACGCTGACCGAAGGCGATATCCTGTGGGGACTGAAAAAATACCATGGTCTGGATTTGGAAGCCGCCGAGGACATCCCCATCTCAGAGTTTGCGCATAAGCGGGACTACAAGGCCGTCACGGTGACCACCAGCATGGATGAGCTGGTGGAAGCCGCCATGAACCAGAACTTTGTCCCGGTGGTGGATGACCGGGGCAGCTTTATCGGTATCGTGCGGCGGCAGGCCATCATCCGCTACTGCTACGATAAATCCCGCAAGATCGAAATGACCCGCACCGGCCGCCCCGTAAAGGAACTGGCTGGCGTACATTAAAAACACAAAACGAGGGCGCTGCACGGTAAATGTGCAGCGCCCTCGTTGCTATTTGTTACTTGTTGCGGATGTACTCGTCCATAGCCTTTGCAGCTGCCTTACCGGCACCCATGGCCTTGATGACGGTAGCAGCGCCGGTCACGGCGTCACCACCGGCGTACACGCCGTCACGGCTGGTCTTGCCCTCGTCACCCTCGGTCACGATGCAGCCGTGCTTGTTGGTCTCCAAGCCCGGAGTGGTGGAGCGGATCAGCGGGTTGGGGCTGGTGCCCAGGCTCATGATCACGGTATCCACCTCCAGCTCAAACTCGCTGCCCTGCTTTTCAATGGGACGGCGGCGGCCGGAAGCATCCGGCTCACCCAGTTCCATCTCAATGCAGGTCATGGAGTGCACAAAGCCGTCCTCGTCCGGGTGGATGGCAACGGGGTTGCACAGGGTCTTGAAGATGATGCCCTCTTCCTCGGCGTGCTCCACCTCTTCCTTACGGGCGGGCAGCTCAGCCATGCCGCGGCGGTATACGATGTACACGCTCTCGGCACCCAGACGCAGGGCGCTGCGGGCAGCGTCCATAGCCACGTTGCCGCCGCCCACAACGGCGACCTTCTTGCCGGTACGGATGGGGGTCTTGCTGGTGGGCAGGTAAGCCTTCATCAGGTTGGAGCGGGTCAGGAATTCGTTGGCGGAATACACGCCCTTCAGGCTCTCGCCGGGGATGTTCATAAAGCGGGGCAGACCGGCGCCGGAGCCTACGAACACGGCCTCGTAGCCGTACTCGCCCATCAGCTCGTCAATGGTCAGCACCTTGCCGATGACCATGTTGCACTCAAAATCTACGCCCATCTTCTTCAGGCCGTCGATCTCCTGCTGGACGATGGCCTTGGGCAGACGGAACTCGGGGATGCCGTACATCAGCACACCACCTGCAACGTGCAGAGCCTCGTAAACGGTGACCTTGTAGCCCAGCTTTGCCAGATCGCCTGCAGCGGTCAGACCGGCAGGGCCAGCGCCGATGATGGCAACCTTATGGCCGTTCCATTCGGGTACGATGGGTGCGGTGTGCACGTTCTCGCGGTGCCAGTCGGCTACAAAGCGCTCCAGACGGCCAATAGCCACCGGCTCGTTCTTGATGCCGCGGGTGCACTTGCCCTCGCACTGGCTCTCCTGCGGGCAGACACGGCCGCAGACGGCAGGCAGGGAAGAGGAGCGGTTGATCACCTGATAGGCGGCTTCAAAGTCGCCCTCTGCAACGTGAGCGATAAACTCCGGGATGTCGATGCCCACGGGGCAGCCGGACTGGCAGGGCTTGTTCTTGCAGCCGATGCAGCGCTTGGCTTCGTTCACAGCCATCTCGGCGGTGTAGCCCAGAGCCACTTCCTTAAAGTTCTTGTTGCGGACGTTGGGGTCCTGCGTGGGCATGGGGCACTTTTTGGGGTCCATATTGAAAGCCATTTTACATTCCCTCCTGAGTCTTGAACAGGTTGCAGGCTGCCTCACGGGCGTGTGCCTCAAACGGGCGGTACATGGTGCCGCGTGCCATTGCTTCGTCAAAATCCACCAGATCGCCGTCAAAGTCGGGGCCATCCACGCAGGCGAACTTGGTCTGACCGCCCACGGTCAGGCGGCAGCCGCCGCACATACCGGTGCCGTCGATCATGATGGGGTTCATGGAAACGATGCTCTTCAGGCCGTGCTTCTGGCAGGTCTTGACCACAAACTTCATCATGATCAGCGGGCCGATGGTGATGACCAGATCGTACTGGTTGCCGGCAGCTACCAGCTCGTCCAGCGCAGCGGTGACCACACCCTTGGTGCCGTAGCTGCCGTCATCGGTCATGATGCGCAGCTCGTCGCTGCAGGCGCTGAACTCGTCCTCAAGAATCAGCAGATCCTTATTGCGGAAGCCGACCACGCTGTGCACCACACAGCCCTGATCGTGCAGTTCCTTGGCAATGGGCAGTGCAATGGCGCAGCCCACGCCGCCGCCCACAACGCACACCTTCTTCAGACCCTCGGTCTCGGTGGCGCGGCCCAGCGGGCCGACAAAATCGTGGACACAATCGCCTGCGTTCAGGCTGTTCAGCTCCATGGTGGTACCGCCCACGATCTGGAAAATGATATCCACAGTGCCCTTTTCGCGGTCGTAACCGGCCACAGTCAGGGGGATGCGCTCGCTGTCCTCAAACGGACGTACAATGATGAACTGACCCGGCTTTGCCTTTTTGGCGATCAGCGGGGCTTCAATGACCATCTTTGTCACGGTGGGGTTCAGCGCGACCTTTTCAGTGATCTTATACATTGCGTTAGCTCCTTTTTGCTGGCAATTCCTTTTTCTTTTCTATAAATGGAAGCTGCACCCGCGCGGGTGCAGCTTTCCGTTTGACAAAGCGTCCTCTTTATTATAATAGTTTGTGAAATAGAAAGCAACTGTATTTTACTCGTGCACACAGCCGTGCGAAACGAGGTGAAAAGGGGGGGATGTGGTGCTGCACACAAAATAAAAAGAACGTACCAGAGTTAAAAGACATTCTTTTTTGAAAAAATGTAAATTTGTGGTTGACAACTGCCGGAGTGTGCGGTATAATAACCAACGTCGCCGGACGAAAGCCCGGTACAAACAAATGGAATGTGCGGCCGTAGCTCATCTGGTAGAGCGCCACCTTGCCAAGGTGGAGGTAGCGAGTTCGAGCCTCGTCGGCCGCTCCATATGTGGAAGTTTAGCTCAGCTGGGAGAGCATCTGCCTTACAAGCAGAGGGTCAGCGGTTCGAGCCCGTTAACTTCCACCATATGGCCCGGTAGCTCAGTTGGTTAGAGCACCAGCCTGTCACGCTGGGGGTCGTCGGTTCGAGCCCGATCCGGGTCGTATTTGCCTCTGTAGCTCAGTCGGTAGAGCAGGGGACTGAAAATCCCCGTGTCATTGGTTCGATTCCGATCGGAGGCACCACGTCGAAAATCCTGTCATTCATCGGGAAGTCTTGCAAGCAAGACTTCTGTGATGAATACCAGATTTTCTCCTTTTCCCCACAAAATCTTGCTCCGCAAGCTTTCGCGGGGGCCCCGAAATTCGCAAGAATCGCTCGGGAGGGTGCAGGGATAAATGCACCGGATATGCGGCCGTAGCTCATCTGGTAGAGCGCCACCTTGCCAAGGTGGAGGTAGCGAGTTCGAGCCTCGTCGGCCGCT
>NZ_JBBMEN010000030.1:0-25157 GCF_040096575.1 Faecalibacterium intestinale
GCGCTCCTTCGAGCCGTTGAGCAGGTCAATCTGGTACAGTTCGGCACCCTCGCACAGCTCCATGACCTCAACACGCAAGTGCCGCATGGTCTGGGCTGTGCTGGAGTGCTTCATGCCCTCGCGCCAATCGCGTGGCTTCTGCATATAGGGCTTACGCTCCACTTCTCGTGTTCGGACGCTGCCGATCACAATGTGGACGTGGATGTTTCCCGAATGGTTATGCCCATCCGGGTGAGTGCAGACGATGGCGGGGTGACCGGAGAAGTTTTCTTCGCAGAATTTCAGGCCAAGTGCCTGTGCTTTTTCCATGGTCAAGCCGTTGTCGGCTGCATCTCTGGGGTCGAAGCTGATGATATACTGATGGCTCTTAATATCATCGCGTTGGGTGTTCTTGCCATACTTGCGGTTTGCCAGCAGACAGGCCGTTGCGAACGAGAAATCGCCGCACTCAAGGGTGTCGAGCAGGTACGAATCCCGCAGCATGGGTCGGCCTTGTTCGTCCAGAATTACCTTGCCGGAAAATTCATCGTGCTGGTAAATGAGATACGCTTCGATGGCGGTATAGTCCGAGTTTTTATTACAATTCGATTATTCAAATCGTTGGCAACAACATCGAATTGTATGTCGCAAATATGCGGTTTATGATTGAACAATACAACTGCCCTTGCGACTGAGGCGATATGCTTGAGCGTTGCCATACAGTTCACCCAGAACTTTCTCGGCGTGTAGCCGAAATGCGGTCAGGTATGCAAGTTCGTCAAGGATTTTCGCTCGGATCTGCTCGGTGTCCGCACCGCCAGAATTGAAGTGCCTTGCAAGCTGGTTCAGGTTGCCGCCCACCTTGCTGCACTGGGCAAGCAGGGTGGAAACAGCGGTCAGGGTTTCTTCTCCGCCGCCGGCAACGATGACTGTTTTCTCGATCTTGACGTTGTGGATGGCACGGCGGATAAAAGTGGAGAGGGAGAGATTCAGGAGTTTGCAAGTGAGTTCCAGTGACGCTTTTTCCTCCGCTGTCACACGGAACTTGATGACGTGCGTTTTGTTGTTCGGCGTGTCGTGGTGCTGGGAACTGCTAGGAATCGGTTGAACATTCGTTTTGGTCATTGTACCTCCTGTCTGTTCGATAACTCCTCGGTGAAGTTATGTAAAGCACGACACGCCGTTACTGTTCGCACCGTCAGGTGCGAACCATGAGCAGGGTTTGGGGTGGGACCGCGTTTGCGAAGCGCAGCGCAGCAATGAAAGCCCCAGTGGGGCTTTTAAGCGGCAGCGCGGTCTGCGACAGCAGATGGAGGGGCGTTGCCCCGACAAGCGCTACCCCAACAAGATCACTTCGGAAATGCAGACGCATTGAAGAAGTGAAGTCCCGGATGGACAGGAAATTTTCAAGAATTGAAAATTTGTGGCCACGGGACGGTTCTTGCCCTCTACCGCTGCGCTCAAAACTCATTTTCAATAAATGTTTCCGAATTGTTAAGACGCAAAAATAAGTAGAGAGTTCCGCTGCTCGTGTATGTTGATCACCGTTTGCTCCGAACGAAGTTCCTGCCCCTGTTTGTGCAGCGGCGTTGTCTGGCTCGTTCACAGAAAGTGTGAGGTCATGGCACGGTATCTCGTTCGGTCGGCTTATGCAAGATTCAAGGTACTGTATGAAGAAAGCTAGGCGCAGTGCGGACACTACGTCCGGCTTCTTTCAAGTATAAGAATAACGCCTTGAGGTTGTATGGTCAACAACCAAAAACAAATTTCGGAAGGAAGATTGAACAACTACATAAGATTTTATTTGTGAAAAAGAAAAATACCGCCCACGCAGCGCAGCGATGATTTTGTCGGGTGAATCGGCGGCAAAATGAATCGGGTGTGTTGCGGGGCGGTGAATTTTTCAGGGATAATCTACGGTGAGGCAGTGTTCAAAATGAACACGACCACATCTTGTGAATGGTTTCAAACCAATCCACAAAATCAGTGAGATTTGTGACAGAGAATATCATGTTTCGCAAGGTGCGTCAAGATGATTTTGAAAAATTTATGACGGTAAAGCATAAGAAGTCTTACTATTTGGCTCAAATTGAAGTCTACTTGACTTTTTTATTGAAGAGATGTCCGTTTTATGCTGCTGCATCTGTAACAGCCTGACGATAAGCACTTGCAGCGTTGTTATTTTATTCAACTGGCTGGGGGATAGTCCTCTGCATCGGGCGAAGTATTCCTCAGTACGGTTTCCACCGCGCACAGAGCAATCTTGGCAAGATTCAGCGTGGTATGGGGATTCATGGCGGTATGCCTCCGTCTATTTTTCTGTGTATAGAATACCACATAAACAAAAAGAGAACGGACGGTCGTTTCTGTTTACGAATTGAGCGCCTGCCACAACGCATCTGAAGCATCAAACACTGCCACGCTGTACCCGGCAAAGCGGCTCTGGATATCAACAGTCTGGCTGCCATCGGCGGCAGTGTTGTAGCTGCCCAGTTCCAGCCCGGAAAGGGCGGGCTGGCTGCGCCACGGGATAAGCTTTGTCTGCCATTCCGCGCCCAGCTTTTCGCTCAGTGCCCCATAGGCCTGTTCGAAGCCCTCCGGGTCATCCAAGATCCAGATTTTGCTCTCGCCGTTGGCAAGGTCGGTGTTCATCTGGGTGGCACCGGCCATCTGACCGTTCATGTCGGTCAGGGCGGCATCGGCGCTCCATGTGTAGTTGTTCACCTGCACCACCACAGTCCCGTCGCCGTTGGCGTCCTCCGCATAGTCTGCCAGCGCAGTCTGCAGGCGCTGCACGGCCTCGTCCGGCAGGGCCTCCGCCGTGACTACCGCCACGGTGTAGTCCGGGTCTACGGTAGTCAGCAGGCCGTGCGCCACATACGCTACGCCCACAATGACCATTGCCGCCACCGCCACGATGCCCCAGTTGTAATACCACCAGTTGGCGCGGGAGCGCTTTTTCTGCTCCTGTGCGGTCAGGGGCTTATCCGGCGCTGCCGGGCGCGGGATGCTGCGCACCTCTACGCCGTATTCCTGCCGCAAAACCGGGAACAGGGTCTGCATCGCTGCCAGCCCCGGCAGCCAGAAGCCGAACAGCACCGCCCAGAACACGCTGACCGGGAACAGCAAGATCATGCCGCCGATGCCCGCCAGCATGAGAACGCCTGCCAGGACGCAGCGCGCCGGGGCGACAGCCAGCAGCCTGCCCGCCCGGCGCAGCAAGCTGTCCGGGGCGGGCAGTTGCAGCGGCAGAACGGCAGCGCAAAGCGTAGCCAGAACCGCCAGCACCAGAAAATCCAGCGCCAGAAAAACGAGAATGGCAAGCCCGGGGTAATACCCCTGCTGCGCGGCGGCTTCAAACACAAAGGCCGATACAAAGCACAGCAGCCCCAGCACCAGCGTGCCAATGCAGCCAAAGCCGCAGGCGGCTTTCCAATGGGCGGCTAGGGTCTGCTTTGCCCGGGGCAGCCACTGGGAGGGGTCGTTCTGCAAGCTGCGCAGAGCGCAGTCTGCCAGCAGCACCATGGCAGGGCCGGTCAGCAGACCGGTGACCGCACTGCACACCACCGTCAGCGGCAGGGAGAGCAGGGTCACGCCCAGCGAGACCCCCAGTGCGGCAGGCAGGCAGAGCACGCAGACCATCAGGTTCGTGCCCAGCAGCTGGCCGAGGTCGCGGCCGACCATCTGGCAAAAGCGTGCAAAGCCTTTTTTCTCCGGCTCGTTTGGGCCTACGCCGTGGCCGTCCCGCCCATAAAGGGCATTGTAGATGCTCATTTTACTTCACCTCGGTGCCAAAGGCTTCGATTTGGGTCAGCGCCGGGAAGGGGGAAGTCCCCTCGGCCTGAATCAGATCCTGCAGCACAAGGCTGCGCACCCGCTTGGGCTCAAAGGCCACGCTCTGGGGTTTGGCGCTTTTCACCAGCGGGATGTCCAGCTGGCTGCCATCAGAAAATTCCACCGTGGCCTTTACCCAGTAGTTGTCGTGGGGGAAATCTGCCCGCTCGGTGATGCGCAGCTCATCCAGCAGTACTTCCCGGCCAAAATCCAGCGTCAGGGCTGCGTTCGGGTCGCGGTTGATGCCCCAGCTCTGATAGGGGTACTCGCCGTGGGCGCTGTTTTCAAAAATGCCGTCGATGGCGTTGCGGGCGGCAAATACCGCCTCGCCGCGCGTTTCTACGTTGGCGCTGGCGTGGGGGTAAAAACCGGTGTCGCCGTGTTCATCGTAGCAGTTGAAGGCCAAATTCCGCCGGGCGGCGATCTCCTCCGGCAGCGCAAGGCGCGCCCGGATGACATGACGGCTGCCCACAAAGCTCTTGGGCGAGTAGGTGATGGCCTGCTCCCCGAAGGGAATGTGGAAATTGATCTCCCGCTTGACCACATACACAAGGGCTTCAGGCATGGTGTCCTCGAACTGGATGACGCAGTACTGCCCGGGATGGTCGATCTCCAGCGCCACCCGGTCGCCGGGCTTATAGCAGTTGGTGTAAACAAGGGATACGGCGGTGTCGGCGTCACAGGTCATCAGGGTGTGGCCGACTTCGTCCAGAATTTTCAGCTTGATGGTCTCCATGGCAGTTCTCCTTAGTACAGTTCGAGGTTCAGCATTTTTTGGAAATGCAGGGTGATCTTATAGATGGTTTCCGGCCATGCGGTGCGCAGGCGCGGGTCGGTGATGGACACCGCCGTAACAGCAGCCGTTACGGCAGCCGGGTCAAAGCGGATGCCGCCCAGTGTGCCCACCGCAAAGCCGTCCGCAGTGGGGGCGGGCTGCTGCTCGGTGAGCAGGGTCAGCTCCACCGTGCCGGGATAGTCCGTTTCGTCCCGCAGGGTGATGCCCTGTTCGCTGACGGATACGCTGCGGCGGTAGGTGGTAAGCCCCGGGATGGGAGGGTACGCGTCCGCCAGCTCGCCGGTGATGCTGTTTTTATCGGTGCACACCTCCCGGGCGGCGTATTCCGCGCCGGGCAGTTGCTGCACACCGTCAAAGGTAGGCAGATTGTGCCATGCGCTCTGCATGGTCCAAATTTCATACCGCTGGGGGCTGAAGGTCTTTTGGGTGTAGCTCTCCACTCCGATATCGATGAGAAACGGTCTTCCGTCCTTGTACACGGTAATGCTGCCGGTATCGTTGTGGTTGTGGCTGTCGCCGTTGGAGCCGAACTTTGCACCCAGCACCCAGCTGCCCTGCCGTGCGGCATAGACGCCCACACTGGGGTACCACACCGTTAAATGGTGCCGGGGCGCTGCGGAGTACGCCATCATTTCTTCTTCTGCAAAGGCGGTGGTCAGCCGGTACCACAGGTTGATGTGGGTGCTGCCGTCCGGGTTCTGCAAATGGTCGGGGTCGGCATCGGCGCGGAAATCTGCCGCCGCAAGGGCCTGCAAAGCATCGCTGCCTACGGCCTGTCCAAAGCGGTATTCCCGTGCACCGCAGCGCCCGGCCAGGGGGCTGCAATCGCCAAAGTTCAGATAGTAAGGTCCTTCCACATGGACATTGCAGATGTACTCCGCGATATTTTTGATCTTTGTTTCTCTGAATAGCGGGCGGAAGGCCTCCGGCGCAATGTTGGATAAAATTTCAAGACAGCCCCACAGGGTCAGTCCGGCGTGGCGATAATACTGCGCACCCTCGTTGCAGCAGCCGTCCGCGCCGTAGTCCTTCAAAAAGCAGTCGAGGCTGTAGGCTGCCTGCTTGACGGCAGCTTTTCGCTGCTGCTGGGTGGTGGGCAGCAGAAAAACGGTGAGCAGCACATTCTGAGTGCACCAGCTCGTCCAGTTACACATAGGCTCTTCGCCGTTGCCCATCCACCAGAAGTGGCTTGTAAAATAAGGCGTCAGGATGCGGGCGTCCAGCTCCCGCTCCATCCTCGCCGTGATGCCCGGCGCGGCAGTATCCAGCTCATCGGGCAGTAAGTACCGGGTCAGCGCCAGAAGCGCGCCGGTCTCGGCGGCAAATAAATCCACGATGGGGCGGGTGGTGTCCGGCAGGGGCAGCTGCGGGGTGTCCCGCACATAGCTGTTGTGGGCGGGCAGCTGCCATGCACTTTCCTCGCAGATCGCCCATACGGTATCGGCAATTTCATCCAGAAAGCGCCCTTTGTGCTCCACACACTCGGCACTTACCAGCGCGCACAGCCGCGCCCGGCGGGAAAAGTAAGCCGTCTCCCATGGGGTGCGCCGCCCAGTGTGGGTGAAATCCAGCCAGAGCGAGAGCGGCAGGGGCGCAATGGGCGTTTGCAGCGCGGCTTCCCCCGCCTGCAAAAAGCGCTGCTTTGCCCGCAGGGGCAGCCCCTGCCATGCGGTGTGCTCTTTGACAGGGGGAAAGGGCCGGTAATCGGGAAGAAATTCCGGCAGATGAGCAAGCTGTTCCTGTATCATAAAAGCCTCCGATTTTAAATACTTTGCTGGTATTCCCGCGGGCTGAGCCCCGTGACCTTTTTGAATACCTTGGAAAAATAGAAAGCGCTCTCGTACCCCAGTTTCTCAGCGATCTCGTATACTTTCAAATCGCCCTGTTCCAGCATCTCTTTTGCCGCAGCGATGCGGGTCTCGGTGATGTACTCCACAAAGCCGCTGTCGCCGTATTTGCCGAACAGCTGGCTGAGGTAGTTGGGCGAAAAATTGAATACAGCCGCCACATCGGCCAGCGTCAGTTTTTCCGAAAGATGATTCTTAACATACTCCTGCACCTGTGCCACCACCTGCATCTTCCCGGCGGTGGCGTCGCCCTCGTTGACCTCCACGAACTGGATGGGCTGCTCCACCGTGAGCAGGGGCTGTAGGTGGGCGTTTTCCCGGCAGCGGCGCGCCAGCCCCAGCAGGGAGCCGGTGGGGCGTCCTACCGCCCAGAGCAGCCGTACCGTGAAATAGTTGTATAGAATTTGGCTGGCGCGTTCCAGCAGCGGGCGCAGTACCGTCCGGTATTTTTGGCACTGGGCATCGGTCAGGCAGAAAAGCACATTGCAGCGCATGGCATCCGCCCCGGTCACATAGCAGGGCAGGTAGTTTTGCAGGGTGGTCTCCAGCATCCGCCCGCAGGAAAAACTCAGCTTCAGCTGCTGGGCGGGGGTAAGGGCGGTGCTGGCGATGATCTCGCAGCTGGCTACAAGGTAGGCGTCGCTTGCAAGGTTCAGCTCCATGTGCTGCAAAGGCTGCTCCAATGCGGCTTCGTCCGGGAACAGCCCGGCGTACAACCGCACGAAAAAACGCTCCTGATAGCTGCGCACACTCTCGGCAAGATTTTCCTGTGCTGACAATTCGCCCAGCAAAGCACGCTCCTTTTTTACCTTTTCGGCGGCCTTGGCAAGGGCGGTTTGCAGGTTTTCGGGGGTCAGGTCCAGCTTGACCAGATAATCCACCACTCCGGCACCCATGGCCTGCTTGATGTAATCAAATTCTTCAAAGCTGGTCAGCATGATAAAGGCGGGCAGGGCGTTGCGCTCCCGGCAGGTGCGGGCAAGGGTAAGCCCGTCCATCACCGGCATTTTTACGTCGGCAATGACGATATCCGGCTTCTCCCGCTCAATGAGTTCCAGCGCCAGCTTTCCGTTGCGGGCGGTGCCGCAGACGGTATAGCCCAGCTTTTCCCATTCCAGCATCCCCTGCAGGCCGATGAGCACCAGCGGCTCATCATCCACCAGTAATATCCGCAGCATGGGTGTCTCCTTTCTGTTGATAGGGCAGCCGGATGGTGACCTCGGTGCCCACGTCCTCTTCACTTTCAATGGTCAGGCCGTAACCCTCGCCAAAGGAATACCGGATGCGGCGGTTCACGTTCCACAGGCCGACATGACGGAACTTTTCAGCCTTTTCGGCACCCTCGGCGGGCTCGTCCAGAAGGTGAGCTACCTGCTCCGGCGGCATGCCCACGCCGTCATCGGTAATGCGCAGCAATACGTCTCCGGTATCCGGGTCGGTGGAGATATCCAGCAGCACGCTGCCGTGGCCGCCCTTGGGTTCCAGCCCGTGGAAGATGGCGTTTTCCACTAGCGGCTGCAAGGTGAACCGGGGAATCATGCAGTCCCGGCAAAGGGTCTCGCTTTCAATGCGGGAGACCTCAATCTCCAGGTCGCCGCCGTAGCGGTACTGCTGGATGGTAGCCATCCAGCGGATGCTGTTGAGGGTGTTGTAGATAAAGTGCGGGTTCACCTCGTTTTGCAGCATCCGGTATTCCAGCTCCTGCTTGCGACGTTCGTCCTCCACCCGGCGGGTCATCAGGCTGTCCACGTTTTCAGCCAGCTGGTTGATGCCCCGGCCGATGTCGCCCAGCTCGTTGTTCCACTCCACCGTGCGGTCGGGGGCAAAGTTGCCGCTGCCCACGGTTTCGATGCGCTTTTGCAGCGCCTCCACCGGGCGGGTGATGACCCGCTCCAGCCAGTGCTGCATCAAAAAGCTCAGTCCCCAGATGATGGCAGTGCCAAGGGCGACCAGCCACAGGTACACGCCGTAGTGCAGCAAAAAGGTATTTGCGGGCAAAAGCTGTACCAGTGCCGCGCTGCGGCCGTTCAGTGTTACCTTGACTACATAATACTTCTGGCCGTCCAGCTGCACCTTGCCCTGCCATGCGGTCTGCTCTGTCACGCCGTTATTGCTGCCGGTGCGCAGGGTGTAGTCCACCTCCCGCAGCGGATTTTCAATCTCGGTCAGGCTGCCGTTTTCGATCTGCCACAGGCGGCTGCCCATCTCCCAGTACAACGCGCTGCCGTCGGTCAGGCTGTAACCTGCTGCCGGGTCGGTGATAATGGCGGTATCCAGCGCAAGGTAGGTGCTGCCCCGGTGCAAGGTGCCCTTGCCGCAGCGGACAGGCTGGCTGATGGCGATGCAGCTCGGACTGCCGGGCAGCAGCGGGTCGGTGGCGAACTGCATCCCGTACCCCTTGGTGAGAAACTGCTTTACGCTGGTGCGGTTGAGCGCCGCCGAGGAGTTCAGCGGGCCGAACTGCAAATGCCGGTCGTTCTCATTGGTAACAAAAAAGCGGAGGATATGGCTGTACAGGGTGCTGGAATAGTATTTTTCCTGCATGGCTTCGTAGGCGGCAATGGTCTGGGTGCCGTTGATATTTTCCTGCGAGATGTACCGCCGCACGGTGCTGTCGATGGAAGCCCAGTTCAAAAGAGCATCGGCGCTTTCCAGACTGGTCTCGATGGAGGTAGCCACCAGCCGCAGGTTGAACTCTGCCGCCTGCAGGGAGTTGGCGCGCACATATTGGTTGGAGAGGGTGAACAGCGCCGCGCCCACAGCCAGCGAGGTAAGGATGGTAAAAAAGCGCATCCCCCACACGATCTGCCGCCGCAGCGGGAAACGATGGCTGCTCTTCATAGCGGAGCCTCCTTTCCGGTAATATTTTGCATTCTTTCCTTTATACAGTACTGATTCCGGCGCGGTTTGTCAACGACTTTTTTCATGGAAATTGTGTACTTTATACGCTTTTTTCTTGTGCCATGGATGTAAACTGTGCAAGAGAACAAGAAAGTGCAGACTCCAGTGTAAGAAAGTGCATCTTTTTTTAAAAG
The DNA here is from genome assembly GCF_040096575.1 of Faecalibacterium intestinale. Classification (NCBI taxonomy): domain Bacteria; kingdom Bacillati; phylum Bacillota; class Clostridia; order Eubacteriales; family Oscillospiraceae; genus Faecalibacterium; species Faecalibacterium intestinale. The sequence continues at coordinate 9,492 of NZ_JBBMEN010000030.1, forward strand.
ATACAGAAAAACTGCAACTCTTCCCGGAATTTTTCCATTCCGGTTTTTGCGTTTGTGCGGTATCCTAGTGTCAACAAAAGCGAGCGGCTCCCCGGCACGGGGGAGAACGCTGCACGAAATACACACACTGCCCTGAAGGAGGACACACTTATGAAAAAGATCTCTCGTCGTTCGTTCCTTACCGCTGCCGCAGCCTGCGGCGCTGCTGTTGCCCTGAGCGCCTGCGGCGGCTCTTCCGCAAGCTCCACCGCTGCTTCCTCCACTGCCGGTTCCACCGCTGCATCCGCAGCCGCAGGCCCTGTTACCCTGCAGTGGTCGGTGTGGGATAAGGAGTCCACCCCCTACTGGCAGGCCATGGCCGACGGCTACATGGCAAGCCACAAGGACGTGACCATCGAGATGGTGGATCTGGGCTCCAGCGATTACATGACCGTTCTGGCCACCCAGCTGGCTGGCAGCGCCGATCTGGATATCGTGACCATCAAGGATATCCCCGGCTACGCAAACCTGATCAATTTGGACTACCTCAAGCCCCTGAACGAGGTACTGACCCGCGACACTGGCGATTTCAACGGCACCATCGAGCAGCTGACCACCGACGACGGCAACTTCTACGCCGTGCCCTTCCGCAGCGACTTCTGGGTGCTGTACTACAACAAGGATCTGTTCGATAAGGCCGGTGTGGAGTATCCCTCCAATGACCTGACGATGGAAGATTACGATGCTCTGGCACGCAAGATGACCAGCGGCTCCGGCGACACCAAGGTCTATGGCTGCCACTACCACACCTGGCGCTCCGCCGTTTCTCTGTTCTCCATTCTGGACGGCAAGAACACCATCATCGACGGCAAATACGACTTCATGAAGCCCACCTACGATATGGTCATTGCCCAGCAGAAGGACGGCATCTGCATGGACTACGGCTACCTCAAGACCTCTTCTCTGCACTACTCCGCAGCCTTTGAGAACCAGCAGTGCGCAATGGTCAACATGGGCAGCTGGTTCATTTCCACGCTGGAAGCTTACATGAAGGATGCTGAGACCAAGTTCAACTGGGGCATCGTCAAGTATCCGCACCCCGCTGGTGCAGAGGCTGGTTCTACGCTGGGCACTGTGACCAGTCTGGCCATCAACGCCGATTCTCCCAAGGCAGAGGCCGCTGCCGACTTCATCAACTGGTGTGTCTCCGAGGAGGGCGCACAGGCCATTGCCAAGACCGGCACCTTCCCGGCCTGCGGCTCCGCTGCTACCGCCGAGATCATCAAGTCCACCGAGGGCTTCCCCGAGGACAGCAATTCTGTGGATGCACTGACCACCAGCAATGTCTATCTGGAAATGCCCTACACCCAGTACGCATCTGATATCGAGACCATTCTGAACGCCGAGCACGATGCTATTATGACCATGAGCGAGACCGTGGACGAGGGCATCCAGAACATGAACGATCAGGTTCCCGCAGTTCTCGGCTGATAAAGCGTTTTCCGCAATGGTTTGCGGTTCTCCTTCTTCATTGTTTTCAATCCCCATTCATTTTCCGATGACGAGCATCGGAAAAAAGCCCTGTCCGAGCGGGGCGGGTATGCACAGCGCCCGCCCCGCTCATTTTTTGGAAAAACTGTTATACTTCCGGGAAAGGAGGCTCTTTTATGGCGAGTGCTGCTGTCCAGAATAAAACTCCCCGTAAAGTGCTAAAAAAATCGACCCGCGATTCCCTGATCGCGTATTCCTTCATTGCGCCAAACTTCATTGGCTTCTGCGTGTTTACGCTGGTGCCCATGGTGTTTGCCATTGCGCTGGCTTTCTGCGCATGGGACGGCCGCCACGCCATCGAGTTTATCGGTCTGAAGAACTTTGTAAAACTCTTTACCACCGATAAAATTTTTCAGGCGGCGCTGAAAAATACCATCGTCTACGTCATTGGCACCGTGCCGCTGACGCTGGCCTGCTCGCTGGCCATGGCTGTGCTGCTGAACCAGAACGTGAAGCTGCGCAACTTCTTCCGCACCGTGGCGTTCTTCCCTTACGTTGCTTCGCTGGTGGCGGTGGCAGCGGTGTGGAACATGATCTTCAACCCCTCCATGGGTCCCATCAACATGATCCTGAACCAGTTCTTTGGCGTGGCGGTGGAAAACCTGCCCCGCTGGGCTGCCGGTAAGGACACCGCTATGATCACGGTCATCCTGTTCAGTGTGTGGAAGAACATGGGCTACTACATGGTCATCTATCTGGCAGGCCTGCAGGGCTGCAACCCGGACCTGAACGAAGCCGCCGAGCTGGACGGTGCAAACCGCTGGCAGCAGTTCTGGCACATCACCCTGCCGCAGCTGCGCCCCACCACCTTCTTTGTGGTCATTATGCTCACCATCTCCGGCTTCAAGGTCTACGACCAGATGTACATGATCACGCAGGGCGGCCCCGGTACTGCTACCATGACGCTGGTGTACTACATCTATAATGTGGCCTTCGTCAATACTCCGAAATACGGCTACGCAAGTGCAATTTCCATGGTGCTGTTCGTACTGGTGCTGATCGTTACCATCATCCAGTTCCGCGGCTCCAAGGGCGAGAACTGAGAAAGGAGGAAGAACCATGTCTGCTGCTATTATCAAGACCGAAGCCTCTCAGAAGCGCCGCAATTTCATCTCCAAGTTCCTGATTTATTTCTTCCTCATCGTCATCACAGCCTGCATGCTGCTGCCCTTTTTGTGGATGCTGTCCTCCTCCTTTAAGCTGAATAAGGACGTGTTCGGCTTCCCCATCCAGTGGATCCCCAAAAATCCCCGCTGGCAGAACTATGTGGACATCTGGACCCAGATCCCGCTGCTGACCTTTGTGAAAAACACGGTCAAGATCACCGTGGTGGTCACCCTGTTGCAGCTGTTCACCTCCTCCTTTGCAGCCTACGCCTTTGCCAAGATGCAGTTCAAGGGCAAAAACGCGCTCTTCCTCGGCTACATTGCCACCATCGCAGTGCCTTGGCAGGCCTACATGGTGCCCCAGTTCATGATGATGAGCTCGTGGCATTTGAACAACACCCATCTGGCCATTATGTGCCTGCAAGCCTTCAGCGCCTTCGGCGTGTTCCTGATGAAGCAGTTCTACGAGGGTGTGCCTACCGAGCTGTGTGAGGCTGCCCGCATTGATGGCCTGAGCGAGTACGGCATCTGGTGGCACATCATGCTGCCGCTCAGCCTGCCCGCCCTGTCTACCCTGACCATCTTCACCTTCGTGAACACCTGGAACGACTTCCTTGGCCCCCTGATCTACCTGACCAAGACCGAACTCAAGACCATCCAGATCGGTCTGCGTATGTTCATTACCCAGTATTCCGCAGAGTACGGCCTGATCATGGCGGCCTCTGTGGTGGCACTGATCCCGGTGCTGATCGTGTTCCTCTCCCTGCAAAAGTACTTTGTGCAGGGCGTGGCATCCACCGGCATCAAGGGCTAAACAAATCACCCGTAAGCGGGGCGTGGGCAGTACCCGCGCCCCGCATTTTTTGCAGAAATAGAGAGAAAGTGTTATGTTATATCCTGAACAGAATGAAGCGCGCTTGAAGCTGAGCCTTGACGGCACATGGGCGTTTGCGCTGGGCAGCTGCGTGGAAGACCAGTTCGATCCCGCAAAGCCCCTGCCGGATGCCCAGCCCATCGCCGTGCCCGCCAGCTACAACGACCAGAACGACCAGACCACCGCCCTGCGCCGCCACTACGGCTGGGCATGGTATCAGCGCAAGGTCACGCTGTCCACTTTCTGCGCCGGGCAGCGGGTGGTGCTGCGGTTCGGCTCGGTGACCCACACGGCAAACGTCTGGCTGAACGGCAAGCTCATTGCACAGCACAAGGGCGGCTTTACCCCCTTTGAAGCAGACGTCACCGCCCTGCTGTGCCCCGGCGAGACGGCGCTGCTGACCGTCGCCTGCGACAACCGGGTGAACCACAGCACCCTGCCTGTGGGCAACGAGGACGGACAACTGGCCTTTTTTGGCTCGGACAATGCGGGCATTCCCAGTGTGGAGGCCGCCAAGCGCGCCGCCGCACCCCAGAACCGCCCGAACTTTGATTTCTTCAACTATGCGGGCATCCACCGCCCGGTGGTGCTCTACACCACCCCAAAAGAGTATATCGAGGATGTGACCGTAGTGCCCGCCGTGGACGGCACGGTGCAGTACGCGGTCAAAACCACCGGCAGCGCGCCTGTCCATGTCACGGTGCTGGATGCGGACGGCAACGCCGTTGCAAGTGCCGAGGGTGCAGAAGGCACGATCATCATCCCGGAGGTGCATCTCTGGGAGCCCAGACCCGGCACGCCCTACCTGTACACCCTGCATATCACCTGCGGGGCGGACGTCTACGACCAGACCTTTGGCGTGCGCAGCATTGAGGTGCGGGGCACACAGGTGCTTTTGAACGGAAAACCGCTTTACTTCAAGGGCTTTTGCAAGCACGAGGACTTTACCGCCCATGGACGCGGCTTTGACCCGGTACTGAACGTGAAGGACGTGAACCTGATCCACTGGGCAAATGCCAACGCGGTGCGCACCAGCCACTACCCCTACGCCGAGGAATTCTACGACCTGTGCGACCGGGAGGGCATTCTGGTCATGGACGAGACCCCGGCGGTGGGCATCGGCGGCGGGGCTGCGGTGAATCCCTACAAGGAATACCCCCTCGCGGAACATCACCGACAGGTGCTTGCTGAGATGATCCATCGGGACAAAAACCACCCCTGCGTGGTGCTGTGGAGCCTTGGCAACGAGCCGGATCTGGAGCACTTCCCGCAGGATGCCTACGATTACTGGCACCCGCTGTATGAGCTGGCGCATCAGCTGGACCCGCAGAACCGCCCGGTCACCCTCGTCTGCTGCCAGAACGACTATACGAAAGATATCACCACCCGCACCATGGATATCGTCTGCATCAACCGCTACTACGGCTGGTACAACCTTTCCGGCGACATGGCCGCCGCCTGCTACGGGTTGAATCAGGAACTGGATTTCTGGGCAGAGCAGCACAAGCCCGTGATGATGAGCGAGTACGGTGCAGACACTGTGGCAGGTCTGCACACCGCCGGAGCCGAGATGTTCAGCGAGGAGTTTCAGGTGGAGTTCTACCGCCGTCTGGATGCAGAGTTTGACAAGCGCCCGTGGTTTGTGGGAGAATTTGTCTGGAACTTTGCAGACTACGACACCGTGCAGGGCCCCATGCGGGTGGACGGCAACAAAAAGGGTCTGTTCACCCGGGACCGCCGCCCCAAGCTGGGGATGCACTTTCTGCGCCAGCGCTGGCACGATATCCCAAACTTTGGATTTAAGGAGTAATCAAGATGAAAACCTACCAGAACCACGCTATGACCGACACCGAGGCACGGCAGGCACTGGCCGATGCCTGCAAGCAGGTGGAGACCAATCTGCCCCTGTACACCTACCAGTGCCAGAACCATTCCAGCGTGAACAATATCTACCCCGGCTGTGCCAATAACCAGTGGACCTGCGGCTTTTGGCCCGGTGAGATCTGGCTGGCCTACGAAGCCACCGGGGAGGAAAAATTCAAGAACGCCGCCCTCATTCAGGTGGACAGCTTTGCGGACCGCATTGCCCGCAAGGTGGAGGTGGACCACCACGATATGGGATTTTTGTACAGCCCCACCTGCGTGGCAGCATGGAAGCTGGTGGGCAGCGAAAAGGGCAAAAACGCCGCCATTGCCGCCGCCGACCAGCTGCTGACCCGCTACCAGCCCAGTGGAAAATTTTTGCAGGCATGGGGCACCATGGACGACCCCGACAACTACCGCTATATCATTGACTGCATGCTCAATGTGCCGCTGCTGTACTGGGCAGCGCAGGTGACCGGCAGCGACCACTACCGCGAGATCGCCGCCGCCCACACCGCCACCACGCTGGCAAACTCCTTCCGACCGGACGGCAGCACCTACCACACCTTCTTTATGAACCCGGACGGCACCCCCAAGGGCGGCCGCACCTGTCAGGGCTATAAGGATGACAGCTTCTGGGCGCGGGGACAGGCGTGGGGCGTGTACGGCAGCGCCATTGGCTACACCTACACCCACGATGAAAAGTTCCTCGAGGTGTTCCGCAAAGCACTGGCGTTCTACCTTTCCCGTCTGCCAGAGGATATGATCCCCTGCTGGGATATGCTCTTTGCCCCGGAAAGCGGCGAACCCCGGGATTCCTCCTCCGCTGCCATCGTGGCCTGCGGCCTGCTGGAAGCAGCAAAGTATGTGGACGAAACAGAAGCTGCCCAGTGGCGCACGCTGGCACGGCAGATGCTGGCCAGCCTTGCCGCAAATTATGCGGTAAAGCCCGGTACCCTCGGCTCCGGCCAGCTGCTGCACGGCACTTACAGCAAAAAGAGCCCCTACAACACCTGCACCCCGGAGGGCGTGGATGAATGCACGAGCTGGGGCGATTATTTCTACATGGAGGCGTTGACCCGCCTGACCAAAGATTGGGAGATGTACTGGTGATGAACTTGCAGACCAAAGCGGATTTTACCGCACTGATGCACAAATTTCTCGACCCGCTCAAGCCTTATTATTCCGCAGGCTGTGCCCGGCTGCATCTGGGCGAGACGGGCGTGACCTACAACCAAAATGCCATTGAGCTGGAAGCCTTCAGCCGCCCGCTGTGGGCGCTGGTGCCCTTCTGGGTGGGCGGCGGCTCTGAGCCGGAATTTGAAACCATCTACCGCAAGGGTCTTGCGGCCGGTGCAGACCCGGAAAACCCTGAATACTGGGGCACCACCGGGGAATACGACCAGTGTTATGTGGAGATGGCTGCCATTGCCTGCGGCATCCTGACTGCACCGGAAAAGCTGTGGACCCCGCTTTCTGACACCGAAAAACAGAATCTTGCCGCATGGCTGGGGCAGATCAACGCCCACACCATCCCGGACTGCAATTGGCAGTTTTTCCGCATCCTTGTAAACCTTGCCCTGAAAAGCGTGGGGATGCCTTACAGCCCGGAACTGCTGGAGGACGGTCTTTGCAAAATTGACAGCTATTACAGCGGCGACGGCTGGTCCACCGATGGCGCCTCCGTGCAAAAGGATTACTACATCCCGTGGGCCATCCAGTATTACGGGCTGCTCTACTCTAAATTTGCCGCAGACATCGACCCCCGGCGTGCTGCACTCTACCGCCAGCGCGCCCAGCTGTTCGCGCAGCAGTTCGTCTATTGGTTCGATGCCAACGGCGCAGCGCTGCCCTTTGGCCGCAGCCTGACCTACCGCTTTGCTCAGAACAGCTTCTGGGCGGCCTGTATCTGGGCAGGGCTGGAACCGCTGCCCCTGCCGGTAATGAAGGGCCTTATCGTCCGCAACTTCAACTGGTGGCTGGGGCAGAAAATGTTCGACCGGGACGGCATTCTGACCATCGGCTACTGCTACCCGCAGATGTACATGGCCGAGCGGTACAACGCCCCCGGCAGCCCCTACTGGGGTATGAAGAGCTTTTTGCTGCTTGCTTTGCCGGATGACCATCCCTTCTGGTCTGCCGAAGCCGCGCCCATGCCCACATTGGAGCGGCTCAAGCCAATGCCCTACGCCAATATGCTGGTGCAGCGCCGGGCGGGGCGGGTAACGGCCTATGCTGCCGGTGTCAACGAGGGGCACGGCCACGGACAGTTCCCGGAAAAGTATGCAAAATTTGCCTACGATACCCGCTTTGGCTTCTGCGCCTCCCGCAGCCGGGAGGTGCTCAATCAGGCGGCTCCCGACAGTATGCTGGCCTTTGTCATCGACGATAACGTGTTTGTGCGCAAGGTGAGCAAAACGTGGGAAATTGAAGCCGGGGCTGTGACTGCGCAGTGGTCGCCCTTCCCCGGCATTGAGGTGACCACTACCATCACCCCCACGGCCACCGGCCACCGCCGCCACCACGAGATTGACAGCAGTTTCGACTGCGAAGTCTACGACTGCGGTTTTGCCGTGCCCAATTTTGCACCGGGCTATGCCGAAAGTGTGGAAAATGACACCGCCGAAGCCCATTGCGACACCCTGCGCTGCACCGTGCGCGGCAGGGGAGAGGCAGTGGTCATCGGCTGCGACCCCAACACCAGCCTGTACTTCACCAACGTCCATCTGCCCGCCGTGAAGTACCACATCCCCAAGGGGCACACAGAACTGGACACCGAGGTCTTTGACGAAGCAGACTGATGCCGCTTCTTTCCAGAAAAACAGTCGTTTTGTGCGGCTGTTTTTCTTATATCCTGTGCTATAATAAAAGCAGAAAATGCTGCGAGGTGACATTTATGCCTTTGAATCATCCCATTACCCCGGCGCTTCTGGCCGACCCGGAAATTTTCCAGCAGAACCGTCTGCCATTCCACGCCCACTTTGCGGACCAGACCAGCCCCGAACTGCCGCTGACCGTCAGCTTGGACGGCGAGTGGAACTTCCGCTATGCGGAAAACCTGACTGCGCCCTTCTCGGAGTGGGACACTCTGACTGTGCCCGGCTTCATCCAGATGCAGAGCCTGCAAAAGCCCGGCCAGCCCTACGGCGCGCCCCATTACGTCAACACCCAGTACCCGTGGGACGGCCACGAAAAGCTGCACCCCGGTCAGATCCCGCAGGACTATAACCCCATCGGGGAGTACCAGCGTAGTTTCGCCCTGCCGGAAAGCTGGGCAAGCTGCTATCTGCGCCTGAACGGTGCCGACAGTGCCGCCGCCGTCTGGTGCAATGACGTTTACATCGGCTACACCGAGGATACCTTTACCCCGGCGGAATTTGACATGACTGCTGCCGTCCACCCCGGCGAAAATACCCTGACGGTACAGGTGTACCGTTTCTCCTCCGGCAGCTGGCTGGAGGATCAGGATTTCTGGCGCATGAGCGGCTTATTCCGCTCCGTGGAGCTGTTCACCAAGCCGGAGCTCCATCTGGAAGATGTCTTTGTGAAGCAGAGCTTTGCAGAGGATTTTTCCAGCGCTACTGTCACCTTTGACTGCAAAGTCAGCGGCGCGGGAACGGTGTCGGTGGTGTTCAATGGGCAGGAGCAGTCCGCTGAGGTGGGCGAGCCCGCCGAATACGACAGCGGTGTGGTGTTCGGCAAGGGCGAGGCCGACCCGGACGTGGAAGAGGACGTGCAGGATGTTTCTTTCACCTTTGCGGTGACTGACCCCGCTCTGTGGAGCGCCGAGCAGCCGAACCTGTACGAGGCAGAAATTGCCCTGCTGAACGAGGGTGCTCTCGTGGAGCGCACTGGCATGAAAGTCGGTCTGCGCAAATTTGAACGGAAAGACCGCCAGATGCTTTTGAACGGCAAGCGTATCGTGTTCAAGGGCGTCAACCGCCATGAGTGGAGCTGCCGCACCGGCCGCACCGTCAGCCGGGAAGAGATGCTGTGGGATGTAAAGAACCTGAAAGCCCATAACGTCAACGCCGTGCGCACCAGCCACTACCCGGATGACCCGTATTTCTTGCAGCTCTGCGATGAATACGGCCTGTATGTCATCGGGGAGACGAATCTGGAGACCCACGGCACATGGCAGAAGCTGGGTGCGGACGGTTCGGACGAATGGACGCTGCCCGGTGCGCGCCCGGAGTGGCGGGAGAATGTGCTTGCCCGGGCCGAAGCCATGCTGGAACGGGACAAAAACCACCCGGCCATCCTCATCTGGTCTTGCGGCAACGAGAGCCACGGCGGCAAGACCCTGTGGGAGATGAGCGAGTATTTCCGCCGCACCGACCCCAGCCGCCTTGTGCACTACGAGGGCATTTTCTGGAACCGGGAATACCCTGCCACCTCCGATATGGAAAGCCAGATGTATACCCCGGTGGCAGACATCAAAAAGTTTCTGGCAGAGCACCCGGAAAAGCCCTTTATCATGTGCGAGTACAGCCACGCCATGGGCAACTCCAACGGCGGCATCACCGACTACACCGAGTATGCCTACGAAGAGCCGCTGTATCAGGGCGGGTTTATCTGGGAGTACATGGACCACGGCATCGCGGTCACTGACCCGGACGGCAAGCCCGGCTTTGCCTACGGCGGCGACTTTGGCGACCGCCCCACCGACCGGGAGTTCTGTGTGGACGGCCTTGTATTGCCCGACCGCCGTAACACCCCTAAGATGGATGCGGTCAAGGCGGCCTATGCTCCCTTGAAAATCACCCTCACCGACACTGAAGCCGTGATTGAAAACCGGAATCTCTTTACCGACCTGAGCGCCTACGACCTTGTGTTTGCGTCCTCGGTCAACGGCAAGCCGGAGCGCCGGGCGGTGCTGCGGGCAGACTGCAAACCGGGCGGGACGGAGCACATCCCGTTTCCCTTTGCCTTACCGGAGGCTGGGCTTGCCTGCATGACCGTTACCGCCATCCAGCGGGCTGCACTGCCCGGCATCCCGGCGGGCTATGAAGCCGCTTTGGGGCAGGTATGGCACAACTACGCCGTCGCCCGGCTGACCCTGCCCGCCCCGCAGCTGGTGGAGATGGACTGCAACGTCGGCGTAAAGGGCGAGGGCTTCGAGTACATCTTTGGCCGAGGCAAGGGGCTGGTGTCCATCCGCTATAACGGCGTGCAGCTGCTGGACGATACCGTGCGCCCCAATTTCTGGCGTGCGCCCACCAACAACGATGAGGGCTGCGCCGAACCCTTCGAGTTTGCCTTCTGGAAAACTGCGGGTCTTTATGCCCGCTGCGATAACCTGACCGCCGAAGCAAAGGATGAGTTCGTCATCGTCCGCGCAAACTACACCCTGCCAGATGGGCAGACGCTGCCCATTGATTTTGCCATCGACGGCGCAGGCCGCTGCGATATCACCATGACATGGCAGGGCGACAGGACAGAAGTACCGGAGTTCGGCTTGCTCTTCCCGCTGCGCCGGGAGCTGACGGAGGTATCCTATCTGGGTCTTGGCCCCCGGGAGACCACCGCCGACCGCACCGCAGGCGGCAAAATGGGCGCTTGGAGCTACAATGTCCGGCAGGACTTTGCCCAGAACAGCCCGGTCCACCCGCAGGAGTGCGGCAGCCGCACCGGCGTGTACCGCGCAGCGCTCACCAGCAGCGGATTGAAGATAGGTATCGGCTTTGCAGGGGATGGCATGACCTTCTCGGCGCTGCCCTACACCCCCCATGAACTGGAAAACGCCCGCCATCTCTATGAACTGCCCCGGGACGACAACAAGACTGTCGTCCGGTGTGCTGCCTTCCAGCGCGGCGTGGGCGGCGACAACAGCTGGGGCGCAAAGCCCCATGCAGACGCCTGCTTTGCGGTGGAGAAGGGAACCTCGTTCCGTTTTACGATTCAAAAATAAAAATTTACTTGGCTAAAGTGGTGGGTATCATCGTGATACCCACCACTTTGGTCTTGAGTAGCTTAAGCGAGCGACAACCACCAGCTCCGCTGGTGGAGTAGAAAATGCTTTAGCTATAAGATTCGAGCAAAGCGAGATGACAAAGAAATTGTTATCTTAGAAGATGCACTTTGCAACATAGCTCGTTAGAGCGGTAGGGCAGGTAATGCAGATGAAAGACGCTTGCTCGAGGCCCCTTGAGGGGCTTTGCCAGTAGGATGCCCTTCTAGGGCTTACTCAAGCCACCGGCTTAGCCGGTGGTTTTGACTATTGCGAAACCGTAACAAGACAAAAATCAGCGCAATATTCAAATAGTATATTTGCGATATGCAATCCAACGTTGTAGCTGCTGCATTAAAAAGTTGAATTTTTATGGTTTATGGAGAAATAAGGAATTGTGTCAAAATGACACAATTGCTCCGGGCACCTTCATAGAACCATGGAATGTGAATATTTTGCTTTCATAGGAGTTCATGTTTTTTACTGAATCTCGTGAAAAGCGTATAAAAAGCTTGCAATCATCTGTAAAATGTGGTATATCCATTATACGAAACATTGCTTTAAAAGAACACTCCACCGTTCAATGATGTGTAAAGTGAGGTGCCTGCCATGACCGCCGTGATCTATGCCCGCTATTCATCGGATAACCAGCGCGAAGAATCCATTGAAGGCCAGATTCGTGAATGCACTGCCTATGCGGAAAAGAACGGCATCACCATCGTCAAGCACTACATTGACCGTGCTATCTCTGCCAAGACGGACAACCGCCCGGAGTTTCAGCAGATGATTAAGGACAGTGACAAGAAGCTGTTTGACATCGTGCTGGTCTGGAAGTTGGATCGTTTTGCCCGGAACCGCTACGACAGTGCCCGGTACAAGACCCAGCTGAAGAAGAACGGTGTCAAGCTCATGTCTGCCACCGAGATCATCTCCGAGGGACCGGAGGGCATCATTCTGGAATCGGTGCTGGAAGGTTATGCCGAGTATTATTCCGCTGACCTGTCTGAAAAGGTCATTCGTGGCATGACCGAAAACGCACTGAAGGGAAAGTTCACTGGCGGTGCCATTCCCTTTGGCTACATCATCAACGCAGACCACCGCTTTGAAATCGACCCGTTGACTGCTCCCTTTGTGGCAGAAACCTTCCAGCGGTACAACGATGGCCAGACCATGCGGGAAATTCGGGATTGGCTGAACGAAAAGGGCGTCAAGAACCAGCGTGGCGGGCTGATGACCTTCAACACCATTCAGCATATGCTGAACAATCGCCGCTACATCGGGGAGCTGAAATATCGTGATGTTTTGATTCCCGATGCGATTCCCTCCATTGTGTCCGCAGAGCTTTTCAACGATGTGCAGGAAAAGATCGCCAAAAACAAAAAAGCCCCTGCCCGTAGAAAGGCAGAGGATGACTACCTGCTCACCACCAAGCTGTTCTGCGGCTACTGTGGGGCGTTGATGTTTGGCGAAAGCGGCACAAGCCGGACGGGTGAAGTCCACCGCTACTATAAATGTGCCACTGCCAAAAAGCACAAGGGCTGCAAGAAAAAGACCGTCCGCAAACAGTGGCTGGAAGATCTGGTGGTCAACCAGACCATGCAGCTTGTGAAAGACGATGCCGCTATGGAATCCATCATCGCCAAGGTGATGGAACTGCAAAACAAGGAGAATACCAACATTCCCCTTTATAAAAAGCAGCTCCGGGATGCAGAATCCGGTATCCAGAATATGCTCAATGCGATTCAGGCCGGTATCCTGACCAGCTCCACCAAGGAGCGGTTGGAGCAGCTGGAAGAAACCAAGCGTGAGCTTGAAGCACGCATTGCGGAAGAAAAGCTGGCGAAGCCGAAAGTGACCGAAGAATTTATCAGGTTTTGGCTGCTGCGGTTCCGTAAGCTGGACATGAGCCTGAAAGACCAGCGGCAGGCACTAGTGGATACCTTCATCAATGCGATTTACCTGTATGATGATAAGGTTTTGATAACCTTCAACTATAAAGAAGGAACACAGACCGTCACCTTTGGGGAAGCGGCAGAAGCCGCATCAAAGGGAAATGGTTCGGATTTGGATTGCTTTACTGCACCAAATTTCGAACGTCAAATCGAAAGATTTGGCGTTCTTTCTTTATGTAGGAAAGCGGCTGCACACTTTCTGCACACCGTTTGCACATTTGCCCGAATCGGGGGCTTTTCTGCGCAAGGTTTGCACAGCCTGCTTTCCTTTGCATAAAAAGAAGAGAAGTTAGGCGAACAAGGCTCTCGTCAATTCTCTGCGTTCGTCTGCGTCCATCAGCCGGATGGCTTCAAAGATCTCCTTACCGGAGATTTTTGTTGCCGCCGGCTTTTCGTTTTGCCGGGGCTGAGGTGCTGCCGGGGTCAGGTCTTGGGAATAGAAGTTCGCTTCGATCTTCTCGGTCAGCTCCAACCGGGGCTTGTCCTGCGTGTGGGCGTAGGTGTCCATCAGGACAGATGCCGTTGCATGACCTGTGTTGCCCTGCACTGACTTGAAGTCACCGTCAGACTGCAAAAGCTGGTAGGTGGCACTGGAGTGCCGCAGACCGTGGAACACGATCTGTTCAAACTCTGGATGCTCGGCTCTCCACAGGCGGTACCACTTTGTCAGCAGCTCCGGCGCGATGGGCAAGCCGTCCGGGAGCCGGAACAGTTGCCCGCAGGTGCTGTACTTCTCTGGGGCGCTCTGCTCGTCCTGTTTGAGCTTTTCAAACCATGCTTGAAGTTCCTCTTTCAAAGGCTTGGTCATATACAGGATGCGGTTGGACTTCTTGGTTTTGGGCTTTTTCAGGATGAGGGAGGACTTGCTGCCCTCACGCCTGTCCGGGAAGGTGTAGTAGATCTGCTTGGGGTCGAGCTTTTCCAGAGCGTCCTTGTTGGCTCTCTGCATGGTCTTGCTGACCGAGATGGTACCACGCCCATCGGCGGCATCAAAGTCCAGATCACTCGGCTGTAAGCCGAGGATTTCGCCCTCACGGAGCGAAAGGATCATGCTCATATGCACCGCCAGATGAAGAGCGGGGTTCTTGATGGTCTGCAAAGCCGCCAGCATGGTTTTCTCGTCCCAGATGGTGCGTTCCTCGATATTGACCTTGGGGGCATCACGGGGCAGGGGAATCTTGTGGATCAAGTCCCATTCCACCGCATAGGAAAAGGCGGTTTTCAGCAGGGTGTGGACTTCATGAATAGAGGTGCTGGACAGCAGCCGCTTCTTCTGCTTCTTGGACAGGTCCTGCTTCACACCGTGCACATATTGCCCGCAGGGGGGTCTTGGCAAGGGTGGCATAGAACTTCTCAATGTCGTAGGTGCGCAGCTCCTGTACCTTCCGTTTCCCGATATACGGCACGATAAGGTTCTGCACCATCGCCACGGACTGGGTGTAGGTCTTGGGAGACCATTTGTGCTTGGTGGACTGAATTGGAATCCATTTGTACAGCATCTCCTCCACCGTCATGGTGTCAGGAACAAGGAAGCTGCCGTCCAGCAGTTCTTTCTCGACCGTGATCTTTCGCTCCTGCGCCTCCTTCCTGGTCTTGAAACTTTCCCATCCCTCGCAGGGTTTGCCGGAATGGTCTTTGTACTTGTAACGGACGGAGTAGGAATCTCCGCGCTTCAGAATAGATGCCATAGATTACCTCCCTCAGACCGCCGCAAACCAGTTGTCGAAGCTCTGCTTGTTTACCCGGATGCTGGTGCCGATGCGCAGCACCCGGAAATCCTTTGTGGTGTTGCACAGGTTGTACGCCGCACGGGGAGAAATCGCCAAAAGCTGGGCAATCTCCTCTACCCGGTAAACAAGGGGCTCGTGCTTGGCTGCTTTGGTCTGGTCAGAAGATTCTGTGGCAGGGGATTTGGACGCTTTCATTGTAACCGTGTTCGAGTCCTTTTGCAAGGACTTATTCGTATAATCTTTAGATTTCACATCTTCGGTCATGTCAGGCCGATTCATATTCATAGGCAGACCTCCGTTTCCTTGTAACCGGGTGCCGGGGCAGAAAGTGCCAGCTTTCTGCCCCAAACGTTCCCGATGAGGTTCAGATTTCCGAGTGCCCCTCCTGTGTGCGGGGTTGTGCCGCTGGTTTGTTTTGTGCCTGTTCTGCCTGCAAGCGGTTCAGCAGTTGCAGAACGGAATCCCGTGCTTTCTCCTTGACCTGTTCCTTGCCTTTCTGCCGGGCCTCCGGCTTCAGCAGCTTCTCCTGCAAGCGGGCAGCGGTGGTCTGCATGGTCTTGAGAAACTTGTCCAGCACGGTGTCTAACCGATGGGCTGCATATTCTCTCGTGGACTGCGGAGCCTTGCGTTCAGGGGACAGCACCCACTTCTTCGTGTCCTC
>NZ_JBBMEN010000031.1:0-23510 GCF_040096575.1 Faecalibacterium intestinale
ATTTTTTCGGCAAGGCGGTCGTAGTTATATCCCGCATCGACCATAATGGTCGTATCGCCTTTGCGGTAGAAGAAGATGTTCGCCACCCATTCGCGCACGCAGGCAACATTCTCGTCGATCCAGCCGGTGTTCAAAGGCTTGAAGATCTCCTTGCCCCGGTACATCCAGCTCATTGCTTTTCTTTGAAATTCCGTTGCCTTTTTCGACATGATCACACCTCATTTCTGTGCTGTGATGCAAAGCCAGCCCCTTTTATTTTTGTGGCTCTGAATCTGACAAAATCCTGCTTGTTCCAGATACTCTTTCAGTGCAGTGTCCGTATAGATAGTCATGCCATCGATGATCTGCGTCCATTTGTCGTCTTTTGTCGTTTCGCCGTTTGCTTCATTGCAGATGAAAAAGACCCCGCCGGGTTTCAGCACCCGATAGACCTCTCTGAAATTCTGTGCAAGCTCCGGCCAGAAGTAGACCGTTTCAAAGGCGGTCACCACATCAAACTGCTCCGCCTCAAACGGCAGCTCTGCCACACTTGCCTGTTGCACGGTACACCGTCCTGCCGCAATGGCTCTGGCATTGACTTTTTGCGCTTTTTCCACGCTGACGGCTGAGTAGTCGATGCCCTGCACCTTGCCTTTGGGACACAGTTTCAACAGCGTTTTAATGTTCGCCCCACCGCCGCAGCCGCAGTCCAGCACCATGGTATCCGGGGCAGGCTGCAAAAAACTCAGCCCCCATTCTGCCATTGCGCTGTGTCCAAAGTTCATCATGGCAACCATGATCTTCCCGCCAAGGCCTACGGGCTTTCGGGTGTTTTCAAAGAAGGACATATCACACCTCCGATTTCACACATTCCGTATAGGTCAGCGGAAAAGAGGCCTTTAGAACAACACTTTTTCGCATTGTCCAATCATTCTGTTGCAGAAATTTTAGGTATTCTTCACTCGTCCACTTGCTGTGGAGAGGAAAGCCTGCCAGATTCATGAAAAAGGCTTTGATCTTACCGGGAAATGAGTTTTCTGCGTGCGTAAAGGTAGGCGCAATCAGCACACCGTCATCCTTCAGCACACGTTTGATCTCTCGCAGTGATTTTTCTGGCTGAGGCACAATGTGCAGTGCGTTTGATACGATTACCACATCGAATGATTTGCTCGCGTATGGCAGAGAAAACATATCCTGCACGGAAAAACGCAGCTTCGCAGAGTAATTCCCCCGTTTGGCCTCTGCAATCATTTCCGGAGAGGCATCCGTCGCCTCGATGTGTGCCGCTGCTTTTACGATGTGCTTGGCGATCAGTCCCGTTCCGGTAGCCACCTCCAGCACTGTTTTGTCTTTCACGACCGGACGGATCAGCTCATACATTTTCTCGTATACTGCCCTGTCTTTTCGCATAAAGCAGTCATACAGACCTGCATTTCTGTCCCAGAAATTCTTGTGTTCTCGCATTGCTGTCTCTCCTTTTGTGGTTAGTTTTGTCTAACCGGCACGCGCACATTTACAAGTTAGGTTTGGCTAATTTCATGCATTTAGGAAAAGCCGCATTTCTGCGGCCTTTCGGCTTATACAAATAGCTTGCTGCAAGCATCACACATCTGCGCTTTCAGCCACTGAGGATAACACCTCTCGATCTACTCCTTATGGAAACACCCAAAATCTATTTTCACACCATTGCGGTGACTTTTGCCTTCTTATCCATATTATATCGTGCTCACTTCTTTTTTGCAATGGTATAGTATAGTAAGTTTAACAAGAATCCTCCGATTTCGCGTCGGCCTCATAGGCGCACTTTAGTTGTCCTTGCAGGACTACCTAAGGTTCGTTTTGACTTTTCAGTGTTCTATACAGCCGAATTTGGGCAAAAAACACCCCGTTAGTTTCCCAACGAGACATCGAAGATGATTCTATTCTGTTTTCTGTATACCATTTGTTGAAATTTGCGCGAGGTTCGGCAGGTAAAACAGCTTATTTCCAGAAAAATCAGTCAACGGCAGAGACTGCGCAAAGTTTTGCCGCAGCAATTCGGCAAATTCATTGACGCTGACAGTCGAGTACTTGTATTCCATCCGATTGAGTTCAAGCAAATGCTTATCTGAAAGCATTTTGGCAAACTGTGCCCCATCCATTCTGTCCACCTCGCAGTTGATACTTATTGATACTATATAGTATCATATATATCGATTCTTTATAAAAAAGTCAACCGAAACAGGCCGAACCAACTTTTTTCCATACTCTCCGTCAAAATTCCCGCGGCACAGCCACGAATCACATCTCCATCGGCTTATTCCCCACTTCGTCCAGATACGCATTCAAAAATTCCGCTGCAAGGCTGTTGGGACGGATGTTTTCTCTGGCTTCCTGCGGGGTGAACCACTTGCAGCGGTCCACTTCGTGGTTGATATGCAGCGCCTTTGCGGTTCTGACGAAAGCCGTAAAGTTGCACATCAGCGTGTTGGACGGCTCAAAAAACTTAGTACGGTTGAACCGGAGGTGCTCTACTTCCAACCCGGTTTCTTCCCGGACTTCCCGCACCACGGCGTGTTCTTCTGCCTCACCGCGGTTCACATATCCAGCCACCAGAATATAAGAGGGCTTGCCGTACTGCTGGATGAGCAGAATTTTCCCGGTTTCCTCATCCACAACAATCATGCTGACTGCCACATTGTACATCGGGAACCGATATTGCTGGCATTTCGGGCAATAAGGCACAATGCCCTCTTCTTCCAGTTCTTTTTCAATCAATGCCGTGCCGCATTCAAAGCAATGCTTCTGAATCATTTTTACACTCCAAACACCGTTTTCGTCAGCCGGATACCTGCGGCCGTCTTCATCGTATGTTCCATAAAGGTTCGGATTGCCTGCTGGTCGTACCCGCTTTCGGACGCATTGACGATATAATCTGCCTCAATCAGAATCTGATAGTCAATGCCGTCGATCTGCGCCGGGCTATGGTGATGCCCTACCAGATAGGCCACACGGTCGATCTGTTCTGCTGTCATGCCGGTATCCGCCAAGAACTCCCGCACCAGCGGGGCACCCTCCTGCTCCTGATATTTACCATTGGTGTTGCCGTACTTTTTGCGGCAGAGCGGGCAGGCGATATCGTGGGTGATGGCCGCTACCTCCAGAATAAACTGCGTGTCTGCGTCCAGCCCCTCCAGCTCACCAATGGTTTTGGCATAGGTCCACACGCAGCTCAGGTGCGTGATGTCATGGATATTCCCTTCGGAAAAGGCGATCAT
This sequence comes from Faecalibacterium intestinale, assembly GCF_040096575.1. NCBI lineage: Bacteria > Bacillati > Bacillota > Clostridia > Eubacteriales > Oscillospiraceae > Faecalibacterium > Faecalibacterium intestinale. The sequence goes on from NZ_JBBMEN010000031.1 coordinate 3,237, forward strand.
CTTTTCCATGATCTGTGCAATGGTCATCATTTGTTTTCACTCCCGTTTTTAATACTTAAATGTTCACCTTGATAAACGCGAATTTGTCAGCCTAATTGCTTTTTGATTTCAGCTTTCACTTTATCCAAATCACTGCAAGTCAAGATTGGAATCAGCCGGTTGATTTCGTCAATGCTCCTATCCCACCACTTGAATCTCAGCAGCAATTCAATCAGTTCATCGTCAAAGCGTTTTTGAATTGCTCTTGCAGGATTCCCAACGACCTTCGTATATGGTGGAACATCACTTCCCACAACGCTGTTTGCACCAATGATTGCACCATCTCCAATGTGAACGCCGGGAAGGATTACCGAATTTTGCCCGATCCAAACATCATTTTCGATAACGGTATCTCCTTTTAATGGCAGATCCGTCTTTGCAGGCGGCGACATTTCCCATCCCTCCAAGGTATAGAACGGGAATGTAGAGACGGCGTTCATCTGATGGTTTGCACCGTTCATCACAAACTCAACTCCGGCGGCGATTTGACAGAACTTTCCGATGATGAGTTTGTCATCATTCCACTCGTATAAGTGTGAAACATGACTTTCAAAATCCGAATCGGCAATATAAGTAAAGTCCCCGACAATAATATTCGGATTTGTAATCGTCGGCTTCACATATATTTCTTTATCATACCCTGCAATTGGATGGATTGTATTGGGGTTTGGGTGTTTTCCGTCTTTCATCTTAACTACCTCTTCAAATTCCAATTCATAAAATCCCCGTCAGCGCCACTGCAACCAGAAGGGACGGCAGCAGGTTTGCCACCTTGATGGTTCTTGGCCATACCAGATTGATGCCCACACAAAAAATCAGAATATTTCCTACCAGCGAGAGATTGTTCAGCACAGCGTCCGTCATAAAGCCGGACAGTACTACCGCAAGAGCCGTCATGGCACCTTGCAGCACTGCCACCGGAATAAATGAAAACACGCAGCCCTTGCCCATGGAGGACGCCATGATGAGCACAATGATAAAGTCCAGAATCGCTTTTGCCACCAGCGTGGAATGATCGCCGTAGATGCCATCCTGAATGGAGCCGATGACGGCCATGGCCCCGATGCTCACCGTCAGGGATGCCGACACGAAGCCGTTGACGAACTGGTTGTCGCCGTCACTGCCAGTCTTGTGTTTGAGCCACTCGCCAAAGCGTTCAAACTGTGCATCCAGATCAATAAGTTCACCCAGCAGCGCACCCAACGCCAGCGATAGAATCATGACCATAGAGCCACCGGTGCTCAAAGTTCCGTCTGGCCTAACCGTCAGTATCTTGGAGAGCGTTCCCGCCGCTCCCAGAAACACCACGGAAAAGCCCGTGGCTTTGATGATTGTATCCTGATAGCGCTCTTTCAGAAAGCGTTTGAACAGAATACCCAGCACACCGCCTATCACAATGGCCAGCGCATTGATGATCGTTCCCAATCCCCGCATTTTCGTTTTTCCTTTGCTTACTGATTCCTGTATTTGTTTAAGACTTCATCCGGGATATGACAGTAGCTGCAGTCTTCCGGGTACCGCTCCAGATGATGCTGATGCTCCTCTGCACTCCGGACGTAATTCGTCAGCGGCAGCACTTCCACAACGATTTTATCCCGGTCCTTCCGGCTGTCAATAAAGGCTCTTGCTTCTTCCAGATGTCCGGGATTTGTGCTGTAAAGCCCCGTGCGATACTTTTTTCCAACATCAACGCCCTGTTTGTTCAGGCTGTACGGGTCGATGATTTCAAACAGATGCTCCATAAGCTCTGTAACACTGGTACATTTCTCATCAAAGACCACTTTAACGCACTCTGCGTATCCATCATACGGGCCGTCCAGCGTGTTTGTTGTTCCGTTGGCTCTCCCGGCTTCGGTCGTCCGTACACCGGGCACCGTGTCAAAAAAATGCTGGACGCCCCAAAGGCACCCGCCTGCAATGTATACTGTTTCCATACTCTTAACTTTCCTTCTTTTACTGGTACAGTTTGCATCCATGCTCTGTACTCCTTACGGTTTCCTTGCTAGCTGCAAATCGATCCATCATACCAACTCACAAAAAGTGCTTCCGCACCATTGCAGAGTAATTATCATATTGTTGAAAGCCATATCGCTCATAAAATGGGATCGTTTTAGGATCAGACGGCATAACTTTCACATACAGAAGATTTTGATAGAAACTCATGATCCGTTTCATCAGCTCATCTCCAATGTACTGTCCCTGATAAGCAGGGTCCACCAAAAGATAATGCAAAAATGCGACTGTTTCTCCATCATCAAGCGCGCGAACCAGCCCGACCAGCTTATCACCATCCCACGCAGAAATAACTCGTGTGGAATTGTGCATCGCACGGACAAGTTTTTCGGGATAATTGCCGGATTCCCAGTGAACGGATAAAAACAGTTTCTGCAATTCATCGGCCGTGAAATCTTTTGTTTGTTTATACTCGATTTCCATGATGCACCCCTTTATAACTTCCACAAACGTGAATTTATCGTTCCTGTATTTCCTTACCGCTGAGGTGCTCCACTTCTATTTCGAAAATTTGCGCAGCCTTTCCTGCGTGGGCAATTTCCTCATCAACTAACTGTTCGCTGGGATAGTATTTCATTGCAAATCGTTTTAACAGAGTTGTTGCTCTTGCACCGGATTCTACGAGGTGGCATCTGCCGAACACCACAACGCTCTGCACAAACGGTGCCCAATCTTCTTCTTTGATGGTTTCATTTCCATATACCGTGAAGCATACTTTGTCACAGGCACGCAGTGCATCTACTTTATGACCTACGCGTGCTCCATGAAAATAAATTTTCTGCGCATCGTCATCGTAGACATAGTTGATAGGAATTGCATAGGGATATCCGTCATCTCCATTTACGGCAAGAACGCCACGTCGGCTGGACTGCAAAAGAGCCTTTGCCGTGTCGATGCTGATTTCATTTTTCTTTTTACGAATTGTTCTGAACATGATATTATTCTCCTTCTTATGCTGATACAACTTCCGATTTATCAAATAAGAATTTCCGTCAATTTTTCTCTTGATGCGGCTCGCTTCTAAGAGTAGGAACGAACTGTTCTGTTGCCGGAGACGGATCATTCGGGTCGGTCTCCGGCAGTATTTTTGTTATCGCGTATTAAAAAACAGCCGGAGCGACTTTCTGCTGCGCTACATCGATGATGCCGTATGTATTCAGTCTGAGTTTGGGAATGACCGGAAGGCTGACGAAGGCGAGGGTCATAAAAATGCCGATGTCTTCCGCTACACCATGTGCCTTGAGGGCATCGTTCAGCGCCTGCATTTTCGCCGCAACGCTCTCTGCGCTTTCGGTGCTCATCAATCCGGCCACCGGAAGCGCAAGTTCTGCCACGACCTGTCCATCTGCCACAAACGCAAGTCCGCCTTTGTTTTCCGCACAGTGTTGCCGGCCAACATCATATCGGTATCGTTGTCCCCTGCCACGATCAGGTTATGGGAATCATGTGCGATGCTCGATGCAACGGCTCCGCATTTCAGGCTGAAGTTCGATTTTCTCACCTGTGGATTGGTTCTGCCATTATTCTACCACGCCTTGCCGCTGCGGAAAAGATGTCGGGAAACAAAAATGGCCCCGGAGGGCTTGTTACAGCTCTCCGGGGCCACTTTATGTGCGTTGTGCCTTGGCGCAGACCGTCAGCACTCCACTGCCACCTTGATCACGCCGTCCCGTTTCTTTTCAAACAGCTCGTAGCCCTCTGCGATCCGGCGCAGGGGGTAGGTGTGGGTGATGAGCGGTTCGGTATCGATCTTGCCTTCTGCGATGAGACGCAGCGTTTCTTCACAATCGCAGCCGTCCACGCCGCCGGTCTTGAAGGTGAGGTTTTTGCCGTACATTTCCGGCAGTGGCAGGGTCTGTGCCTTATCGTACAGCGCCACCACCGTCACAACGGCGTTGGGCCGTGCACACTCCCATGCCAGCCGGAAGGTGGAGTCTGCCCCTGCCACCTCCAGCACCACATCGGCCCCGTCGTGGTCGCTGTGGGCACGCACAAAGGCGGCGCAGTCCTCCGGCTGCACGGTGAGCACCTGCGGGTAGTGCCGACGGATGAACTGCAGGCGGCTTGCGTCCTTTTCACAGACGATGATGCGCTTGGGGCTGTGCAGCATGACGCACAGCAGCGTGCAGATGCCGGTCGGCCCTGCACCGAGGATCAGCACGGTATCCTCGGGGGTGATTTCCGAGATGCGTGCCGCCCAAAAGCCGGTGGCCAGCACATCGCCCACCAGCAGCGCCTGCCGATCGGTAACGCCGTCCGGGATCTTGTTCAGTCCCTGATCCGCAAAGGGCACCCGGACATACTCGGCCTGCCCGCCGTCGATGCGGCAGCCCAGCGCCCAGCCGCCGTTTTGATCGGTGCAGTTGTTCACGAAGCCTTTTTTGCAGAAAAAGCACTCTCCGCAGAAGGTCTCCACGTTCACCGTCACCCGGTCGCCGGGTTTCACATTGGTCACCGCACTGCCCACTTCTTCTACGATGCCCACCATCTCGTGCCCTACCGTGATGCCGGGCACCGCCCGGGGCACGCTGCCGTGCTTGATGTGCAGATCGCTGGAGCAGATACTGGCAAGGGTCACCTTTACAATGGCGTCCCGCTCGTGCTGCAGCACCGGCTTTGGTTTTTCCATCAGGGCAAACGTCCCCTCTGAAACATAGGTATAGGTCAGCATGCTTTTTACCTCCATGCGCTTTGATCTTTCCGAACGGAGTATACCGCAAAAGTCAGCCGCTCACCCGGCTCACAGGATATAGTGAGGTACCTCCATAAATTCTGAGTTGCTGTTCTCAGTATACCATGGTTTTCCCTTGCGGAAAAGATAGCGAAACAAAAATGCCCCCGGAGGGCTTGTTGCGGCTCTCCGGGGGCATCTTATGTGCGTTGTGCTTTGGCGCACACGACCGGCGTTTTACTCGATCTCGATCAGGTTCGGGTTCTCAGGCAAAGCCTTCGTCTGCTGAGGAGCAGGCAGCTCGACGTGCAGGACGCCATCCTCGAACTTTGCGTGGATGTCTTCCTTCTTCACATCGCCCACGTAGAAACTGCGTGCGCAGGTGCCGGAGAAGGATTCGCGCCGCAGATAGCGGCCCTTCTTATCCTTTTCGTCGTTGCTGTGGCTGCGCACTGCCTGAATGGTCAGGTAGCCGTCGTTCAGATCCATCTGAACGTCTTCCTTCTTGCAGCCCGGCAGATCAACCGCTACTTCGTAGCCGTTGTCCGTCTGTTTGACATCGGTCTTCATCATGTTTGCACCGCGCTTACCAAAGGTATCACGAGCCTCACGGTTCATCATACGTTCCAGTGCAGCGTCATTCCAGAACGGATCGAAGAAATCATCGAACAGGTTTTCATGGAAAACAGTCGGCATAAGCATAAATCATTCCTCCAATCCCGGCGTTCGGGTCGGGGCAAAAAATCTGAAGCGTCCACTCAGAAAGGCTTTCCGGGGAGCCTAGCGGCTCTCCTTTTGCCCTTCCTCCTGAGCACGCCACTGTTATAACACGATTTTTTAGCACTGTCAAGCGTAGAGTGCTAAAATTCATAAAAGAATAATACTTTTATAAAATCCTATGCAATCTTTTCAAAATTCAGTCGTATCATCGCATTTTATATCATCTTGGCAATCATGAAGCACAACAGTTCATATCCTTCCCGGATATCCTCCGGCAGACGTTTCAAAGTCTCGTCCCGCAGTTCCTGCGGCATCCCGTAAAAAGCTTCGGCAATGCCGCCGGTGATGCAGGCAAGGGTGTCGCTGTCGCCGCCCAGAGAGACCGCATTGCGAAGTGCATCCTCAAAACTGACGCTTTCCAGAAAAGCAATGATTGCTTCCGGCACAGTTTCCTGACAGGTCTCCACATGATGATAGGTCGGCCGAATTTCATCGCAGGTACGGTTCAAGTCATAACCGAAGGTCTGCTCCACATATTGTTTGATTTCCGGCTTGCTGTGGCCGGTACGGGCCAGAAAAATCACTGCCGCCGTGGCCTGCGCGCCTTTGATGCCCTCCGGGTGGTTGTGGGTGACTTCAGCGGTCACTTTTGCCATTTCCAGCGTTTTGTCCAGCGTATCGAACAGCCAGCCCGCTGCCGACACCCGCATAGCCGAGCCGTTACCGAAACTGCCATAGGGATTCGGATTTTCTGCGTGCAGCCACCGGCGGAACATCCCGCCGTAACCGGCATGGGGATATTCACGGCCCCAGAACCGCATTTCATGCTGCACTGCACAAAATGTTCTCTCCGGCAGACCCTTTCCGTCAATCAGACCAACTGCCACCGCAACGGTCATGACCGTATCATCGGTGAAGTGCGATTTCTCGCTCAGCAACGGAAAATCCTTGTGCTTGTAATTGTTGTGGTCAAATTCATAGGGACTGCCCACGATGTCACCCAAGATTGCTCCTAACATGGCTGTTTCCTCCCTTACCTATGATGCCGCTTCTGGAAATCAGCTTCGATTCGTTCTTTCCACTCCGCACCGATGGACGCGCAGCAGGGTGCTTCCCGCATCCGGGAGACTGTCTCGCTAACCACATGGTAGTTGACCGCCACGCCCTGTGCGTCATTCTCAAACCGCACAGCCCGGTCGGACGAGATGCCGAAGCGGGCAGCTTCCTTCACGGCGTCCATGTTGGCACCGAGGAACAGAAATTCCCAGCCGTACCGTTCTTTTTCCCGCTCGATCATCCGGCGGATCTTCTCGTAGCCAAACCGTTTGCTGGCGTTTTCCAGTCCGTCGGTGGTGATGACAAAGATGACCTTTTCGGCACGCTCGTCCTCCGGCAGATGGCGCTGGATATTCACCATCTTTTCCACGCCGTAACCAATGGCATCCAGCAGCGCCGTGCAGCCCCGGACGTAGTAGTCCTTTTCGGTCAGCGGCGCAACAGCCTTCAGCGGAAAACGGTCGTGCAGCAGCTGCACCTCATGGTCGAACAGGATCGTGGTCACGTTGGCCTCGCCCTCCTGCTCCTTCTGCCGGGTCAGCATAGCATTGAACCCGCCGATGGTATCCTGCTCCAGCCCGCCCATGGAACCGCTGCGGTCCAGAATGAAAACAAGCTCGGTAAGATTTTTCTTCATAATAAATGCCCTCCGTTTTGTGGTGTATCGCTTTCGTTGGTAAAAGGATACCACAAACCGGAGGGCAAAAGGTCAACGGGCAGGCGACAAATCACGCACCCAGCTGTTCCTGATCGTATTCAAACAGCAGCGTATTGACCTGATTGATGTTATAGATTTTGTGTTCCAGGCAATACCGCACGATCCAGTCCCGCTTGGAGCCATCCGAAAAGGCATAGCCCGCGCTCTTGAGCAGGTCGATGGTCTCACCTTCAGACAGGTGCAGCCCCACCGCAAAGGCCAGCACGGTTTTCTTTTTAGGGTTGTAGTCGCGATTGCACTGAATTTTGGAGAAATGCTGCCGGGAGATGTTGGACTGCTTGTACACGGTGGAGTCTTTCAGCCCCCGCTCGTCAATGAGCCGCAGCAGCCGGGTGGTGAAGCTCTCGCCAAGGTTGTCCATCAGGCTTTCCAGACTGCGGGCTGTCCTGGGTGCCGCGGCGGGTGCCGGAACTGCACCTAGCATCGGCACGGCGGCATCTTCTTCCAGAAGCCTCCGCCGCTCTGGCAATTCCCTGCGCCGACGGCCAAATCCGTAGCTTTCATCGTTCTGTGCTACATAGTGGTCGTCAATGTACTCCTCCACCGAGGCGAACAGCTTCCGGCTCACGGCCAGCGAGTGCCGGTCGTAGAGCACCAGATACACGGTCAGGTCGTGCTCCATGACGTACTGCGTGATGGTGTCCACCGCAATGCGGAAGGCCTGTTCTTTTGGGTAGCCATAGTTTCCGCTGGACAGCAGCGGAAAGGCCACGCTCTCGCAGTGGTACTCTGCGGCTAATTCCAATGCGGAGTGGTATGCACCGGCTAATTGTTCAGCTTCGCTGAACCCGCCGCCGTGCCACGCTGGGCAGACTGCATGGAAAATATATTTTGCAGGCAGCCCGAACGCCGGAGTACACACGGCTCTGCCCAAATCGCAGCGGCCGATGGCTTCACAGGCGGCGGTCAGCTGCTGCTCCCCTGCCGCCTGATAGATGGCGCGGCTGGTGCCGCTGCCCTGCAAAAGGTTCCGGTTGGCCGGGTTGACAATGGCATCCGCCGCCACTTTGGTGATGTCGTTACGGATCATCAGAAACGGCATGGTGGTTCCTCCCTCACATGGTTTTCTTCATCCTATCACATCCGGCGGGGCGGTGCAAGGGGTGCTCTTGTTTCCTGTCCGCGCAGCTATTATAATAATAGGTACCGAAAGAAGGTGAGCTTCCTGCACGACATCTGGAATCCATGGCACGGCTGCGTCAAGTGCAGCGAGGGCTGCCAGAACTGTTATATGTATTTTCTTGACCGGATGCGGGACCAGAACGGGGCCGAGATCTACAAAACGAAAAGCGGCTTTTCCTATCCGCTCCAGAAAAACCGTACCGGACACTACAAAATCCAGAGTGGTGAGCAGATCCGGGTCTGCATGACCTCGGATTTCTTCTTGGAAGAAGCCGACCCGTGGCGGGCGGAAGCGTGGGACATCATGCGCCAGCGCAGCGATGTGGTGTTTTTTCTGCTCACCAAACGGCCGCAGCGGGTGCGGGAGTGTCTGCCGCCGGACTGGGGCAGCGGATGGGACAACATCTTTTTCAACGTCACCTGCGAGAATCAGCGCCGCGCCGATGAGCGCATTCCCATTCTGTTTGACCTGCCCTTCAAGCACAAGGGCATCATGTGCGCGCCCTTCATCGGACCGGTGAGTATCCGGCAGTACCTTACCGCCGGGCAAATCGAGCAGGTCATCTGCGGCGGCGAAAACTACGATGGTGCCCGCCCCTGCAATTTCGATTGGGTCAAGTCTCTCCGGCAGGAATGCGTGGATGCCAACGTAACATTCTGCTTTATCGAGACTGGCACTGTGTTCATCAAGGACGGCAGGCGCTACCACCTGCCAAACAAGCAGTTGCAAAGCCGAATGGCCTGTAAATCCGGCATGAACTATCAGGGCAGGCCCATTCATTTTGACCTCGTGGACGACTGGGGCTACCCCATCCCGCAGGAAGATCTCTATGTGCCCCATTTCCGCGCAAACTGCGAGACCTGCGGCAGCAAGTTGATCTGCAACGGCTGCAGTGACTGTGGAAAATGCTTATAAAATAAAGGAATTCTATCAATACAAATGGAACTTATGGCTGACCTGATGTGCAATTTCATCCGGCAGCGGGCGGAAGCCGATGCAGGTCAGGGTCATGCCTTCTCCGTTTTCATCAAATTCTTCCGGCTCCAGCTCGGTGTGGCAGGCATCCCGGATAAGGAAGAAGTCTTTGTTTTCCACCAGTCCCAATTCCTCGGCAATTGTCTTTGCTTTCAGCAGTTGATTGCGATTCTTTGCCCCGCAGATAGTTTTGGTAAAAGAGCCATCGAACCATTCTTCATAGATTGGTTTCTCCAACATGATTTCTGCCCGATAGCCGGTAATTTCTCCGTCTTTCTCGATGGGTTCCACGCCCTGTCCCATGCCGATGGGATCGGTGAGGAACGCCAGCGAAGCGTGGCAGCACTGCGCCGCCAGCTTACCGGGAGACATCTGCAGGTCTTTTCGGGCAATGATGAGTTGACGCATTTTCTCTCCTTCTTATGACAGCTTGATCTTCAAATCTGCCAGCAGATTCACCGCTTCCGGCAGCGAAAATTTCGCATCCTTCAGGCGGCTGCCCAGAATGTCCACCTTATAGCCTGTAGCATCCCGGAAATCCGCCTTGCGCAGATCACACTGGTAGAACTCCGTTTCGTGAAGTTCTACACCCTTGAAATTCGCCAGCTGCATCTCGCATTTGGCAAACATGGAGCCGACAATTTCGTTGCCGTCCGAAAAGTCGAAGCGGTTAAAGTTCATTTCGGTGAAGGTGTTATATTTCAGACTGCACTCTTTCAGCGTGTGGATAGGGTCCGGGAAGGCACCGTTGGACATCAGCGGTGCCCACTCGATTTCATTCAGGCGGCAGTCCTCAAAATCCAGCGACTGCACCGAGGAATGGGTACTGCGCAGACCTGTGATCTCACACCGCACGAATTTGCACTCGTTCAGCGTGGTATGATCCAGTTCGCACTTGGTAAAAGAGCAATCCACAAACACGCAGTCGGTAAAGTCGCAGTCCTCAAAAGTCTCCTCGGTGAACGACAGGTCAGCAAACCGTTCACCCTCACAATAACGCTCTGTCATAAAATTCTCCTGTCAGCGCAGTTCTTCCAGCAGAGCCGTGTAGCCTTCCAGCTCTTTCCTGCCGTATTGCAGCAGCGTACCGTCAATGTCGCTGCAAATCAGTTTGATTGACATTTTCCGTCCTCATTTTTCAAGATAATTTTAGGCAATTCCCCGGCATCCAGAACACGGATGCCTTCGTCCATCAGCATCTTGGCAAAAACGCCCTGTCCGGGAATCTTTGTCCCGGAAAACGTTCCATCGTAAATTTCCTTCACGCCGCAGCTGGGGCTGCGGGATTGCAGGATGGCAAGCTCCACCCCATTTTCTTTTGCGATGGCAAGGGCCTTGGCTGCGCCCGCTCGGAACTCCCGGTCCACATTGATGCCCTCTTTGTTCGTGACAACGCCCTGCACGATTTCCGCCGGGCACCGCGGTGTGGGCAGGCCGCCCAAAACCTCCGGGCAGACCGGAACCACCTGATGCCCCCGCGCAAAATCGCAAACCGCCTGATTGTAATTGTTTCCGCCGCTGTATTTGCAGTTTTCGCCCAGCAGGCAGGCGCTGACCAGAATCTTCATTGTTGCGCGCTCCGTTTTCCAGATACTGAATCTTTTCCCTATTCTACCACGCTTTTGGGCATTGAAAAAGAGGATTCTGCTTTTTCCTATCCCCATACCGGGAGGTCCGCCGTAATCTTTTCTAATTCCTGTGCAAGAAACGTCAGCCTTTCCCTCAGATGGTTGTTATGCGGTGCATCTCCGTTCAGCAGATATCCATCCCATTTATACACAGTTCCGAACCAAAAGAACCGCATAAAGTTCTCATCAAAAAACAGGGAGTGACATCAAATCACTCCCCGTTTGCATTGATTGTATCAGAGTTTCGTCATCCAGAGCCCATGCAGATTGCAGTATGCGTAAACGGCCACCGGCTTTTCACTTCCCAGTTCAAACACCGCGTTGGGAGCCTGCCCCGGATTCAGATAGCGGATCTGCCCGCCGTTCTCAGTCTCCACGAAGATCCACTGAATATAGTGAACATCCGCCATGGGGTGCTCCACCGCGCCCACTGTGACCGTGAGACGACTGCCGGAAAGCTCTGCCACCGGCAGATGCTTCTCGCCGCTGGCTTCCACCGTATTGGGAACCAGCTCTTTCATTTTCTCCCCGCAGCAGACCAGCGGAACGCCTGCGTTATGAATGGTAGTGACGAGGTTGCCACAGTGATTGCAGATGTAAAACTTTGCCTTCATATCGAAATCCTCCATCGGAATGTTATCGGTGTGTTTCTTGTGTCTATATGATAACATTTCCTATTTATGATTTCTGTAACTGAATCACGCAAAGCGTTTTTGGGCTCACTTGCAATAAATCTCAATGGCTTTCTGCGCAAATTCTGCGGCACCGGCACCGCCGGCAGCATTGATGTTTTCCGTAAATGCTCCGCCTGCCCCATACATCTGCCCCAGCTGATTCAGGATCACCTTGGAACAGTTGTAGTAGTGCTCTGTGATAAACTCCTGCAGCTTCTTCACCTGTGCCTGCACTTCAGGGTCCGCCGGGTCTTTGCTCTGCATCCCGCCGAATGCCGCCACGATGTCCATCAGTTGACTGCTCATGTCCTTGACCTCTTTCTCGGTCTTATGGGCAGTTTTTTCCTCAAACTCTTTGTATTCCGGCGTTTCGCCCCATTCCTTTTTGGCCTGCTCGGTATACTTCTTGATCTTCTGCGTATCAAATGCGGTAAAGTCCATAACCATTCCTCCTGTGGATCGAATTTTCTGCGCAAGGCCGATCAGATCTTCAAGATGCTGCTTTTTCAATGTCAGAAGTGTGATCTGCTGTTCCAGTGCTTTCTGCCGGTCAAAAGCAGGATTCTCCACGATTTTCTGGATGTCCTTCAGCGGAAATTCCAGTTCCCGGAACAATAAAATCTGCTGCAAACGTTCCAGCACGGCATCGTCATACAGCCGATAGCCTGCTTCGGTACGGCCCGCCGCGCGCAGCAGACCGATTTTATCGTAATATTGCAGGGTCCGGATGCTCACTCCGGTCCGCTTGCTCACTTCGTTCACTGTCATCATCTTGCTGTCCTCCCTTGCGACAGCCACAGTATACGCTATGACGCTGCGTCAGGGTCAAGAGGTTTTCTGAAAAATTTTTCAGCCTTCCCTCTGCTCCACGATTTCCAGACTATCCCGCCCTACATGGCAGAGCAAAAACAGCACTTGCACACCTGCGGCCTTTGCTTCGGCCAGTGCCGTGCCAAACTCCGGCTGTGTGCTGACATTTGGCCGCACCTCGGTGATGCCTTCCATCTGAATCACAAAGGCTACAGCGCACCGATATCCTGTCCGCTGTGCCTGCGCCAGTTCGTGCAGGTGCTTCACGCCGCGCTCGGTAGGTGCATCCGGGAAGTAGCCGATACCGTCCACTTCCAGTGTGCAGCCCTTGACTTCCATCAGATACTTTTGCTCGCCCTTTTCCATATAAAAGTCGATGCGGGACTTCCCATAGGTGAATTCCGGCTTGATATAGTCGTAGCCCTGTTTTGCAAGCCACTCTCCTACTACCTTGTTGGGTGCCTGACTGTCCATATTGACCCAGTCGAGGCCCTGCTTGTGTACCGCCACAAGGTCGTATTTTGTTTTGCGTTTCGGGTTATCTGACACTTCCAGCCGAACCGCCGTACCGGGCAGCAGCAGTTCCCTGCACCGCCCGGTGTTCTTGACATGTACGGTTTCCACTGCTCCATTCACTTCCACATGGGCAATAAAGCGGTTGGGACGGTCAACAAAAATGCCGTCTGCGATTTCTCTGTATTTCAATCTTTACTCCATTTTCATTTTTGTCTGATACACCCGCTCCGTCCGGGCATCGAAGCAGCAGAAAATCACCTGCATGGCGTAATCCGCGTGATCTTCCAGCCACTGTGCCACTGTTTTGACTGCAATCTCCGTGGCATCTTCCAGCGGGTAGCCATACACGCCGGTCGAAATTGCCGGGAACGCAATGCTATGGACATCATGCTCTTTGGCAAGGTTCAGCGAATTGCGGTAGCAGTCCGCCAGCTGCGCGGCATCCTCTGCTGTGCCGGAATAAATCGGGCCTACCGTATGAATGATATACTTTGCTTTCAACCGGTAGCCCTTGGTGATTTTTGCTTCGCCGGTGCGGCAGCCGTGCAGCGTACGACACTCCGCCAACAGTTCCGGCCCTGCTGCCCGGTGGATGGCACCATCCACCCCGCCGCCACCCAACAGACTGCGATTGGCCGCATTCACGATGCTGTCACAGTCCAGTTTGGTAATATCACCCTGCACCACTTGAATCTGATTTTTTACTTTTTCAGAAATCATTGTAAACACCTCACTTTTTGAGCAGCTCCAGCGCCTTGTCCATGGGCACACAATCGGCATAGCGGTCCGGCCAGAGGAATTCATTGTAATAGTGGTAGCTCTGCTCCCCTGTCATGTACTCGTTGTCCTGCGTGGAATTTGCATAGGCAGGAACGATCATATGCAGGCCATGCTCAAAGCCTGTCTCCACCGTTGCATTGATGCAAAAGTCCGTCATGATGCCGCAGACCATCACATCTTTTTCGCCCTTTTCCGTCAGATATTCCAACAGCCCGCTTTCTTTTTTGAACGCACTGCATACAGTCTTGACGAACCGTTTTTCAGTCAGCAGTGGCGCAAACCCGGAATAGACCTCGAATTCATCGTCCCCGATGGAGAAACCAGTGCCGGGCCCATCGTCATGCTGGACATAGACGACCTCGATTCCCTGTTCGCGGGCAGTCCGGATCAATTCCCTGATGTTGCTGACAAACTTTTCAAACGCATACAGGCGTTCATCCACGATACCTTTCTGTGTATCCACAACCAGTAAAACCATGTGTAAGCCCTCCTGTGTATCTTTGGTTTCATCCTACCATAGACCGTTGCTTTCTACAAGCAGATTCGAAAAATTTACTTCTTCCAAAGCCTGTCTGATGGGTTTGTTATGGCTCCCCATCGCCGCAGCAGTCCACAGGCGGTTTTGAAAGATAAATCTCCTTCATTTTCATTTTCTGCTTAACGGCAGCAATAAAAAAGACCCCCGCAGCGTATGATTTGACGCCGCGGGGTTTCTCAATTGTTCGGTTTGTATTGCAGCACCTTCTGGGAGAACGTCCGATCGAAGAACTGAATGAAGGGCCCAAGGCAGAACGCACAGATCAAGGTGCCAAGGCCCACAAGGCCACCCAGCAGCCAGCACAGCAGGGCGCTGAGCGCATCGGTGAAGATGCGGCACCCGAAGTACGGGCAGGGTGTGTAGTCCCGCAGACCGAGGGAAAGGTAATCGTAGGGCGCGATGCCGAGGTCGGCGGTCTGGTAGAGCGAAGCGCCCAGCGCCGTGACCAGCACCGCCGCGATGACCCACGCCAACTGCACCGCCAGCGACGGCGCGTCGCCGAAGTGGGCGTGAATGGGGTCATAGAACGCCGTGACGATGTACCCGATGCAGATGCCGTTGACGAAGGTGCCAAGGCCGATGTACTTGCGCCCGAACCAGAATTCCAGCAGGAAAAACAGGATGTTCGTGCACAGGTTCTGGGTGCCCAGCGAGATGCCGAGCAGCTCCGCCAGCCGCATGTTCAGGGCGCTGATGGAGTCGTTGCCGAGGTGGGACTGCTTGAAAAGCGCAATGCCAAGGGCGATGATGACGATGCCCGCCACCATGCCCACCACCCGCCGGGCAGTCGGTTTGCGCAATGCGGTGCCGTTCATAGGGGATTCTCCTTTAGCGTTTCTTTTTCCCTATTATACGCCTACTTTGGGCGGGAGACAAACTATTTATGGAAAGATACAACGATATACGGGGAATCCGCCTTACCCCTTTAATCTCACCTCAATCCGTTCTTGCTCCAGCCCCTCCCCGATCACGATGAGCACTTCCTGCCCCTTGGGGATAGCGTTTGCCGTCAGGCCGTCGGCGGTGGCGTTCAGCTCCACCCAGCCGTTCTCGTCCTGTACGAAGCCTTTCGCCCGCAGCACATGGCCGCACGCGGGGTCGGTGAAGAGGGCCGGGATATTCTGTTCGAGCTGCTGGCACGAGAGGCCCAGCTCCAAAAAGTAGGCCGAACCAAAGGCCCTATGCTCGTCGAAGTGGAGCTTTTCGCAGCTGGCCTGACGGCAGCCGCAGCGGTCGATGGCGGCAAAGTCCTCGCTGCCGCAAGATCGCGGCTGGTCATGTTGTTTACTTTCATGCGTTTTCTCACTTCGCCCATCCATTCAGGCGTAACGGTCGTCCGTTTCATTCTTTCACCTCGCTTGCGTACAATTGTTCATGTTTTCCCCCAAAAAAACATTGCCAAGCCATACAAGATGGTGTAAAATGATATTGTAGGTATGTTTTACTCTTGGCAATATTTTTGGATTTAGGGCGGAAAGCAGATCGGAAGGTACGCGCGACCCTCTGCTTTTTGCACCCGGTGCCCGCGCATTGACACCTGATCAACAGGACGGTGTGGGGGAAAAACCCTGCTGCTGTTGCAGAAGAACTTGTTTTTTCAAACTCTATGCCGACAAGCTGGAAAAACGGCGCTTTCCCCAGAATGTCCAGCCGCAAAAAAATTGCGGACTACTTTGGCATTACCGTTGAAGAGCTTATGGGCATAAAAAAAGAGCCCGCCGGGATGTGATATGCTACCCCTAGAGTAGACAGAGTAAAAACAAAACTCTGAATACTTTGGGGGTATTTTCATGTCAAGGAAGAATAAAAGCTATCCAGCAGAATTGAAATATCAGGCAGTAGCAGATTATCTGAGCGGTGCAGGTTCGCTTCGGGCTATCTGTAAAAAGTACAAAATCGGAAACAAAAAGCGACTTCAAGACTGGATAAAGTTGTATAATAGTCATAAGGAACTGAAATGTTACACAGGAGGCAGCCGTATGACCAAAGGAAGAGATACAACTTACGAGGAACGAATCGCATTTGTGAAAGAGTGCATCGAGAACGGATACAACTACACCGAGATTTCTGAAAAGTACAAAGTTGGTTATCAGCAGATCTACACATGGGTGCAGAAGTATAAGAAAGACGGCGAAGATGCCCTGAAAGACCGGCGAGGACGGCACAAGAAGGATTACAAGCCGCAGACGGAAGAGGAACGGTTGAAGCTGGAAGTAGCAACTTTGAAGCGGCAGCTTTATCTGTCACAAATGGAGATTGACGTGCTAAAAAAATTACAGGAGCTGGAGAGGGGGAATCGCTGAGCCTGACCAGACTGCTGCTTCGTTATCGGACGGTAAAGGAACTGCATGAGGAAAAAGGCTATACTGTCCGTGACCTCTGCTCACTGGTACATATTGCTCGTTCATCTTATTACAAATGGCTAAAGCATCCCAAAAGCAGCCATGAACTCGAAAACGAGAAGATTTCAACGGCAATTCAAGAGATTTATAAAGAGCATCCAGACAAAGGGCACCGCCGCATCCGGAATGATCTGGAAAAGGACTATGATATCCGAACCAGCAACAAACGTGTTCTGAATCTCTGCCGTGTGCTTCATATCCAGTCAACCGTGAAGTTCAGAAAACAGGGTTGTACCAGAAATGCTTCTGACCCGCAGGTAACAGCACAGAATCGTCTGCACCGGGAATTCTGGGCGGGGCATCCCAACGAAAAGTGGCTGACCGATGTAACGGAGTTCAAGTGGTATGAAGGTCCAATTATCCACAAGCTCTATCTGAGTGCGATTCTCGATTTGTGTGACCGGAGAATCGTCAGCTATGTTATTCGTGACCGAAATGACAACAAGCTGGTTTTTGACACGCTTGATAAAGCTGTTCTGGAAAATCCGAATGCACATCCGCTGTTCCACAGCGACCGTGGATTCCAGTACACCAGCAGAACCTTCCACAAGAAACTGCTGGATGCCGGGATGACACAGAGTATGTCCCGTGTTGGCCGCTGCATTGACAACGGCCCGATGGAAGGCTTCTGGGGAATCCTGAAGCGTGAGTGCTATTATGGGCATACTTTTACAAGCCGAGAACAGCTCATTTCCACAATTGAAAGCTATATTGACTACTACAACAACCGCCGTTACCAGCACAGGCTGTTCATCCAGACTCCCATGCAAGCTCATGTCAGTGCCATGAATCGGGCAGCTTAATTGGCTGGTTGTACAAAAAATTCGCCGTTTCTTTGGTGAAACGGCGAATAAAATCTTATATTATTTTTATTGTCTACTTGACGGAGTGCACCTCACTCACCGGTTGGCTTCTTTGTTCATTTATCTGTGTTTTCCTCTTCCGCAACGACCTGTTCCGCACATTTCGTTGCGCTGGCATAGGCAAAATACCGCACCTTGCGGCTGTACTTTCGGGCAAGGTCGATAATGATGTTGTAAGATTTATGCCCGATGCAGTTGGTCTAAATCCAGACTACATCTGCTCTCTTGATGATTTCCGGGCTGGAAATATCATCACTCATAAATCGTACATCCGGTAACTTGAACTTAATTTCACGCAGCCAAGAATCATGACCGCCAAAAGCTAGCCGGAATATTCCCGTGGCGGGGCAAGGCTTTTTTTAAGCGGTAGAAGTGGATTAGATAACAGCATGGCGGCGTCCTCCCGTGGGCCGCCATGCCTTTAACTGCTGGGAATGACAGAAAGAAAGCAGCGGCCTTGATTTCTCAAAACCGCCACCAGTGAATATAAATTAAGCGTGAAAATGGGTCTGCCCAGCAGCGTTTTTTTTCTTTTCTGCCGCTGGGCAGATGTTTTTTCTTTAGATACATGATAAGAGGAATTTTTGAAGATTCCATAAAGATTTGAAAAATGGACGGACATAAAAGACGTCCATTACACTATCGGAAAATCAGCAAGGAAGTTTCATAGTAACCTTTGCGCCGCCGGTTTCTTTTGAATTTTCTAAAATAAGCTGACCATTATGTTGTTCCATAATCGAATTTGTAATATATAGACCCATACCAAAGTGTAACTTTGAATTGCGGCTTTGATCGCCCATATAGAACCGTTCCTGTGCGTGGCATAATGCCTCTTTAGAAAACCCCGTTCCCTCGTCTGTGACTGAAATTTCCACGAAACCGTTGTTACTCTGAACATCTACATAAAGCGTTCCGCCTTGCGGGGAGTAGTCCAGCCCATTACTGATAACATTCATAATAGCACGTTCTATCAGCACCCTATCAAATTTCAGCATTTGAGGGAGTGAAACAGCATTCATTTGCAGCCGGATTTCTTTTGTCCGGCATAGTGATTCCATATAACCGAACAAGTGCTGCATGAACGCTGGCAAGTCTATACTTTCAATATGGAGCTGATAACCAACCGCCGCCCGTGATATATCAATCAGGGTTTGAATATATGACTGCATCTGGCCGGAGCTTTCCACGACGTAACCAGCGTATAATCGTTGCTCATCATCAAGATTTGTTTCTGTGAGTAAATCAGCATTTCCTTGAATAACCGTCAGAGGCGTTTTCAAATCATGGGCAAGCGCGGCGATTTGCTCTTTCTGTGTCTGTTCGGTTTTCCATTGCCGTTCTAACGAAATTTTCAGATTATCTTTCATATCTGAAAAAGATGCAAGGACATCTTCAAACTCTTTGATTTTGGCGTGTCCTACTTCAAAATCAAGGTTTTGCTTTGAAACCTCCGCAGTTGCTTCAAAAAGCGGGGTCAGTTGTGTACGCAGGTTCTTAGCAAATCTGGCGGTCAGTATGATAATGACCAGCAGCGAATTTACAGCCATCAGGATAACCGCAAGCGTGTCAGGAGATGGAAAATATTCCGGTAGCCATGACACTGTAAATTGAGAACCAATATAATACCTTAAAACGCAAAATTCGTTTTCCCGGACAACAAGTGCAAACTGCCTCCCCGTAGCATATTCAATATATTCTCCCTTTGCGTACAGCAGGGCAATTTCTTTTTCATCATCGTCCATATTGCTGTAAAGCTCATTAAAGTTCTTGTCCAGAATTAAGTAGCCGCATCCCTGTGGAATCACAACCTTTGTAATATCCGGGGCAATCGTCAGCGTTGGAATGATCTCTTTTACCTGCAATTCACTTAGATTTGCTCTTGTAGCTAATCCAGCATTTACAGCAAGTCCCTCCAAACCAGAAGGGACAATAATTGCCGCTACCAGCATGACAATGAGGGAGATAGCAAACTGGCGAAACAATATTTTCAATGTAGGTTTCTTTTTCACTCCCATTTATATCCTATCCCCCATACGGTGCTGATCGGACTTATTTTGAAATGCTCCAATTTCGCACGAATATTTTTTATATGCGTTGAGATCGTAGAGTTATCGCCTATTCCATCAAACCCGAAAACGGCTTCATAGATTTGTTCTTTTGCAAAAACCTGTCCCCGGTTTTTCGCAAGGTATTCACAGATTGAATACTCGCTTTTGGTAAGGGGAACCGGCTGTTCTGAAACATACAGTACCTTTGCGGAAAGGTCAAATCTTATATCAGGCTCAAATGAAAGCGTGCTGTGATGCTCCCTTTTTTCTCTGCGTAAATGTGCCGCGACACGGGCGCGAAGCTCCTGAATACGAAAAGGTTTCGTAATATAATCATCTGCACCGATGCCCAATCCAAACAATATATCTTCCTCTAATGTCTTTGCGGTCAGAAAGAGAATCGGGCAGTCTACCATATTCCTGATCTGTTTGCAAAACTCAAACCCGTCTGTGCCAGGCATCATCACATCCAAAAGAATGAGGTCATAGAAATGCAGCTTTTTGATGTCTACATCATCCGCATTTTGACAGACTGTTATCAAATATCCATCTTTCCCCAAACTGTTCTTAATCAATTCCAAGATAGAAACTTCATCGTCAACTACAAGTAAGTGGGTCAAAAAATCACCTCGTATAATAAAATAGTAGTATTTATAGACCGCTCTCCAGCGGAATGCTACAATAAGTTCAGGATGCTGTG
>NZ_JBBMEN010000032.1:0-20337 GCF_040096575.1 Faecalibacterium intestinale
GATACCGGGGCGTCCGCGGACGCCCCGGTATCCCGAAAAAGAAAAAAGACCACCGCACAAAGCCATGTACAGCAGTCTCCTTACGTTTGAGAAGTAAGCTTCCCAGTATCATTTTTCAAGAATCGCGCGGATCTGGGCAAGGTCGGCAGCAAAGGCGATGTTCCGCTGCCGCGCCGGAGTAGAAAGCCCCATGGTGATCATCTGCTGCAAAAGCTGGTGCAAAGGCTGGTAGTAGCCGTTCAGGTCGTAGAGGATGCAGGGCGCGTCCAACTGCTCCAGCGACAGCTTGCTGATGACCTCGGTGATCTCCTCCAGCGTGCCGGTGCCGCCGGGGAACGCGATAAAGGCATCGCCTAGTTCGATCATTCTGGTCTTGCGGGCGGGGATATCCTCGGTCACGATCAACTCAGTCAGTCCCTCGTGCTGCAACTCTGCGTCCAGAAAGCACTTGGGCTCTACGCCGGTCACCCTGCCGCCTGCGGCCAGTACACTGTCGGCTAAAAGCCCCATCAGGCCGCTTTTGCTGCCGCCGTACACCAGCGCGTTGCCGCTTTCGCCGATCCAGCGCCCCAGCTGCTGCACAGCCTGTGGCAGTGCAGGGTCGTTGCCAAGGTTTGCG
Organism: Faecalibacterium intestinale; assembly: GCF_040096575.1. Taxonomy (NCBI): domain Bacteria; kingdom Bacillati; phylum Bacillota; class Clostridia; order Eubacteriales; family Oscillospiraceae; genus Faecalibacterium; species Faecalibacterium intestinale. The sequence goes on from NZ_JBBMEN010000032.1 coordinate 620, forward strand.
CCCAGATACACAGTAATGTTCATTGCAGTATCCTTTCTTGCCGGGTCAGATGCTCCACAGCACTGCGCCCAGCACCGCAGAAAGAAGGATCATCCCGATGGGGGACGGCGCTTTCTGCGTTTTCTTTTTATAGGCAAAATGCAGGATGCCCAGCAGGGCAAACACTGCCAGCGCACGCGCATCCGGGGCAAAGCCGCCGGAAACGGTGGTAAAGCCCCCCAGCGTGGAAAGCCCCATGGTGCAGGCGGTGGCTAAGATCATAGCCACCACGCAGGGGCGCACCCCGGCCAGAAAGGCGTTGACCCCGGCGTACTTCATCAGGCTGTGCAGCGCCGCCGCGATGAGCAGGATGATGACAAAAGAAGGCAGCACCACCCCCACCGTTGCCGCAAAGGAACCTGCCAGTCCCGCCTGCGAAGCGCCGATAAAGGTAGCCATGTTCACCGCCAGTGGGCCGGGGGTGGACTCTGACACTGCGATAAAGCTGAGAAACTCGCTCTCGGTCAGCCAGCCGTGCCCCAGCACTGTTTCCCGCACCAGCGAGATCATGCCGTAGCCGCCGCCAAAGGACACCGCACCAATGACAAGGAAGTTCCAGAACAATTGCAGCAGGATCATTTTGTGCCGCCTTTCTTCCCCTGCCCTACCGCATAGGCCAGCACCCCGGCTGCGCCGCAAAGCAAAATGCAGCAGATGGAGGAAAACTTTACCACCAGCACAGAGCAGCCCACCATGGCCGCCAGCACCACCGCCACCACTGCCGTGTTGAAAGGGGTGCGCTGCAGGTTTTTGAGCATCTTGACCCCTGCGGATAAAATCAGGTAGATGACGCAGGCCTGAATGCCTTTAAAGGCATTGGCTACCACCGTCAGCTGCAAAAAGCGGTCGAAAAACAGCGAAATAAGATAAATGACTGCAAAGGACGGCAGGCACACCGCCAAAGTGGAAGCCGCCGCACCGGCGGCACCTGCCAGCTTATAACCGATATAGGTGGCGCTGTTCACCGCCACAGGGCCGGGGGTGGACTCGGCAATGGCGACCATATCCAGAAACTCCTCCCGGGTGAGCCAGCGCTTTTCCTCTACAAATTCGTGCTCCAGCAGCGCCACCATGGCGTAGCCGCCGCCAAAGGTAAAGGCACCGATCTTAAAAAAGGTGCCGAACAATTCTCCGGTTTTGGACATAGGCATCCCTCCATGTTTTTACTGCTTGACCGGCTCCAGCTCCAGATAGCACTCGAAAGCCGTTTTGTCTGCGCGCTTGGCAATAAAGTACCAGCCATCATCCGAGGGGGTGTAGAACACCTCCACCTGCTGCCCCATGGGGACTTCGCGGTGATAGTTGATGGAAGCGAACTTTACAACGTGATCGCGCATGATCTCCAGCGGCAGCGCGTCACAGACGATATCCAGATAAAAAGCGTTGTTGATGTGATAGTGCAAATCGCACTGGGAGTAGCGCGCCGTAACCAGACCGGCGCTGGTCAGGCTGTCCCGGCGTTTATGCAGCAAAAGGGGCAGCTCCTCTTTCACCGTCTCGTTCCAGTATCCCTCTACCGTCCAGCCCGGCTGGCGCAGGATGTGCCCATTCTCAAGGCTGGACATGATCCAGCGGCTGTCCACCATGGCTACCTCCTGTCTGGCTTCGTCCGTAAGGGTGGTGACGCGCTTGATAGAGCCGCGGAGAGCCTTTTCTGAGCGGGAGCAAAGGGTCAAAGTCTCGCCACGGCGGGGCACGCGGCTGAACCGCAGCGCCTGCTTGCCCACCAGAAACGCTACGCCGTGATCCTCAAAGAACTTATCGTCCATGCCAAAGTGGCGGGCGTGCATGGTGGAGATCTGCTCCACATAGCGCAGCAGGGCGCTTGCCTTGAGCAGGCTGTGGCAGTCTGCATCGGCATTTTCTACCACGGCGGTGCCTTGATAATAAAACTGTTCCATATTCTTTCCCTCCTATCGGAAAAAGGCCGCCGCACCACGTCCGGGACGGCAGCCTTGGTTGAACGATCAATACTGATTGCGGGTCTTTCTGCGCACCTTGCGCCAGATATTGAAGCAGGCCAGCGCCAGCATAGCCAGCAGCAGCAGTAAAAACAGGTAGCTGCCGCCGCCTTCATCGTAACTCTTCATCTCGCTCCACTTCAGGTCCAGTTCGCTGTTCACCTCATCGCTCAGGGCGGTGAACACCTTCTCGCGGGCGGCGTCCTCTTCAGACGGGTAGGCGATCTCGCTGGTTTTCAGATCCTCGTCCAGCACCTCCCATACATCGTGCATGGGGGTGGTGTAGCCGATATACTCGCTGTTAGCCTTGCCGATGTCGGTCTCGCACATGAAGTTGATGAACATCTCGGCGGCTTCCTTGTGCTCGCTGGCGGCAGGCACAGCCATGCAGTCCACCGAAAGCACACTGCCCTCCTCCGGGAACACCCAAGCCAAATCCGGGTTATCATCGATCATGGTAATGGCATCGCCGGAGTAGTACACGCCGATAGCAGCCTCGCCGCCGATCATCTTATCAAAGATCTCGTCCATGACGTAGGCCTGCACCAGCGGCTTCTGTGCCTTGAGCTCTTCCACCACCTCGTCCACCTCTTCCGGGGTGGCGGGGTTGATGCTGTGGCCGCTCTTGAATGCAGCGATAGCGTAGGCGTCGCGGCTGTTGTTGAACATCAAAATGTTGCCCGCATACTGTTCATCCCACAGGTCTGCCCAGCAGGTGGGGGCTTTGTCTACCATAGTGGTGTTGTAGATGATGCCGGTGGTGCACAGCATATAGGGCACAGTGTAGGCGTTCTGCGGGTCATAGTCCGGGTTGCGGTAGCCTGCATCGATTTTTTGGAAATTGGGGATATTGTCGTAGTCAAGGGGCGCAAGCATCCCTTCGTTGATCATCTTTGCTACCATGTAGTCGGAGGGGATGATCACATCGTAGTTGGCTGCGCCGGACTTGAGCTTGGCGTACAGGGACTCGTTGGAGTCGAAGGTAGTGTAGTTCACCTTGATGCCGGTCAGCTTTTCAAAGGCGGCCACCACGTCCACGCTGTCATCCGAGCCATTGGAGATGTACTCGCCCCAGTTGTAGACGTTCAGGGTGACGTTCTGCCCCTTGAAGCGGGTCCAGTCGTAAGCGTCCGACACCGAGACGTCCTCGGTCACCTCGATGGTACCGGCGGCAAACACCGGCAATGCGGCGCACAGCGCCACAGCCAGCGTCAGCAGCAATGCAGCAATGCGTTTCATCATGCGCCCTCCCCTCGCAGCGTTTTCTGATCCTTGCGGTAGCTGCGGCTCTCCATGGCATTGGACACCAGAATGACGCTGAGGATGACCACGAACATGATGGTGGACAGTGCGTAGATCTCTGGGCTGACCTTTTTGCGGGTCATGGAGTAGATTGCAATGGGCAGGGTCTCCACCGTACCGCAGTTGAAATAGGAGATCATGAAGTCATCAATGGAATAGGTCAGGCAGATGAGGAAAGCCGACAGGATGGCGGGACTGATCTCCGGCAGGATGACCTTGAAGAAGGCCTGTCTGGGATCACAGCCAAGATCCAGCGCTGCTTCGTACAGTTTGATATCCAGCTGCTTGAGTTTGGGACTTACATTAAAGATAACGTAGGGCACGTTGAACGCGATATGCGCAATGAGCAGCGTAGGCAGACCCATGATGTTGTCCGGCAGCCATGCAGACTGCGCAGCAAAGCGCTGGTAGGCCACAAACAGCAGCATCAGGGAAATGCCGGTGATGATCTCCGGGTTGACCACCGGGATATAGGTAATGTTGGTTACCAGCAGGCGGCTTTTGCGGCTCATGGAGGCAATGCCAAGGCTGGCTGCCGTGCCCAGCACCGTGGCGATGATGGCAGACAGGATGGCCACCTCAACGGACACCCACAGCGCATGGAGGATGGACGCATTCGTGAACAGGCTGCGATACCACTTGAGGGTGAAGCCGGTGAAGAGCGAATAACCCTTGCTCTGGTTGAAGCTGAACACGATCATGTAGGCAATGGGCAGATACATGAAGCAGAAGAACAGGATGATGTAGACCCGCTGCATCAGGCGCAGATGTTTTGTTTTCATCAGGATACGCCCTCCATTTCATCCTCGTCAAAGCTGGATGTAAAGCTCATGCACAGCAGTACGATGATCATCAGCACCAGACTCATGGCAGAGCCGACGTTCAGGTTATAGCTGTTGCCCAAAAACTGCATCTCGATCAGGTCACCGATCAGCAGATTAGAGCCGCCGCCCAGCATACGGCTGATGACAAAGGTAGACACCGCCGGCACGAACACCATGGTGATGCCGGTGCTGATGCCCGGCACGCTCATGGGGATAAGCACCCGCACAAGGGTCTTGGTGGTGTTGGCACCAAGATCCTGCGCAGCTTCCACAAGGCTCTGGTCGATCTTGGTCATGCTGGTGTACAGCGGCAGGATCATGTAGGGCACATAATTATACACCATGCCCAGTACCACCGCACCGGAGGTGTTGAGCATGGTATAGGGGCCAAGGCCAATAAAGCCCAGCAGGGTGTTCACCGGGCCATTGACGCTGAGCAGACCCATCCATGCGTAGGTGCGCAGCAGAAAGTTCATCCACATTGGCAGCATGACCAGCATAAGCATGATGTGCTGCTTGTTCACCCGCAGACGGGACAGAAAATACCCCACCGGGAATGCGATGACCAGACAGATAACGGTTGCAATAAGCGCCAGCAGCAGGCTGCGGGCAAACACCGAGCCGTAGCCGCTGATGGAAGTAAGGTTATTCAGGGTAAAGTTACCCTCGGCGTCGGTCATGGCGTAGTACACCACAATGAACAGGGGCACAACGGTAAACAGCACCATCCATACAAAGTACGGATAGGCCAGCTTTTTATCATAGATCTTCATGGCACATCACCCCTCGCTCCGCGCCATGATATGGATCTCGTTGGGGCCGATGCGCATACCAATGGTCTCGCCGGGGGTGCAGGCGCGGGTGGAGTGGATCAGCCACTCGCGGCCTTCGCACTCCACGTGCATCTCAAAGTGCACGCCCTTGAAGATGACATCGTTCACCACACCCACAAGCTGGCCTTCCACCGGGGAGACCACCTCGATATCCTCCGGGCGCACCACCACCTGCACGCTCTGTTCCCGGGCAAAGCCGCGGTCCACGCAGGGGAAGTCCACGCCGGAGAAGGACACCAGAAAGTCCCTGTGCATCACGCCGTCCACGATGTTGGAATCGCCGATAAAGTCTGCCACAAAGGCGTTTTTCGGCTCGTTGTAGATATCCTCCGGGGTGCCGATCTGCTGTACCTTGCCGCCGTTCATGACCACGACGGTATCGGACATGGTAAGCGCTTCCTCCTGATCGTGGGTGACATAGATAAAGGTGATGTTCATCTCGCGCTGCAACCGCTTGAGTTCCAGCTGCATCTCCTTGCGCAGCTTCAGATCCAGTGCACCCAGCGGCTCGTCCAGCAACAAGATTTCCGGCTCGTTGACCAGACTGCGGGCAATGGCCACGCGCTGCTGCTGACCGCCGGACATCTGGCTGATGCTGCGGCGCTCGAAGCCCTTTAAGCCCACGACCTCCAGCATATCGCGCACCTTGCGGCGGATGGTGTCCTCGTCCAGCTTTTTGAGCCGCAGACCAAAGGCCACGTTCTCGAACACATTCAGGTGCGGGAACAGCGCGTATTTCTGGAACACGGTATTCACCGGGCGCTTGTAGGGCGGCACACCGGTAATGTCCTCCCCTTTCAGCAGCACCTTGCCGGCGTTCGGCTCCAGAAAACCTGCGATCAGGCGCAGGGTGGTAGTTTTGCCGCAGCCGGAGGAACCGAGCAGCGTCACGAACTCCTTATCATGGATATCCAGATTCAGCCCATCCAGAATGCGCTGTCCATCAAATTCCACTACGATATCCCGCAGTGAAACGACCACAGAGTTGTCCATTTTATATGTTATCCTCCTTGTTCTCAGATACGAAAAAAGACAGGGAACCTGCCCCATCTTTTTTGCGTATAGGGGCTGCTCCGCTCCGCGCAGCAGCATGATCTTGCGCGGCGGACTTACCCTGTCACGGTTTATAATAAACAATCCCAGTCGGATTGTCAATCACTCTGCCGATGTTTGCCGCAACTTTATAAAAAGCTGCAAAAAAATATACGCTGCGCCTTGGTTTCGGCGCAGCGCACAAAAGGAATCATTCCTGCGTTTTCAGGTCGTTTTCGGTCAGCAGAAGCGCCTGTACAGTGCTTGTGTCCACCGTGTATACCGAAGGTTTCCCTTCCACTTGCAGATACCACCCGTCTGTGCCGCAGGCGTAGGCCAGCTGCACGGTGGAGCCATCCTCGCTGGTAACGGCTGCGGTGAATACCGGTGCATCAAAACCGCAGGCAGAAAGGTCGGCGTCCGTAGTTTGAGCGGTGGCATAGGTGCACAGGGCAGACAGCAGACTTTGCACCTTGTCCTGTGCAAGGCTGGCAGTGGGGTCAGACGCCAGCCGCCACACTGTCTCGTAGGTGGAGGAAGAGGTACTGTCGGCGCTTTCGGTCGGCTCGCTGACGGCGTTCAGGGTGACAGAGCTGCCATCGACCAGCGTATAGGCCACCTGCGTAATGGCAGAAGCCGTAAGCCCTGTGGGGCAGAAGCTGCCGAAGAGCCCGGCCTTATCCAGCTGGAAACAGGCAGCTTTGTTGCCGCTGACGGTGTAGATGGCATCGTCCCCGGCTTTTTGCGCATAGAGATCCCCGGTTACCGGGTTTTCTGCCCCGAAGGTCAGGGTAGTGCTCTGCCCTGCCGCTGTTACCGTGACGGTGAGCTGCGGGCTGTCCAGACCGTAGTCCTCCCCTGCCTGCGGCGTCAGGCTGCGCTTGGCATTCAGTGCCATCAGGGCAGTGCGCATGGTGTTGCAGGCGCTTTCGTCCAGATGATAGGCAGGGTCCTGTGCCAGCAGCCAGCTGCCGCCGGAATATTGCAGAGTGTAGGTCTCGCCGTTATAGGTGTACTCGATCTGCTCCAAGTCCTCAGCGGCAAAGCTGGAAAGGGGGATGCTGCCCTCGGCGGCGGCACTGGCAGACTGCTCAGCCTTGGCGTTGCTGCGGATCACCGCCCACAGCGCCGCGCCCAGCAGCACTGCCGCTGCCAGCAGCGCCAGCAGGGCACGCTGTTTTGTTTTCATAGCGGTCTCCTTATCTGCGGCGGCGCAGCAGCACCACTACTGCCCCGGCAATGAGCACCGCCGCCGGGAGCACGAACACAAAGGTCAGCCCCAGTGCAGCGGCGGTAGAGCCTGCCACCGTGATGGGCTCGGCTTCCAGCGCCTTGGTGTCCACAAGGACATCCTGCCCTACCAGCGAAGCGGCGCAGCCCTGCAAAAAGGTCAGGTTGCCGGGCATGGACTGATAAAGCTGCTCGTTATCCATGTTGGGGCAGCCGATCCAGAGGACCTCGGCACCGGTATCCTCGTTCCGTGCCCAGACAGCCAGTGCAAAGGGGCCGTCTGTGTCCCCGTCCTCCCGCTCCATGGTGGTAAGGTCGTCGATATCAGCCTTGGCATAGGCAGCGGAGGAGCTGTTCAGCAGCGGCTCGGCGGTGACATCCTCGGTCTCGGTGACCGTGATGCCCTGTGCCACTGACAACATGACATGGGTATTGGTGTTCACGCCGTTCAGCGCGGTGCTCTCGGTGGGCGTGCCGTAGTCCGGCAGCAGCGACCATGCAGAGTTATACAGCGCCTTGCTGCTGTCGCCCTCCACCACCATGCCCTCTGCACGGGCAAGGCCGAACTGCGCCAGCACGGCGTCCAGCTGCGGAGTCTGGGCGTAGACACTGCTGGTCAGCAGCAGTTTTCCGCCCGCCGCCAGATAATTTTCCAGCTGGCTGATCTCATCCACAAGGCCGTCCCCTGCGGTAAAATCGCTGGTGGGCGCGTTGATGATAAGCAGATTGCAGTCCTCCGGGATGGTGCTTGTAAGCAGATCCAGCGGCTGGGCGTCGATATTCTGGGCGTCCAGTGCATCGGTCAGGGAGTCGGTCAGGGACTGCTCGCCGTGGTTGGTGGTATAGTAGGCGTGGTTCTGTCCGGCTGCGGTGAGCTTATAGATGGCAGAGGTGATCTGCTTTTCGCCGCCAAAGGTCACGCTGGCAGAGCCGGTGGTGTAGTAATCGGTGTAATCGTATTCGTACAGGTCGGCGGCATCCAGTACGGTGCTGTTCTCCCCGCAGGTGACGATCAGACTGCCGGTGGAAACATTCTCCGCACCGTACTTTGCGGCAAAGGTGGGGTACAGGGTGGGGTCCTTCTGTTCCCAGCTCAGGTGCCCGCTCTCGGCGGCGTAGTGATCCAGCAGCTTTGTGATGATGGCATCCTCGCTGCCGGTTTCGCAGAGGTAATAGATGTGCACATCCTTTTCCAGCCCCTCCACCAGCGCTTTGGTGCTGTCGCTCAGGGTGTACATTTTGGCTTCGGAGAGGTCGAACTCGGTATATTTTGTGGGGATCGCCCGCACCAGCAGGTTGAGCAGTACCGCCAGCACCAGCACTGCTGCCAGCATGGCGGTGGACAGCAGTCCGCTGCGGAATACCCTGCCTTTCTGAGAGGACGCGTTCTTGTTCCATTTCATCATTGCGGCCTCCTCTCAGTTCCAGCGGCGCTTTTCCAGCCCCTGCGCAGTGAAGAACAGGAACACCGCCGCCACGGTCAGGTAGTAGACCAGTGTGGGGATGGAAAAGCTGCTGTTGACAAATTCTTCAAAGGGGGTAAACAGGCACAGGGCGCTGAGCACCGCGCTGAAAGCTTCGGTCAGCCAGCTGCTCTTGAGCAGGAACAGCGCCGTAAGCGCCACGCAGCACCCCGCAAAGGAAAGACAGCCCAGCGTAAAGCTTTTGCTGCGCAGCCCCGCCGTTACGCTGAGCACGGCGGCAATAGCGGTAAACAGCGCCAGTGCCACCGCGCTGCCGGTAGTGAACATGGTGCGCAGACTGGGCATCATATAAGCCAGCAGCAGCGCCGCCACGCCGGACACAGCGGCGATGATCTGGTTTTCGGTCAGGCTGGAAAGGAATACCCCAATGGCAATGGCGGCGCAGCCCATAAGGTAATAGCACAGCAGCGCGGAAAAATTGGCCAGTGTGCTGGTGCCGGTAGCGCCCAGCACCTTCAGCACAAGGATCATGCCCGCATCCACAAGGCAGGGCAGCGCAAAAATGACGCAAAGGGCAAAATATTTGCCCAGCACGATGCCGCCCACCGACACCGGGCTTGTGAGCAGCAGCTGGTCGGTGCGGCTGTGGCGTTCCTCCGCAAAGGAGCGCATGGTGAGCACCGGGATGTAGAGCAGCAGCACAAAAATGGTGCGGCACAGCGTGTAGTAGCCAAAATCCGGCAGACCGTAGCCCAGATTCAGCGCCACAAAGTAGATGGCCGTAGACGCCAGCATAAAGGCGGTAAGCACCGCACCGATCATGCCGTGAAAGCAGCTGCGGAGCTCTCGTTTAAAGATAGCAGCCATCTCAGTTCCCCTCCCCTTCTGCCGGGGTGTCCTGCTCCGGCGTTTTTTCGGTCAGCGCAAGGAATACCTCCTCAAGGCTGCGATTCTCGGCGGCAAGCGCCAGCACGGTGCAGCCGGCCTCGGTCAGTGCCCGGGACACGGCGGCGCGGCGGTCGGCGGCGTCCTCGCTCTCGGCGGTAAAGGTGACCTGACCGTCTGCAGCGCTTTCCAGTTCTACCCGGCAGATACCCGGCACGCTGCGCACTGCGGCAAGCACGGTATCGGTCTCGCCCTGCGCGGTGGCGCGCAGGCGGCTGCCGGGGTTCAAAGTCTCGCCCAGTTCCTCCGGGCTGCCCACAGCCACCAGACGTCCCTTGGAGAGGATGAGCACCTGCTGGCACACCGCCTGCACCTCGCTGAGGATGTGGCTGGACAGAATGACCGTGTGCGCCTTGCCCAGCTCCCGGATGAGGTTGCGGATCTCGATGACCTGCGCGGGGTCCAGCCCCACGGTGGGCTCATCCAGAATGATGAGCTGCGGGCTGCCCAGCAGCGCCTGCGCAATGCCCACCCGCTGACGGTAGCCCTTGGACAGGCTGCGGATGACCCGGGGCAGCACTTCTTCCAGCCCGGTGCGGCGGGCAGCAGCCAGCACCTGTTGCTTGCGCTGCGCACGCTTGACCCCCTTGAGCTCTGCCACAAAGTCCAGATACTCCTGCACGGTCATTTCCGGGTAGAGCGGCGGTTGCTCCGGCAGGTAGCCTACACAGGCTTTGGCCTGCTGTGCCTGCTCCGGCAGACGGAACCCGGCTACCTTCACCTCGCCCTCGGTGGGTGCCAGATAGCCGGTGAGGATATTCATAATGGTGGATTTGCCCGCGCCGTTGGGCCCCAGCAGGCCGTAGATCTGGCCGTCTGGCACCGTAAACGAGAGATCCTGCACGGCAGGGCGGCTGCCGTAGGACTTGCTCAGGTGAGAAACTTCGATCACAGCAAACTCTCCTTTTATTCAGAAGCTGTTTTGCGGAAAGCGGCATGGACGCAGCGCTTTCCGGTTTGGAACTGCTATAGTTTAGACGGAAAATGTGTTTAAATTAAGACAATCCTGTGTGGGAAAACGAAACATTTGCCCGCGCAAAACGCAAAAATGCCGCCTCCCGAAGGAAGCGGCATGAGATAGCCTATAATTACTTACGGCCGAAACGCTTGTTGAAGCGCTCAACACGTCCGCCGGTGTCAACCAGCTTCTGCTTGCCAGTGTAGAAAGGATGGCACTTGGAGCAAACTTCGACGTGGATCTCGGGCTTGGTGGAACGAGTGTTGATGACATTACCGCAAGCGCAGGTAATGGTGCAGTCAACGTAGTTCGGATGGATACCCTGTTTCATTCTTTTCACCTCAATTCTGGTTCTGACGTATTGGGGCCATATTTAATGTATGTGCCCATCACAACCTTCAATATCGGCTACCCCGTCGAGCGGCCTTGGAAACGATTGCCCTACTATTATAGCACGAATCGGCCAGAATGCAAGAGGGAAATTTAAGTTTTTTACAGCTTTTGCAGCGTCCAGCCCTTTTTTTCGGCCAGCTGCTCCAGCTCCCGGTAAGAAATCCGCAGCTGCGCGATGTTAAAGCCCGGCAACTCCGCAAGGCAGCTGCCGTCCTGTGTCCGGTGCAGCAGCTTGTGCACCTGCAGTTCCTGCTCGCCGTCCAGCGTTTCCAGCCCGGTCACATATTCTCCACACCGGGGCAGCGGCTGCTGCCAGTCAATGGTTTTGCAGACCCTTGCAAGCGTAAGATGGTTGCAGGTCACCGTCTGCCGGAATTCCAGTTTCATGATGTTCTCCCCTTTTGCGCCGGAGATTCACAGCTGTTCCCGACGCGATTCTATGATATAACATTTTGTTTTATATGTCAATATAACATTTCGTTATGCCTATACTTTACCTTGAATAAAGCCTTTGAGGTAAGCACCATGTATCAACGTATCCGAGATCTGCGAGAGGATCGTGATCTGCTGCAAAAGGATGTTGCGGCGTATCTGAAATGCACACAGGTCTGCTACTCCAATTACGAGACCGGCAAGCGGGATATCCCCACCGAGGTGCTGATCCAGCTTGCTCACCTCTACCATACCAGTACAGATTATATCCTTGGTCTTACGGACGACAGCGCCCCGCCTATCCCCCGTAAAACATAAAAACCGCCCCCGAAGCAGCACGGTCTTGTGCGCTGCTTCGGGGGCAGTCTGCTTTTGTTCTATTATAAGGTTACTGCTTTGCGCTTTCCGGGGCGACCTCAAAGTCGATCTTGCCCAGATTGACGTCTGCACGCACGATGGTGATCATCATGGTATCGCCCAGATTCCAGTTCTTGCCGGAAACAGGGTCGGAAAGGCGGACGCCCTCGGTGAGCATGGTGCCGGTGGCGGTCAGGCTGGAAGCGGGCACAAAGCCCTCCACGCCGTTTTCCAGTTCGATGAACAGGCCGCGCTGGGTCACGCCGGAGATGCGGCCCTCGTAGCACTCGCCCAGATGGCGGCGGGCATACTCGGCCTTGTAGCAGTCCTCGGCTTTGCGCTCGATCTGCATGGCGATCACCTCGCGCTCGCTGGCCTGCTTGCTGACATCCTCGGCAAACTCACTGTAACGCAGGATCATGGTGTCCTTATCGGTGCCCTTGAGCTGCGCCGTCATGATGCGGTGGATGGCCAGGTCCGGGTAGCGACGGATGGGACTGGTGAAGTGGGCATAATCCTGCAGAACCAGACCGTAGTGACCCTTGGGCTTTTCCTCATACACGGCCTTGGACATACAGCGCAGCATACCGGTGTTGATGATCTGCTCATAGGCAGTACCGCGCACGCCCTCCAGAATAGCGCTCAACTCCTTGGGGGTGGGCACGTCCTTTGCAAAGTGGTCGTTGACGCCGCAGGCCTGCAGCAGACCGTGCAGACGCTCCAGCTTTTCGGCGTTGGGCTCCTCATGCACGCGGTACACAAAGGGGATCTGCTTCACCCGGGCAAAGTGGGCGGCGCACTGGTTTGCCAGCAGCATGAACTCTTCGATCATGGCTTCGCTCTCGCCGGAGGTGCGCTTTTTCACATCGATGCAGTGGCCGTCCTCATCGAGGATCAGCTTTACCTCGCCGCTCTCGATATCCATGCAGCCGCGCTCCTTGCGCAGGCGGGCACGGTGGCCGTACAGCTCCTTCATGGCAGGCAGCTGTGCCAGTACCTCGTGGTACTTGCCGGTCAGCTCGTCATCGGCGTTGCCGGCCAGCAGGGCGTTGATCTCGGAGTACACGCCCTTGACCCGGCTGCGGATGACGGACTTGACAAAGCGGTAATCGGTCAGGTTGCCGTCCTTATCCAGCCGCATCAGGCAGGAGAAAGCCAGCCGCAGCACGCCCTCGTTCAGGCTGCAGATGCCGTTGGACAGCTGCTTGGGCAGCATGGGCACCACCTGATCGGCGTAATAGACGCTGGTAGCGCGGCTGAAGGCTTCGTTGTCCAGTTCGGTGCCGGGCTTGACGTAGTTGGAAACATCCGCGATATGCACGCCCAGCTCAAAGCCGCCGTCCGGGGTCTTGGTCAGGCTGATAGCATCGTCGATATCCTTGGTCTCGGCGCTGTCGATGGTAAAGATGGGCAGAGCGCGCAGATCCATGCGGCCCTCGCAGTCCGCAGCAGACACCTCGGCGTTGTCCAGCTTTTTGGCTTCGTCCCGCACCTTGTCCGGGAAGCGGCTGCGGATATCCTGCGCGTAGAGCAGTGCCTTTGCGCAGCGCTTGGCTTCGTCACAGCTGCCAAAGCGCATGGCCACGCCCACGCGGTGATCCTCCTGACGGTTGCCGCGCAGCAGGATCTCCACTGCCACCTTGTCGCCGTCCTTGGCGCTGCCTTCGCAGTCCCGCATGACCTGCATGGAGATAGCGGGGCAATCGTCCGGTACGAACTTCAGGCGGCCCTCCATGCGGTGCATGGTACCCACCAGCGCGTTCTTCTCTTCCAGAACAGCAAGGATCTCGCCCTCATCGCTGCCCTCTACCCGGGGGTGTGCAAACTTTTCCACCAACACCTTGTCGCCGGGCATTGCGCCGCGGGTGAACCGGCCGGGGATAAAGATATCGCTGGTGCCGTCCTCCAGCATGACAAAGGCAAAGTTTTTGCCCAGCTTTACCACCTTGCACAGCAGTGCCTTGTCGGCACGGCCGCTGCGCACGGTGAAGAACACGCCCTGACGCTGGCAGATGACGGCCTCGTGCACCAGCTGGTCCACGGCCTCCATCACCTTGCGGTCTGCGCCGCGATCCCCGCCGAACTTATTCTTCAGATCCTTTACGGTGCACGGCTGATTCTGGATCGCGTGCTCAATTTTATCGCGCATTGCCATAAAATATTTTCTCCTTCACTTCCGTGGCCGTGCATCTCCTGCGGAGCACAGCCCTGCCTTGGGACGGGCGCTTTCCCCTGTCCCCTCTTTGCGGCAGCCCGCAGAACCGGCTGCCCGCACTTTTTTCTGCACAGAAAAACAGCCCCGTCCGTTCACGGGGCTGCAACGCCTTCTCAGCCTGCCAGACGGCCTGCGAACAGGCAGGCCAGAATAGCGACCACAAAGAACACCACGCCTGCAATGCGGGTGACCTTAGCCAGCATCTGATCCGCCGGGGTCAGACGTGCATTGTTGGCACCGCCCACGCTGCCGTTGATGGCACCGGACAGACCCTGACCGTGGGTGTGCTGCATGAGGGTGAGGAAAACGATGACCAGCGAAGCCACCAGCAGAATGGCACCGCCAACAATTTCGATAACAGACATGAATCGTAACGCTCCTTTTATTTGTAAATACGGAAATCCACGCAAAAACACAACTATATAGTAGCATAACAAAGCCAAAATTGCAAGCGGAATCCGCGCATTTATCCCGCCGCTTCCAGCGCGGCGCACACCTGTGCAAAGATGGCTGCACCGGAATACGCCGTATGCACCGCGCCGTCCTGCAGCACCACAATGGTGTAGCGGGGCTTTTCTGCCGGCCAGAACCCCGCAAACCACAGGTTGCAGCGCTCGGTGCCCTCCGGGGTGAACTGCCCGGTCTGGGCGGTGCCGGTCTTGCCGCCCGCCCCGCCGGAAACCCCGGCGGCATCCTGCGCGGTGCCCTGCTGCACCACCTGCACTAACATAGTGCGCAAGAGCGCTGCGCTCTGCGCCGGGAGCACCCGCCGTCCCCGAGGGTGGCTGAGGGTCTCCACGGGCTGCCCGGTAGTCTCGTCCAGTGTAGCTTGCAGCACATAGGGCGCGCGGTATACGCCGTCCGCTGCAATGGTGTTGAACAGCGCCGCAACCTGCATGGGTGTCGCCAGCAGACTACCCTGCCCAAAGCTGAAATTGGCCAGCTGTCCGCTTTGTGCAAGCTCCTGCGGGGCAGGCAGCTGGCCGGCTTCGGCGGCAAGCCCTTCTGCCAGCGGCAGGCTCTGTCCAAAGCCGAACGCCTTGGCGGCGTCCAACAGTTTTTCCGCGCCCAGCTGCTGCCCCAGGCAGATAAAATAGCCGTTGCAGCTTTTTTCCAGCGCAGCGGCAAGGTCTACCTGCCCATGCGGCACCCCGCCCGCGCAGCGGAAGATCTGCCCATCCACCACCACCGCGCCGGTGCACTCGAAAACCGGCTGCAAGCCCGCTTCCAGTGCAGCCGCCGCCAGCACCGGCTTGAACACCGACCCCACCGCATAGCTTTGCAGCGCCCGGTTCAGGAAGGGGCTGTTCGCCGCCTGCAAACTGTCGGCAAGGTGCTCCGGGTCGTAGCCCGGCACACTGACGCTGGCGCGCACCGCCGCCGTGGCGGTATCCAACACCAGAATGCAGCCGCTTTGCATAGTGGTGGACGCCACCGCTTCCACCGCCCGCTGCACCGGACGGGAGATGGTCAGCTGCACACCCAGCGCCCCGCTGTCGGCTTGCAAAAGTTTGGGCGTCTCGCCGGTGCGCAGCGTACCCTGCGCTGTGACGGCGCAGACAAGGCTGCTGTGCTCCCCTGTGCCGGAAAGCACGGCGTCCAATGCCTTTTCCAGCCCGGCAGCGCCGTGACCTGTGCCATCCAGATAGCCCAGTAGATGCTGACACAACGGCACTGCGGCATACCGCCGGGCGGTGGGGTAACCGGTCAGTCCAAGGCGGGCGGGGTCGCAGTTCACCTCCAGCAAAAACGGCGCAGCGCGGCTGCGGCTGCGGTACAAAAGCGCCTGCCCGGCGGCGTCCGTGCAGGCATACAGCCGGTCGTAATTGCCCTGCCCGGGAAAACACACCACCTGCCAGCGCTCCTCTAACCCGGTGAGCAGCTGCCCCTGTGCATCGTAAAAGCTGCCCCGCCGGGCGGGCAGCTGCAGGGTGACCGTGCTCTGCGCCGCCGCCCGCGCGGCATAGGCGGGGTGCTGCGCCAGCAGATACAACCGGCACAGCACCACCATAAACCCCAGCAGCAAGGCAGCATACACCGCCAGCACCCGTTTGCCGGACATGAAGCCACCACCTTTCCGTTGCTGTTAGGGTGGGCAGCAGGGGTGCGGGGTATACATAAAAAGAGATGGAACCTCTCCGAAGAGAAATTCCACCTCTCTGGTGTATCTTATTAAGAAAGACTGGTACGGATTAGTACATGCCGCCCTTCCAAACCACACTTTTGGAGCCGAATCACGAATATCGGGAAACGTAGACTTTTGTAGAATTATCAAGGCCACAAGCCGATTTTTCCAGATTCTCCGTTTTTGCACGATCCACGCTTTTCTACGCAAATCTACGCCACTTACCGGGTGATTGGCGTAAGTTTTGGCGTAAGTTTCGGCGTAAGCAATTCCGCTTCATGCGTCGAAAATCACAGGTTGCCGGCGATCTGTTCAAAGGCTCTTTCAACCGATTCAAAGCTGCTGTGCGTGTAAACATCCAACGTCACACTGGCATTGGAGTGTCCCATCAGGTATTGCAGGCTTTTTACATCCAGCCCGGCCTGCTGAACATTGGTGCAGAAGGTGTGTCGCAGCACATGAGGTGTAATGCGCGGAACAGGTTTGCCGTACACCTTCTCAAACTTTCCCTGCACGCCACGCATATAGTTTTCCAAGTGCATTGCCACCTTCGGCATTCCGGACTTGTCCAGAAAGAGAAATCCGCTGCAGCCATCCACCAGCGCTTCCACTTTCGTGGACGCTCTGGCTTTTACCACACGCAACAGCGCTGCTCGAACAGTATCCGTCATGGGAACATTGCGGATACCGCTTTTTGTTTTCGGCGGTGTGACAAAGTAGGGCTTTTCAGCCGTCCGGCAAAGCTGCCGCCGGACATGGATACAGTGCCGTTCAAAGTCGATATCTGCTCGTGTCAGGCCATACAACTCACTCACACGCAAGCCGGTTCCCATAAGAATGACGATATCATCATAATAGTTGCCGCCATAGTCCTGAACGAATTGCAGATATTTCTCCTGCTGTTCTCTGGTCAGGGCATTGCGCACATAAGCGTCCTTCGGCACAACGTCCGACAGCTTGAACTTGAATGGATTCTTGCGGATGATGTCATCCTCCACCGCCATCTCAAACGCCGGTCTGACAACGCTTTGCAGGATTCCTATGGTGTTTTGCTTGAAACCGCTGTCACGCAGAAACACGAACCAGCCTTTCGCATCGGACAATTTTACCGTTTTGATGGCTTTTTGCCCGAAAGGGTCCGCATGAATCCGCTTGACCGCTGTGTTGTACGACCGAAGTGAATTGGGTTTCAACCCACGTTTCAGGTTCATATAGCGGTCAACCAGATCAGCCACCGTCATCTCTCCGGCGGCGTAGTCGATGCCGTCTGCCAGATCACGCCACAGCTCATCCTCTTTCTTCCGCAGCTCTGTCAGGGATTTGGCGTAAATACAACGCCGTTTCTTGTGGATATCGGTATAACGATAGTCGTAGGTGCCGTTTGCTCTCTGGCTTTCGCCATCCTTCAAAACACGGCCCTTGCTATCCTTGCGCTTTTCAGGCATTTAGAAGCTCCTTTCTGTGAAAAGCGCATCTATAAGGTCAGTGTCAGTATAACACATCAACCATGCGATTTCCACCCGCAGCGAATGAGAAAAGGACGGTTTCACATTTGCAGCCTTTGGTAGCCTCTCAAATAGAATATGCTTGCTCGACAAAGCAATCGAACAGGCGACGTTTAATCAGACGCTTGTTTCCCACCCAAAGGACGAATTTGCATTTATCTTCATTCGTAATTTCACGCAGTTTGTTGATGCCAATGCCGGAGTAAGCCGCAGCTTCTTCCAGCGTTAAATTGCTCTTTTCCCAAATCGGGACATCCTTCATAGGCAGACCTCCAATTCCTTGTAACCGAACACCTGTAACCGGGCAGGAAAATTCTCTTTTTCTGCACACAGGACATCCGGTGAGCTTTATACTTTTTCTTATCTTTTTAAGGTTACATGGTTACAGAAAGAGGAAAACGCAGCAGTCGTGCGGCTTTTGCGCCGTAACTGCAGCGTAACCGAACCTGTAACCAAACGTGTAACCGCTATCCATCAGAAGGGAAAGTCCAGTTGCTCGGCTTCCGTATCCGTTATTTCGGAGAAATCTTCAGCCCCGGTTTCGGGGCTGGTTACGCGCTCCCAGCCTTTCTGAACGCCGTACTTCGGGTAACGCTTGGCGGTTTTATGAGCCTGCCAGCCTTGGATATCGCCGCGCGAAATACCCGTGTTCATGATCTCGCAGATAGCACGGGTCTCCCACTCTGCCGGGATATTGGTGTTGCCCAGTGCTTCCGCATAGAGCTGCTTGGAACACACCCGGTCACCCGTGTAGTCCTCCAGAAAGGCATAAATCATACCAGCCTGTGCATCCTCCTGCATGAAGTCCTGCTGGTGGGCTTGCAGCGTTTCCTGCATGGCAGGGCTGAAGGACAGCTTGTAGCTGCCGCTGTTGTAGATGGTCATGGCTTCTGCCCAGAGCTGGTCGATATAGGCACGGGATTCAGCTTCATTGTCCAGGATGTGGACTTCGGCCAGTTCCGCATCCACTGGGACAGGGATAAAGCGGCGGTTGCCCGTGCGGTCACGGGGCAAAAAATCCTGCCGGTTGGTCGTGCCAGCAAAGACGCACTGACGCAGACGGTCGGCAGGATGTGTTTCGTAGGGGACTTTATAGGTTTCTTTCTGTTTGCTGAGAAAGCTCTTGATCTCCTCGATGCTCTTGGCATTGGCGGTGGCGATCATCTCCGACATTTCGATGATCCAGTGACCTTGCAGCTTGCGGTACACGTTGTCATCGTCCAGCCGCCGCAGGTCATCCGAGAACCACTCATCCTTGACCGCCAACAGCCGAAAAAAGCTGGACTTTCCCGCACCTTGCCCGCCCACCAGACAGAGCATGGTTTCAAATTTGCATCCCGGCTGGAACACGCGCTTAATGGCTCCCAGCAAGAAAATCTTCATGGCTTCGCAAGTGTACTCGTCCTCCGCAGCACCGAGAAAATGGTGTAGGACGTGGGCTATCCTTTCCGTACCGTCCCATTGCAGGCCGTTCAGGTAATCCCGGATGGGATGATAACGGTTCTCGTTGGCAACGATGCGGATAGCAGATTCAATTTTCTTTTCGCTGGAAATGCCGTATTTCTCCATCCGACGCAGGATATACTTCATGTCGGTGTCGTTCAGGGGCTTGCCGGAGCGGGGCCAGTCCACAGGCTTTACAATGTCGATGCGCTCGCTCAACAAGTTCAGCCGGATGGCATCGGCCAGCACGTGGTCATTCTGCAAAATCGTGATGCAGTTTTGGATCGTCCGCTGGATCTCTCCGTTGGAGTGTTTGGCCAGCATTTCCTTCACATCTTCAACGGTTCTGGGAGCACGTTCTTCGTTGACTTCTTTGCTCAATAAACATCACCTCGTACTATTATTGAAAGCGATTTTCTGACTTTTCCGCAGTTGAAAGTACAGATGGATTCCGCTGCGCCTGTTCTGCCTGCAAACGGCTCAACAGTTGCAGAACGGAATCCCGTGCTTTCTCCTTGACCTGTTCCTTGCCTTTCTGCCGGACCTCCGGCTTCAGGAGCTTCTCCTGCAAGCGGGCAGCGGTGGTCTGCATGGTCTTGAGAAACTTGTCCAACACGGTATCCAACCGATGGGCTGCATATTCTCTCGTGGACTGCGGAGCCTTGCGTTCAGGGGACAGCACCCACTTCTTCGTGTCCTC
>NZ_JBBMEN010000033.1:0-14900 GCF_040096575.1 Faecalibacterium intestinale
GACGGCAACTTTAACGTGTACGATGATATTCGCAAAAAGCTGGTCGCTGCCGGTGTGCCGGAAAACGAGATCGAGTTTATCCACAACGCTGACACCGAAGCGAAAAAGGCGGCATTGTTCTCCAAAGTGCGCTCTGGCGATGTGCGAGTTTTGCTCGGAAGCACTGCAAAAATGGGAGCGGGCACCAACGTCCAGTCCCGACTTGTGGCGGTGCATCATCTGGATGTTGGCTGGAAGCCCAGCGACATGACCCAGCGCAATGGTCGCATCATCCGTCAGGGCAATATGAATAAGGAAGTCAAGGTGTTCAATTACGTCACGGAAGGGACATTTGACTCGTACTTGTTTCAGACCCTTGAGAATAAACAGCGATTTATCTCGCAGATTATGACCAGCAAATCCCCGGTTCGCTCCTGCGAGGATGTGGACGAGCAGGCGCTTTCCTATGCGGAGATCAAGGCATTGTGTGCCGGAAACCCGCTCATCAAGGAAAAGATGGACTTGGACGTTCAGGTCGCCAAGCTGAAGGTTCTGAAAGCCGACCACCAGAGCCAGAAATATCGTCTGGAAGACAAATTGCTGACGCAGTTCCCGGCAGATATTCAGCAGCAGAGAGCGCATATTTCCGCACTGAAAACCGATGCGGAAACGGCTGCGGCCCATCCGCAGGACAAGGAAAACTTCTGCGGGATGACCATCAAGGGCATGATGTTCGATGACAAAAAGACTGCCGGTGAACGGTTGATTCTGGCGGCAAAAGAACTTCCCGACACAGAGCCTGTTGTGCTGGGCGAGTACCGCGGCTTTGAGCTTTCGGTGCGCTATGAGCCGGTCCGGAACGAGCAGCAGGCGGTGCTGAAAGGCAAGGCGATTTATCCGGTGGCACTTGGTGCCGACCCGCACGGCAATATCACCCGACTGGACAACCTGCTGGCCGGTTTTGATGAGCGCATTGCCAATGCAGAAAACCGACTGGAGAATCTGCTGCAGCAGCAGACGGCGGCACAGGCAGAAGTGGAAAAGCCTTTTCCGCAGGAAGAAGAACTGGCACAAAAATCTGCACGGCTGGCTGAACTGAATGCACAGCTGGATGTGGACGAAAAACATCACGAGCCGGAGATGGAAGAAATGCCGGATGAGGAATCTGCGCGCCCTTCCGTGCTGGCCGCCCTGAACGAAAAGTCGGATAAGGAGGAACCGGTCAAGCCGTTCCGCAGCTACTCGGACCGGGATGGTGATGCCCGATGAGAGAAAAGAGGGACGAGATTCTGATCCTGCGCATCACAAAAACCGAAAAGAATCGGATTTACGAAAAGATGTATGGCATGGGCATCCGCAGTCTGAGTGCGTATATCCGCAAAATGGCATTGGACGGATACTGCTTGAATCTTGACCTGCCGCAGCTGCGCCGGATGTCGTACCTGCTTCAGAATTGCAGCAACAATCTGAATCAGGTGGCAAAACGTGTGAATGAAAGCAATCAGCTTTATGCTGCAGACATTGAAGATTTGCGGCATCGGCTGGACGAGCTGATTGGCATCGGAAAACAGATTCTTTCCAAACTGTCTGAACTTTAACTTTTTTCCGCAGAGAGGAGCTGCGGATTACATATCGATTGACATCCTTGCAATGGATGCGGAGATACCTTTATAATAAGGGCGAAAGGCAGGTGCTCGATATGAGGTTCATTTTTAAGATGGTCATTCTTCCGCTTTCGCTGCTTACGGCTTTCCTTGCGCTGATGCTGAAATTGACATTGAATCTGTCGGCATTTGTGCTTGCGCTGCCGATGCTGTATATTTTTGGCTGCGGACTTTATACTCTTTATTGTAGGGAATGGACACAGTTCCTGATCCTTTTTGTGGCAGAGTTCGGGTGCTTTTTGCTCATCGTGGCAGGAACGGCGATTGTGGAAGCCGTCGAGCGATTCAGCGAATGGCTTACGGAACTGTAATGGAGGAAACGATGGATAAAGATAAAATGCTGGATTATTTCAATGACCGTGAGACAACGCTTTTTCGGGATGAATTGGGAAGCAATGCACGGTATCACGAACTCCTGCAGAAAAAACTGGCAGCGGAAGACGCACACCGGAAAATGGTGGGCGAAGCAGCATGGAAGCAGTATCTTCAGCTGGATGAGATCTGCAATGAGCTGGAAAGCGTACGATATCAGGCAATGTATCTGGCCGGGGCCGCTGATTTTGAAAAGTTGTTTCGTCAATCCTGATGAATGATATGCCGCCTTCGGGCGGCTTTTTCTTTATGGGGGGTGGTTTGAGGTGGCAGCAACACGGCTGATTGCGCTGCATAAAAACAAGGGAAAGTCTGTTGCGGCTTGCTTGAAAAGCCGCACCGACTATGCACAAAACCCGGATAAAACGGAGCAGGGGCAGCTTGTAAGCAGTTATAAATGCAGCCCCTTGACTGTAGATGAAGAATTTATGCTGTCCAAGCGGCAGTACGAACTTGTTACAGGGCGCAGACAGAAAAATGACGTGATTGCATATCAGATTCGGCAGTCCTTCAAACCCGGAGAAATCACCGCAGAGGAGGCTAACAAGGTGGGCTACGAACTGGCCATGCGCTTTACCAAGGGCAAGCACGCCTTTGTAGTGGCAACGCACACTGACCGGCAGCACATCCACAACCATGTGATCTTCAATTCTATGGCACTGGATGGCACTAGAAAGTTCCGGGATTTTTTCTTTTCGGCGTTGGCAGTGCAGCGGTTGAGCGACCTGATTTGTCTGGAACACCAGTTGTCTGTTATTGAAAAGAAACCCTACCGGGAACGGCAGAAGCGCATCGTCTACCCGCCTAAGGAGAGCAACCGTGACCGCCTGTGCGGAATCATCGACACAATCCTTGCAGAAAAACCGGGGGATTACGAAGCGTTTCTGCAAAAGCTGGAGCAGCAGGGCTATGAGGTCAAGCGTGGCAAGCATACGGCAGTGAAGGGCAAGGGGCAGAAACGATTTATCCGTTTCCGCACACTGGGTACCGGCTACGGCGAGGACGAGATCAAGGCGGTGCTGGAGGGAAAGGCGAAGCACCAGCCGCACCAGAAGCAGCCGCTCAAAGAACAGTCGTTCCAGTTGCTGGTGGACATTCAGGGAAAAATGGCAGAGGGCAAAAGCGTCGGCTACAAAAAGTGGGCGACCAAGTTCAACCTGAAAGAAATGTCCAAAACGCTGCTGTTTTTACAGGAGCAGAAAATCGGCAGTGCCGAGGAACTGCGGGAACGTGCAGCGGCGGCAACCGAACGCTATCATACCATGGGCAATTCTATCAAGGCAGCAGAAGCGAGGTTGACGGAAATTGCGGTAATGAAAACGCACATCATCAACTATGCCAAGACCCGCTCGGCCTACGATTCCTACCGCAAGTCAGGGTACAGTAAAAAGTTTTTGGATGCCCACCGGGAGGAGATTACCTTGCACAAGGCGGCAAAAGCTGCCTTTGACGAGGCCGGGCTGCAAAAGCTGCCGAAGGTCAAGGAGTTGGACGCAGAGTTCGCAGAACTGCTGACTAAGAAGAAAGCAGCCTACCCGGACTATCGCAAAGCACGGGACGAGATGCAGGAACTGGTCCGGGCACAGAAAAACGTGGAACGATTTTTTGCGGAGGAAAAGGACACCACCGAAAAAACGCAGACCCGCTAAACGAATACCGCCGAGGAGCTTTCCCAGTTGGGAGGCATCCTCGGCGGATTTTTGTTTATGCAGCAGGTTTAAGATGTTGGATTTATTCTGTTAAAACTCAGTCCTACTCTCTGCCGGTCACGGCATCCAAGTCAACGCCCTGTTTTTGCTGCCCGGTATTTTCCGGCGGAGAACGGCAAGGTTTTTTTACTTGAAACGGTGCGCGGATACGATATAATAAGGATGGATAGAAAAATAACATTCGAGCAGCTCTAAGGTTTTGCTGCCCGGAAAGGAGCTTACTGTTATGCGCTATACCATCAGTGAGATGGCATCTCTGCTTGGTGTCACAACCCATACTTTGCGCTACTACGAAAAAATGGGCCTGATTCACCCCGAGGTCAACGAGGATACCGGCTACCGTTACTATACAGTCACTGATACCCGGCGGTTCAACCTGTGCAGGGAACTGCGGGCGGCAGAGCTCTCGCTGGAAGAATGCCGAGAGCTGATCGGCGCACCCACGGTGGAGCAGAGCGACGCCATGTTCAACCATCAGATCGCCCAGCTGCGGCGCAGGCAGGTGCTGGACGAACTGGCCATCCGTTTTTTGGAACACAAGCGGGAGCAGTACCGCACACTGGAACAGAATGCTGGGCGCATCTGGGTGCAGAATTTCCCGGAAATGTGGCGACTGACCTTCTCACAGGAAGAAGCAGCAGACCGGGATAAAGAATTGCAGCAGGAAAAGGCTGAATGGCTGGAATGTATGCCTGCGACCCGCTGGGTGAGCCGCCTGCCCCGGCGGGTGATGGAGCAGTTTCGGGTGGGACGCAACGAGTACGACTACGGCCTTATGATTGAGGCCGATGCCGCCCGCAGGCTGGGGCTGAAGCGCACAAAGCATGTGGAGGTGGTGTGCGGCGGAGACTATCTGACTACCATTTGGAAAAAGGATTATCGCGGGTCCTTTGGGTGGGACTCGCTGGACGACCTGCATGCGGAGATCGTGCAGCGCGGGTTCCGTGCGGTGGGCGAGACCTTCAGCAGCATCGCTGCTAGCCGGGAGCAGCCCGATGGGAGCATCGTGAATTACCACCTGACGCGGACAAAAATATATACATAAAATTGCAATATCACGAGAATTTGTTATATCAGACAAATTCTTGTGATATTTTTGTCAAAATGGCCCTTGACCTTCGCGCGGCTCTAACGTGTAAGCTTTGTTTATCAAGTAACAAAGTCTGCGGACTTTGCTGCCAAACACGGATCACACGAAGAAAAAAGAAAAGGCAAGGAGAACGATTATGAGCGAAAAGATTTCTCGTCGCAACTTCCTGCGCACTGCTACCTTGGGTGCAGCTGCCGCAGGCCTGCTGGCCGGCTGCGGCAACAGCGCAGCTGCTGGCAGCACCGCTGCCAGCACTGCTGCCGGTACCTATACCGCAGGCACCTACAGCGCCACTGCTACCGGCATCAACACCACAACGCCTGTCACTGTGACCATGACCTTCAATGCAGATACCATTACCGATGTGCAGATCGATGTGGCAAACGAAACCAAGGGCTACGGTGCCGATATCGCCGATGAGATGGTGAAGAAGATCTTGGATGCACAGTCCAGCGAGGTGGATGGCCACTCCGGCGCTACCATCACCTCCGACGCCATCAAAAAGGCTGCCGAGAGCTGCATCAATCAGGCCAAGGGCGTGGCCGTTGCCCCCACCGAGGCCAACAAGGCTGAGACCGTTGTGCCCGAAGGACTGACCACCGAGGAAGTGGAGTCCTCTGTCTGTGAGCTAGGCGACATCACCCCTGACGAGACTAAAGACTTTGACGTGGTCGTTGTGGGTGCCGGTGCTGCCGGTGTGCCTGCTGCCGGCTGGGCAGCTGAACTGGGCGGCCATGTGGCATTGCTGCAAAAGCAGAGCGTCGTGGTCAGCCAAGGCAACTGCGGTTCCGCCATCATCAAGTCCAAGTCCACCGAGGTTGGCAAGAAGATGTGGGTGCACATGACCAACAGCCTGTGCGACTGGCGCTCCAATACCGATATCCTGAACGCTTATGTCGAGAACTCCGAAGAGGCCCTGATGTGGTACCTGAACCGCGCCGGTCTGACCGATGAGACAGAGTACGGCGACGGCAGCAAGGTGGACAGCAATGCAAACCCCTCTGATCTGCTGCACAATGACGAGAAGGGAATCTTTGCCTACATGTGCACCAGTCAAGACCTGACAGGTGTGTGGAAGGACCGCACTGATACCTACGACTTCGGCAGCGAGCACTGCTACTTCTTTGCTCCGTGGATCGGCCCCAAGCCCCAGAATGTGGGCAACGTGCTGGCAGCCGTTCTGGAGAATGTGCAGGCCAAGAACTCCAATCTGGAGACCTTCTTCAATACCCCTGCTGTCAAACTGGTGCATGAGAATGGCAAGGTGACCGGCGTTATCGCCAAGGACGACAGCGGCAAGTACATCCAGTTCAACGCCTCCAAGGGTGTCATTCTGGCAACCGGTGATTACATGAACAACGATGCCATGGTCAAGCGCTGGTGCCCGGACATCGACGGCTACGACAAGAAGCAGTACCAGAAGACCGGTGACGGTTACATCATGGCCATTGACGCCGGCGCCAAGATGGAGAATCTGGGCCACACCAAGATGATGCATGACTTCGACTCCGGCCTGATGTACGAGGAACCCTTCCTGTATGTCAACATGGAGGGCAAGCGCTTCTGCAACGAGGATACCGGCTTTGTTTACATGGGCAACATCACCAAGTATCTGCCCAAGTTCAACGGTGACAATGTGGACGCAAACCACCCGGACGGCTCTCTGGGCTGGTACTGCCAGATCTACGACAGCGACTACATGAACTACGCCAACAGCCCGGTGCCGGAGCAGGTGATGACGAAGTATATCCCCGGTGCGGTGGAGAACCCGCAGGGTGTTTTTGCCAACCTGATCGACACCTACAAGGCTGATACCATTGAAGAACTGGCTGGTCTGCTGGGTATCCCCGCCGATGAGCTGCAAAAGACCATCGACCGCTACAACGAGCTGTGCGACAAGGGCAGCGATGTGGACTTTGGTAAGAAGAGCACCTATATGCACAAGATCGAGAAGGCTCCCTTCTGGGGTATCCGCAAGCACATCCGCGTGTCTGCCATTTGCGCCGGTGTGAACACCAACGCCAACGGTCAGGCACTGGACACTGACGGTAACGTCATCGACGGCCTGTACTGCGTGGGCAATGTAGGCGGTGTGTTCTACGGCGGTGCAGACTATCCGTTCCACCAGACCGGTCTGTCTCTGGGTCGTTGCTACACCTTTGGTATGCTGGCTGCAAAGCATGCTATGGGCCAGCTGTAATTAAGAAAAAGCTGATTTTGGGGCTGTTGCAAAATAGCATCCCTTTATCGCAAAGCCGATCAATCTGAATATTTTTGTACCGCCCCTCCGAAAATATCGTTGATGCGGATAGAAAGCTGTACAGAAGGACGTTCTCAGACTGCAGCACACTTGATAAACGAATACCGCCGAGGACTCTTCCCATTGTGGAGGTGTCCTCGGCGGTTTTTTTGTATATAGGGCAGAAATTCTTGACCGTTTTTTATGGAAGAGTTTCTGAGAATCAATCTGTCATAAACGCTACAAGAGCATCCCTTCTAACTTCATGTGATATTGTTCCAGCACATCTTTCAGCGTGATTTCTTGCATTCTTTGTTCCGCTGTTTTTTGAATGTCCAAGTAAAAATCCCGCAGCACCAGTTGGATATTTACACCCACGCCACAGGCAGGATTGGTGTGGATGTCCTGATGGAGCAGTGGCTTGTCGCCCTCTACTGCCCGATAGGCATCCAGTAGAGTGATTTTCTCCGGCTCACGAGCCAGAGCAGGTCGGGGATGTCCCTTCACGCTGACCAGCAGTCCACCCTTCCGCAGGGCGGACATGAGCTGGCGCACATAGGCAGGATTCGTCTGAATGCTCTCTGCCAGCTTGTCACTGGTCAGGTCGCAGTTTGGGTACAGAGCGATAAAAGCCAGAATATGAACAGCATCGCTAAGGCGGGTGGGATATTTCATTGTCTGATCTCCTTTTTTACTTTGATGTTATTTTTATTATAACAACATATTGACAGCAGCGCAAGAGGATGCTAAAATGTTTTGAAGTAAGAATAAAAATAACACCCACTTGAAAGGAATGGTAAAAATGAACTTCTATGATGATCTGGTCATGCAGACCCAGATGAATTATTCCAGGCACTATCATATCTATGCTTCCGGCGGTACGCCTTATCAGCTGACTGACAAAAAGCCGCTGCCGTATAGCGAACAGATCCATCGTTTGGTACAGGAGGTAAAGGAAGCTGACTGTGTGGTAGTGGGCGGGGCCTCCGGCCTGTCCGCTGCCGGTGGCGGAGATTTTTACTACGAGGACAACGACTCCTACCGCAAATACTTCCGCCCTTTTGCCGAGAAGTACCACTTCAAAGGTGCTTTTGCAGGGATGATGCACCCCTGGAAGACAAGGGAAGAGTATTGGGGGTATCTCGCCACTTTCCTTCACACCACCCAGACCGCACCGGTGCGTCATCCCTATCTGGATTTAGACGCTTTGCTGAAGGGCAAGGACTTCTTCATCCTCACCACGAACCAGGATACCCAGTTTGTCAAACTTTACCCGGAGGAGAAGGTGGCAGAAATCCAGGGGGATCACCGCTTCTTCCAGTGTGCCGCCTGTTGTACCGATGACACTTGGGATGCGATAAAGCCGGTGGCTGATATGGTAGCCGCTATGGGGGATGGCACGAAGATTCCCACGGATCTTATTCCCCGGTGCCCCCACTGCGGCGGCGAGGCATTCCCTTGGGTGCGAGGATATGGGAATTTTCTGCAAGGAAAGAAATACGAAGAACAGTACGAAAAAATTTCTCGCTATGTGCTGGAACACAAAGACAGCAAAATTCTGTTCCTGGAGCTGGGCGTTGGTCGAATGACTCCCATGTTTATCCAAGAACCTTTCTGGAACATGACCCTCAGCTTTCCACATACTCGGTATATTGCTGTCAACAACAAGTATGACTTCCTGCCCAAGCAGTTGGAGGACAAGGGCATGACCATTGTGGCCGACATTGCTCAAGTGCTACGGGATGCACGGGATACCATGGACAGCGGAGATAACGATCGATGAGGGTTGCAAACCAAGCGACGCTTCAGGAACTTGCCGAGCGTATTGATCAAGCAGATGCTGTTGTGATCGGAGGCGGCTCCGGCCTGTCAAGCGCGGCTGGATACGACCACTACCATTGGTCCCCAGCACTTTCGGAGGCATTGGCTCCCTTTCGCGAACAGTATGGCTTTACCTCTCCGCTGGCTGGATTCTACCATTGCTTTTCCAGCTATGGAGAACAGTGGGGGTATTACAGTCAATATATCCGCTTCATGTGGGAAGCCCCTACTGGGCAGCCCTATCTGGACCTGCAGGCGCTTGTTGCGGATAAACCTGCTTTTGTTCTGACCACCAATGTGGATCAGCAGTTTTTTCGAGTATTTCCCCAGAAACAAATTTGCGCCTTTCAGGGAGACTTTAGCTACTGCCAATGCAGTCAGCCCTGCCGGGATGATATTGGGGAAAACCGCGAACTGGTGAAGGAACTGACTGGTTGCTTGGTAGGTGTTCGCCTGCCGGAGGAGGCTGTTCCTCGTTGCCCGGATTGCGGGCGAGTGCTGGTGCCCTGGGTAAGAGATTATACCTTCCTGGAGGGAACCTTCTGGCAGGATAGTCTGCACCGCTACCATAGCTTCCTGCGACACTGGATAATGGATCAGTCCGACAAAAAAGTCCTGCTGTTGGAACTTGGCGTGGGTGAGATGACGCCCAGCATCATCAAATTGCCCTTCTGGGAACTTACTGCCAAAAACGAAAACGTCTTTTATGCATGTCTTAATCGAGAGGCAGCTCATAGGCCAGAGCATCTGCGGGGGCGTAGCCTGTATCTGCAAGGAGATTTGGCGGAAACTCTAGCTGCCCTCCGGAAGGTGCGATCCATCGCAGCAACCATAAAATAGAAAGGAGCGAACGAATATGATTGATTGGAATCCTATTGCGAAAAAATTCAGAGAAGCGGACGCTATCCTGATCGGGGCCAGTAACGGCCTGTCCATCACCGAGGGACTGCATTTGTTTGCGGACAATGCGGCCTTTGAAAAACTGTTTGGGGATTTCAAACAAAAATACGGCTTACGTTGTATTTTGCAGGGCATGATGGCCGGATGGCCCAGCGAGGAGGAAAAGTGGGCCTTCTGGGCTCGGCTCATCCATCATTACTGCGGGCAGTACCAGCCTACGCCGGTGATGAACGATTTGAAGGCCATTGTGGGAGAGAAAGATTGCTTTGTCGTCACATCAAACGGAGAAGGTCACTTTGAACTGTGTGGCTTCGATCCGACGAAAATCTATGAGATCGAGGGCAACTGGTTTACGATGCAGTGTGCCCGCCCCTGCCACGACACCCTCTATTCAAGTTTAGAGGTGGCCGAAAAATTATCCGCTGCCGAACAGGGCGGCCATGTGCCTACAGAGTGGGTGCCGCGCTGTCCCAAGTGCGGAGGTCCCATGGACATCCACATGGGCGCGGGTCAGAGAATGATTCCGGATACCGCTGCTCAGGCACGGTTCCAAAACTTTCTGAAAACCTACCACGGGAAGAAACTGGTGGTTCTGGAGCTGGGCATTGGCTGGCGTAATCAACTGATCAAGGCTCCGATGATGCGCTTGGTGGCCAGCGAGCCAAACGCCACTTATGTGACCATCAATCTGGGGGAGATCTATATTGCGGACAATATCAAAGAGAAGTCCTTCGGACTGGACGGGCGGCTGGATGAGCTGCTGCCTGCTCTCCGGGAGGCGTGCGAGGCATGACGATTTCGGAGCAGGTTCAAAATGACGATACGAATGCAGCGGTTGTCCGAAGGCCAAATGGTACAACCCACTGGCACTTGGCTCAATGTCAATGATATGTACCCCTAATACTGGACACCCAGTATTAGGGGTACATATCACAGAGCACATGATACGCTGGCCTTTTTTGTTTGCCCCCATTGCGGCAGATCCTGCTTTCTGCCGCAAATTGCATCAGATCCCGCCGTTTGCTCAATGAGTATTTCCCGCCGTCCCGTTATACTGGGAGGGAAATGGAATTAAACGATGGAGGAACAGACCATGAAATACGGTGTCATCGATGTGGGTGGCGGCCTGCGGGGCATTTACGGCGCTGGCGTGCTGGACCGCTGTCTGGAGGAGGACCTCCGCTTCGATCTCTGCATCGGCGTTTCGGCGGGCAGCGCCAATATGACGTCCTATCTGGCAGGCCAGCATGGGCGGAACAAGCCCTTTTACGATGAATACTCCTTCCGCAGGGAGTACATGAGCGTGCACAACCTCATCCGCAAGCACTCCTATCTCGATCTAGGCTATGTCTACGGCACCCTCAGCAATGCAGGCGGCGAGAATCCGCTGGATTATTCGGCGCTTGCCCGCAGCCCGGCAGAGCTCTGCGTGGTGGCCGCTAATGCACAGAACGGCGAGGCGCAGTATTTCACAAAGGCAGACCTCCACCCGGACGACTACCGTATCCTCATGGCGTCCTGCTGCATTCCGGTCATCGACCAGCCCTGCGTCATCGACGGCATACCTTATTTTGATGGCGGCTTGGCCGACCCCGTCCCGCTGGAATGGGCCTTTGCCCACGGCTGCGACCGGGTGGCTCTCATCCTGACCAAGCCCATCGGGCTGGTGAGTAGTGATGCCCGGGACAAGCATCTGGCACACCTGCTGCAGTCGCATTACCCCGCTGCAGCCGAGGGGCTGCGCCGCCGGGCATGGCGGTACAACACGGCTGTCCAGCGGGCGCGGGAGCTGGAGCGACAGGGCCTTGTCTGCATCATCGCCCCGGACAGCACCGAGGGAATGTCCACCCTGACCAAGAACCGCGCCTGCCTTGAAAAAATGTACGCCAAAGGCAAACAGGACGCCGAAGCGCTAGTGCGGTGGATGCAAAACACCAAACAAGATGAATCGGTGGGCGCCTAGAGATGAAACCCGTTTACTTCCCTTGACAATATCCGCCCCGGTCATTGTGGATTACTTTTACCATGAGGAAGTGCGTGGCTCAGAAAACAGCGGGCGACGTAACCCCAAAAAATAATTTGTGAAATAAATGGGTTCTGACATGGAGCTGTGCTTCAATGTCAGAACCTTTTTAGCACTGTTTAAGCATCAACATGATCATCATTCAGAGTATGCCATGGTCTATTCCGATGAGATTGAGGACAAGATCGATCAGATCATGTTGGAGCTGAAGCACTGTTATCCTAGGATAAAACACTCACATACCCCGCCGACTATGCGGGAAAAACCTTGAAATATAGGGCTTTTTAAGGCCCTAAATGCGTAGGTTGGTGCTTTGTTGCGATATGCTCCACGGTTACGGTGTATTGTTCATATTCTGTTTTCGGGAATCTTTATGAAATCTTCAAAATTGCCCGGTATGCTATCCGTAGAACCAAAGAAAGGACTTGATTATATGGATATGATTTTGAAAACGACTGACCTCTGCAAAAATTTCAAGGGGCAAATGGCGGTAAACAATGTGTCACTGAACATCCGGCGCAACTCGGTTTATGGTCTGCTGGGGCCGAATGGGGCTGGCAAATCCACGATCTTAAAAATGCTCACCGGCATTTTGCGCCCCACATCGGGAAGCATCGAGTTTGACGGCCACCCGTGGAAGCGGAATGATCTGGAGCATATCGGTGCTTTGATTGAGATGCCCCCGCTTTACGAAAATCTGACTGCATACGAAAATCTCAAAGTCAGAACTACATTGCTCGGCCTGGACGATGCACGAATTAACGAGGTATTGCAAATTGTCCAGCTCACGAATACCGGCAAGAAACGGGCCGGGCAGTTTTCTCTTGGTATGAAGCAGCGGCTTGGTATTGCTATTGCATTGCTGAACAGTCCCCAGCTTTTGATTCTGGATGAACCGACTAACGGCCTTGACCCTTTAGGGATTGAGGAACTTCGAGAGTTAATTCGCTCTTTTCCCTGCAAAGGGATTACAGTTATTTTGTCCAGCCATATTCTGTCAGAAGTCCAGCAGATTGTAGATCATGTGGGTATCATTGCTGGCGGCGTCCTTGGATATGAGGGAGAGCTTCGCGCCGGTGAAGATTTGGAACAACTCTTTATGGATGTTATTCGCAGAAATGGTAAGGAGGGATATTAAATGGAGATGGCATATATTCAGGCAGAGAACCTAAAGCATAAGAGAACTTTCACAAAAACGCTGATCGTTCTGGCCCCGTTTGTAACTGCGCTTATGAACTTTTTTGCTCCTCTTTGGTTCCAGCTCAATTCTTATAATTGGTGGTATATCCTGCTTTATCCTGGATTCCTTACGCTCACCTGTGCCTTGATTGAACAGAGGGATAATGGCAAACTAAAATATCGTGCCGTTGCTTCATTGCCTGTTTCGCAGAACAAAGTCTGGAAAGCAAAAATTGGAGTGGCCGGTATTTACTCCTGTGTGGGGAATTTTATTTTCCTGGCGCTAAATCTGTTGGGCGGTTTTGCAATATTAGTTATCAACGAAATTCCCCTGACAATCGGAATTTGGCAGGCTGCGGCCGGAACAACTTGTATTGTCATTGCAAGCCTATGGGAAGTTCCGCTGTGCTTATGGTTA
This sequence comes from Faecalibacterium intestinale, assembly GCF_040096575.1. Taxonomy (NCBI): domain Bacteria; kingdom Bacillati; phylum Bacillota; class Clostridia; order Eubacteriales; family Oscillospiraceae; genus Faecalibacterium; species Faecalibacterium intestinale. The sequence continues at coordinate 13,395 of NZ_JBBMEN010000033.1, forward strand.
TCAAAAAAAGTTGGTATCTTTGTCACGGTTATTCTTAATGCCGGACTTGGAAGCGTTTTAGGGCTTTTCACGGCTACAACCTCTTTGTGGATGATCTGCCCGTATAGCTGGGTGCCGCATCTTATGATTTCCGTGTTAGGTATTTTGCCTAATGGTGAGCCGGTTGCAGATCAGAGTACGGCAATGGCATTTTGGATGATTATACTTGTATTGGTCATTTCGCTGGCCTGGTTTGCGGCGCTGTCATTTTTAACTGCAAGATGGTTTGAGAAAAAGGAGGTGGGGTAACTATGGTATCTGTGGTTCGCTGCTGGAAAGCAGAATATCAGAAGTGTAGACATAGCATTTTGCTCTATATGCACAGCATGATTCCAATTATATGTGCGGCGATTTTTGCGGGTTACTATCATATATCCAGATGGGAACTGGCAACCAAAATCAGTGCCTATCTGGAAGTGCTGGCCGTTGCGTTCCCGTTTCTGATCGGCATTATTGTGGGCCTGGTTGTTCAGATCGAAAATCAGGCCGGGCATTATCAGCTTTTGTTGGGAACAATCCCATCTCGCACGGCAACGTATATTGGTAAACTTGGTTTTCTGATGATCTGTGCTTTTGGCGCAACATTTTTAGCGTTAGGAACATTCGCTGCACTATATAGGGGTGCTCCGGCAAGCCTTTACCTGAAAGCAGGGATTCTATTGTTGATTACCATGCTTCCCATTTACCTGATTCATTTGTTTGTGGGAATGAGCTTCGGAAAAGGTGCATCTATGGGATTGGGAATTGCAGGGAGTTTAATAGCTGCCCTTATGATAACAGGGCTTGGTGACGCTACATGGAAATATATTCCCTGGGCCTGGGGCGTTCGTGCTATGGATTACACTGTGCTTGCATGGGATAGCCCCCAACTGTATGCACAGGTAAAAACCGATTTTTTCAGCGGTATGATTATTTCTGTATGCTGCACTGTTTGTCTGCTGATTGCCAGTTTGGTTTGGTTTCATGGTTGGGAGGGAGGTAAAAACAGTGAATAAAAAGTGCCTGTTTGCCGTGGTAATTGTGCTTGTAAGTCTTATATGCTTATCGGTCTGCGGTGCGCTCCGCGATACCGCCGATAAAAATAAGGCGTTAAATGAATCTCTGCCGTATTATGAGCTGAACGCCGCAAACTATGATGAAATTTCATATAACGGCCTGACATATACCATAACGGATGAATGTCTTGAAATGTCAGAACTGCAAGAAGAAATCGGGCAGGTATCGAAACGCTTCAAAAATGTGGCGGGGGAAGATTTCAGTTACGGCTACGTTTACAGTATTGTGGATGTGGATATAAGCAATGCCGTAGCTGTAAATATCAACAATGAATATCGGAAAGCTGACATTAAAAATAATGATGAGTAACCTCGACAATGTGGTATAATGGGGCGGGAGACTAACTATTAAAAGTCAAGCCCCAAAATGAAAAAATCCGCCAACCGACCGCTGCCCCTGACAAACAGCATT
>NZ_JBBMEN010000034.1:0-14506 GCF_040096575.1 Faecalibacterium intestinale
CGCTCCGCTGGGCCAGAGGCAGGGAGGGGTGTTCCGACTCCCCCCTCCCTACCTCTGGACTCCACCCACCCCGCAACAGGCCAAGGGCTGCTCGCCCTTGACAATCCTAAAGAAGTGGGCTACACCGGAAAAAACTGAAGATTCACGCCTGTTCGGCGTGAAGATCTTTTAACCGTTTTTTCCGGCTCCGCCGATTTGCAGCCCCTCAGTCGCTGCGCGACAGCTCCCCCCGGGGGAGCGAGCGCCCACCCGCAGCACCGCGCTTTCGCAGAAAGCGGCGCTGCAAATGCCGTTTTCCTCTACGACCCCTCCCGTGAAAATGGAATACCGGAGCGTCCGCAGACGCTCCGGTATTCCGAAATTATAAATATTTTTTCCTTGAATTATGCCCAGAGCAACGCGGAGGGCATTTTAAATCGTCTTACGTCTCACAAAAGGAGTACCCCCATCATGATGCTGGACCGCATGGAAGGCAACGCAGAACTGAAAACCAGCGTGCAGCAGATGCTGGCCACCCGCCGGCTGACCCATAGCGTGCTGCTGGTGGGCGAAGCCGGTCTTGGCACCGGCTTTGCCGCCCGCTGCATCGCCGCCGACTACCTCTACCCCGCCGGCGGTGCCGCCGCCGAAGCCCTTTTGCGGGGCGAGTGCTGCCGCGCCGTGGCAAAGGCCGGTAAGCGCGACAGCGGCACGGTGGAGACCGGCATCGTGCGGGAAGCCATTTCGGTGTCCGGCATGGGCAGCGGCGGGAAGTATCTGGTGGGTCAGGTCACCGCCATGCGCAGCGAAATTTTCAACACCAGCCTTTCCGCCGAGGGACGCGCGGTGCTTTTGTACCATGTGGAGCGGATGAACGAGGAATCCGCCAACGCCCTGCTCAAGGTCATGGAAGAGCCGCCGGAGGGGGTGCTGTTCCTGCTCACGGCGGATTCGCTGGCCAGCGTGCTGCCCACCATCCGCAGCCGCTGCGTCAGCTTTGCGGTGGCACCGGTGTCCCCCGCCGACTGCACCCGCTACTGCGCGGCGCAGGGGGTGGATAAAAAAGCAGCCGCACTGTACAGTGAGCTGTTCGATGGTCATATCGGCACGGTGCTGGCGGTCGCCCGGGACGAAGCCCGCGCTGCACAGGTGGAAAAGGCGCTGGAACTTGCCCGCGCTGCCGCCGCCCGGGACAGCTACACCGCCGCCGTGCTGCTTGCCGCTTACGAAAAGGATAAAGCCGCCGCAGCCGCCCTGCTGACCGATTTTCGCGCCGTGGCAGCAGCTGGTCTGCGCAGCAGTCCCCGCGCCCCGGTGCAGGGCACACAGGCGCGGCAGGCGGTGCGTCTGGCAGATGCCGCCTTGCAGCGGCTGGGCGCACAGGTGAACCCCAAAGTGGTGCTCTCGGTGTTTGCGGCAAAGCTGCGTACCCTTTGAAAAAATAACGAAACAACAAGAACCCCCTCCGGCGCTTGCGGTACACCGGAGGGGGTTCTTGTTTGGGGTATTGCTTTGGTGTGAGGAGGAATCATGTGCGGGGAAGTGGTTGCGGCCCCACTGTCCCTGCAAGATACAGTATACCCGATTTTACGAAAAAAGTCATTACATTTTTGTGAAAAATCAAAAAAGTTCCTGAAACTTTGTACCGCACTGCGAAAAAAATACAAAATGAAACGTTTGAGAAGAAAAACTTAACTCCCTCAGTCAAAACCTGACGGTTTTGCCAGCTCCCTCTGGGAGGGAGCCTCTGGCGCGCCCGCAAGCTTTACGCTTGAGCCGGGAACTGTACCTCTATGCCAAAGGCCCCATCTCAGAGGGGGCTGGCATCGCGCAGCGATGACTGGGGGAGTTTTTCCCTGTGTGCACTCTCACCCGTTTTTCATCTGCTCCGCGTGCAGTCTGCCGTGCTCCACATAATGGGCGGCGTTGTGCAGATTGGCTTCGATCTGCGCGGCGCTCACCTGCTTGATGACCCGGGCGGGCACGCCCACCGCCACCGAATTGTCCGGGATGACCATGCCCTCCGGCACAAGCGCCCCTGCCCCGATGATGCAGTTTTTGCCCACCACGCAATGGTTCAGCAATGTGGCGTGCATCCCGATCAGACTGCCATCCCCTACGGTGCAGCCGTGCACCAGTGCGCAGTGCCCTACCGTGACGTTTTCGCCAAGGGTCACGCAGCCGCCAATGTCGCAGTGCAGCACTGCGTTGTCCTGCACGTTGCTGTTTTTGCCGATGGTCAGCGTGCCGTCATCGCCGCGCAGCACTGCGCCGTACCAGACGGTGGAGCCGGGCTTTAAAACCACATCCCCCTGCACGGTGGCGCTGGGAGCTACAAAAGCTGCGCCTTCATCCCGGGGCTTTTTTCCACAAAAAGATAAGAACATTGTTAAAAACCACCTTTCACCCTTTTTCTTTTGGCTGGTTTATGGTATTCTTTATAAAGACGGGTCTCGCCGTTTCTATTCTATCGCAAGGCGGGAAATGAGTGCAAGAGTAAAATAGCATATTTGCGATATGCAGTTTGCGGATGTTGTTCGTGCATTGAAAACGCAAACTGCGATAGCAAGCTGACGCTTTATCATCAAGGGAGAAGTTCATGGATCTTCAAAAAAGCTGTCGCCGGCTGGCGGCATGGGTGCTCACGCTGGCACTGGCTGCGGCGCTGGCTTTGCCGGGCGGGGCGGTATACGCAATGCCCATCCAGACCGCCAATGCACAGGAAAGTGTTTACCTGATCAACGCCGTCACCGGCGAGGTGCTGCTGGACCAGAACTCCGGGCAGCAGCGCTGCGTGGCAAGCCTGACCAAGATGATGACCGCCCTGCTGCTGCTGGAAAGCGGCAAGAACCTTGACGAGACCATCACCGTGCCCGCCGACCTGACGGAGGAATTCCAAAAGATCCGCAGTCAGAACGGCAGCACCATTCTGCTGGCGGCGGGCGAACAGCTGCGCCGCATCGACCTGCTGTATGCGCTGCTGGTGTGCAGCGCCAACGATGCCGCCAGCGTCATCGCGTGGGACGTGGCGGGCAGCATCCCGGCCTTTGTGCAGCAGATGAACGCCCGGGCGGCGCAGCTGGGATGCACCAGCACCCGGTTCTCCTGCCCGCACGGCTTGTACGACGATGGAAATGTTTCCACCGCACAGGATATGGGAAAGATCGCGATAGCCTGTGCCCAGTACGAGATATACCGGCAGATCGCCGATACCCTGCAATACGAGATCCCGGCCACCAACCTGCACGCGGCGCGCAGTATCCGCTCCACCAACAAGATGCTGGACCCGGAAAACAGCTGCTACCGTGCCTACATTCACGGCATGAAAACCGGGTTTACCACAAAAGCCGGGCGCTGCTATGTGACCGCCGCCCAGCAGGGGAATACCATTTACGGGCTGGTCATTCTGGGCTCGGACCGGAAAAACATCTACGCCGAAGCTGCGGCCATTCTGGACTGGGCCTTTGCGGGCTGTCCGCAGCAGCAGGCTGCTGCCTGAAAAAAGCCGGTTTTCTTTTACCGGCATCTGTGATATGCTTTATCGCTGAAGAAGTTGATTATAGGGGGTACGCTCATGCTTCATAACACGTTCTGCCGCCGGCTGGCGGCGCTGGTGCTCACATTGGCAGTGGCTCTTTCGGCAGCGCTGCCGGGGTTTGCGGCATACCCCATGCCCGTCCAGACCGCTACCGAGACCGAGTCGGTGTATCTGTTCAACGCGGACACCGGCAAGACCATCCTGAGCCAGAACGCCGACCAGCAGAAATATGTGGCAAGCCTGACCAAGCTGATGACCGCCCTGCTGCTGGTGGAAAGCGGCAAGGACCTGAACGGTGAAGTGACCGTGCCCACCGACCTGACGCAGGAGTTCAAGGATATCCAGAACGCCAACGGCACCACCATGGGTCTGCGCATCGGCGAGACCGTGCGCCGCATCGACCTGCTGAACGCCATGCTTATCGTCAGCGCCAACGACGCCGCCAGCGTCATTGCGTGGGACGTGGGTGGCAGCGTGGTGGGCTTTGTGCAGCAGATGAACGCCAAGGCGGCAGAACTGGGCTGCACCGGCACGAATTTTACCTGTGCCCACGGCCTGTTTGACTACGGCAACGTGTCCACCGCGCAGGATCTGGCAAAGATCGCCGCCGCCTGCGCGGAGAACCAGACCTTTGCGCAGGTGGCGGGCACCGCCAGCTATGTGCTGCCAGCCACCAATCTGCGCAAGGCAGAGCGTACCATCAGCAGCTCCAACAGCCTGATGAACAGCGAAAGCGCCAACTACCGGGAGTATGTCCAGTGGGTCAAGGGCGGCTTTACCACGCTGGCGGGCCGCTGCATCGTGGCTTTTGCCCAGCAGGACGGCCACAGCTACGGGCTGGTGATCCTTGGCTGCGACACGCTGGAGCACCTGTTTACCGAGTGTGACGACCTGTTCGACTGGGCGTTTGCCAGCTTTGCAGACCGTCCGCTGGTGGATACCCAGACCGTGCTGACCACCGTAGACCTGAACAAGTGCCGCACCGAGCCGTCTGTGGAGCTGTACGCCGCCGCGCCGGTCAGCGGCTACGGTCACAGCGACGATAAGGTGAGCTATTCCTTCGACCTGCCCGAGAGCGTCTCCGCTACCGTCAAGGAAGGTCAGAAGCTGGGCACCGCCACCGTCTATCTGGACGGCTACGAGGTGGGACAGGTAGACCTTGTGACCCACCGGGAGTATGTGTCGGATTTCCGCACCGATATCAAAGCCACCCTGCTGCTGCTCTGCGCCCTGATTCTGATTTTGTGCGCACTGGGCTTTGCCACTCTGCGCTGCGGCGGCGGGCTGACCCTTAACCAGCGCCGCCGTCAGATGAAACGGAGAAGATAAAAAATAACTCCCTCAGTCAAAACCTGACGGTTTTGCCAGCTCCCTCGGAGAGGGAGCCTCTGGCGCACCCGCAAACTTTGCACTTTAGCCGGAAACTTTACCGCCATGCCAAAGGCCCCATCCCAGAGGGGGCTGTCTGCGTAGCAGACTGGGGGAGTTCAGGCAAGAACCCCTTCCGTCATCGCCTGCGGCGCGCATTCCAAATCGTCAAAGATAAAAGGAGCAGATGCACGGTTGTGCATCTGCCCCTTTTATAATTATACTGCCCCGTAGATGCCGTGCACCGACACTTCCCCGGTGAAAACGTGCTGTTCCCCGGCGTCGGTGCGCACCACTAAACGCCCTTCGGCGTCCACGTCCACGGCTTCGCCTGCGCCCTGACTGCCGTCCGGCAGGTCAAAGGTGACCCGGCGGCCCAGATTGATACAGGCGGCTTTGTATTCCTCCCGGAAGGGCGCAAAGCCGTCCCGGGCAAAGGTGTACAGGTTGCGGTCAAAGCCAAAATCTGTCAGCCCCTCCGCCAGCCATGCGGGGTCGGTGGCAAGATCCACCGCTGCGCCCTGCAGTGCCAGCGAGGTGCCGTGGGGCAGGTCGGCGGCGTCAAAATAGCTCTGGGGCTGGGCAAGGTTGATGCCGATGCCGCACAAAATGCCGCGCCCCTGCTGCTGGTAGCCGTAGCTCACGCTCTCGCACAGGATGCCCACGATCTTTTTTCCGTTCAGCAAAAGGTCGTTGGGCCACTTGATCTGGCAGTCCACGCCGTAGCGCAGCTGCAGCTGGCGGCGCACCGCAAGGCTTGCCAGCAGCGGCAGGGTGGCGGGCTGCGCCAGCGGCTCCTTGATGGCCACCGTGTAGTACAGCGCCTTGCCCTCGGCGTTTACCCAGCTGCGGCCAAGCCGCCCGCGCCCGGCGGTCTGGTTTTCGGTATACACCGCCGCAACGGGGCCGAACTCTTCAAAATGTTCCTTTACATAGGCGTTGGTGCTGCCGCATTCCGGCAGATAGCGCACCTCGTTGATGCTCATTGCTTGGGTACCTCTTTGTGCTCATAGGCGGTCACTGCGCCGTTTTCCAGCGTCAACAGACCGTAGGTGTCCGGGCCGGTGTAGCAGCGCCCGCAGGAGCCGGGATTGAACAAAAACACCTTGCCCCGCTGCTCCGCGTGGGGAATGTGGGAGTGGCCGAACAGCGCCACCTCTGCGCCCCGGGCGGCGGCAGCATCTGCCAGCGTGTCCAGATCGTATTTTACACCGTACATATGGCCGTGTGTATAGAAAACCACCGTCTGATCGAAGCCTGCCAAGCCGTCCAGCGGCTCCAGTGCACCAAAATCGCAGTTGCCGGCCACGGAATACACCCGCAGATGGGGGAAAAAGGCCAGCGCCTGTTCCAGATCCCGCAGGCCGTCCCCCAAAAAGATCACGGCATCCACGTTGTTCTGCTCTTTGTTCAAAATGCGCTTAATGGCGTCACGCGCGCCGTGGCTGTCGCTCAGGACCAGTAGTTTTGTCACGGAAAGATATCCTCCTCTATACTCATTCGGCAGTCTGCTGCAACAGCAGCAGCTGCTTGTAAACTTCGCTCTTGGAATAGGCCGTGCCCTGCGCAGCAGCCTTGGCGGCGGCAGAAGCGCTGAAGCCCTCGATGGTCAGCGCAAAAGCGCGCTGCGCCGCCTGTTCCAGTGTCAGCTCCTCCTCGTCGGCGGCACCGGCGGGCGCACCCGCCATCACCAGCACATACTCGCCCCGGGGCTCGGCGGCACGGTAGTGCTCCACGGCTTCGCCCAAGGTGGTTTTCCAGATCTCCTCGTGGAGTTTGGTCAGCTCCCGGCACAGGGTAATGCTGCGCTCTGCGCCAAAGGCGGCGGTCAGATCGTCCAGCGTGGTGCGCAGCTTGTGGGGCGCTTCGTAAAAGATGACCGTGCGCTTTTCCTGCAAAAGCTCGGCCAGACGCTCCTTTTTCTGCTTACGGTTCACCGGCAGAAAGCCCTCGAACACCCAGCGGGAGGTGTCCTGCCCGGAGACTGCCAGTGCGGTAACGCAGGCGGAAGCTGCCGGAATGGGTACCACCTTGATGCCCCGCGCCAGCGCGTCCCGCACGATGACCTCGCCCGGGTCAGACACGCAGGGCATTCCGGCGTCACTGCACAAGGCGCAGCTCTCCCCTGCTTCGATGCGCTGCAAAATGGCTTCGCCCTTCTGCAAGGCGTGCTCGTAGTAGCTGACCATGGGCTTTTTTAGCCCCAGATAATTCAGCAGCTTCATGGTCACGCGGGTGTCCTCGGCGGCAATAAAGTCAGCCGCGCCAAAGGTGGCAGCCACCCGGGGCGGCATATCCTCCAGATTGCCGATGGGGGTCGCCACGATGTAGAGAGTTCCTGCCATAATTACCTCCTGAATTTATCGTCCGTACAGCGCCGCTCCGGCGCGGATGAGCACGTCCGGCTCCACCCGCAGGCCGGTTTTACGGTTCTTCTGGGCTTCCACAAGGAACAGCCACGGTGCGTTTTCCGGGGCGTTCTTCACAAAGGCCAGCCGCTTGGGCTCCAGCCGGTGGGCGCGCAGCACAGCCAGCACCTCAGCCAGCCGCTCGGGGCGGTGGCACAGCGCCAGCCGTCCGCCGTCCTTCAAAAGCCGGAAGCCGCAGGCACAGACATCCTCCAAAGCGCAGGTGTTTTCGTGCCGGGCAAGGGCGTGGGCGGCGTTTTTGCTCTGCGGCCCCTCGGTAAAATAAGGGGGATTGCACGCGCACACGTCAAATTGCCCCTCGTCCTGCCGCCATGTGCGCAGGTCGGCACAGGCGGGGGTGATGTGGGTGAGCTGCTGCTCTTCCACCGCTGCCGCCAGCAGGGCGCTGCCCTCGGGCTGCAGTTCCAGCGCGGTGCAGGGGCCGCGGTGCCCCCGGTCATGCCATTCCAGCGCCACGATGCCGCAGCCGGAGCACAGGTCTGCGGCTTTCTGGCTGCGCTTCGGCTCACAGAAGCGTGCCAGCAGCAGCGCATCCGAGCCGAACCGGTGCTCCGGGGTGCAGTAGACCATAGTTCTATTATACAAAACTTCCGTAGAATGTTCCATAGACAGTGTGCCGTTTCCCTTCCAAAAAATGCAGGGTATTTTCCTGCGGAATTTGTGCATGAAACAAAAAGCGGGGCGGCTGCGCAGTGTTTTGCGCAGTGCCTCTTTTTTGGCGCGGACGATTTGGAATGGCCGCCGCGTGTGCTTTGGCCATGTGCAGCGGAAAAATATTTTTTGATTCAGCAGTTCGGCGCGTCCGCAGACGCGCCGAACTGCGTTTTTTATGAATTTACTTTATGATACCACAAAAAAGGACTGCTGCACAGATGTGCAGCAGTCCTTTTTGATGCGTTTTCAGCAAAAACTACTGATTATTCAGCAGCGATTGCACCAGTGGGGCAAGCACCCTCGCAAGCACCGCAATCGATGCAGGAATCAGCGTTCACAACTGCAGCGCCGTTCTCGATGGTGATAGCGCCAACCGGGCAAGCGCCCTCGCAAGCGCCGCAGCCAACACATGCGTCAGAAACCTTGTGTGCCATAATAAACTCTCCTTTTTTATCCCGTGCCGATGTAATTATGAAGAAACGTACCTTGGCACGGCCACGCACGCCCCCCGGAATTTGTATCCTTGTCTGCATTCTAACAAAGCAGGCCGGAAAAGGCAAGACTAACCGTGCTGCCACAACCACAAAATAAAATATTTTGTGGGGTTGCACAAAAGCACGGCCTAACTTATAGCCAAAATTGCCGGAGATTTTTAGCGAAAATCACGAAGCCTAGTTAGTTTTATAATACTAACCGCCCGGATGTTCATTCCTTTTCACTTGCGCGGCGGCGGGGGCAGGCGGGGCGCTTTTCGTCGTCGGAGCTTGCCACCACCGGGGCGGGGTTGCGCACGCCGGAGTAATCATCGTCCGGGTCGGGACGGCGGGGCGGACGCTTGCCGCCGCTCACATACTCGCACACGCCCACCTTGTAGTACCGGGGCGCAAGGCTCTCGGTGCCGCAGCGCACCCGCAGGTAGCCGGACACCGGGTTCACCTCCAGCACGGTGCCCAGACCGTCCGGGGTGCGCACCGTGCTGCCCACCATGGGCATGATGCTGTTCAGGTACTCGTAGGCGCTCTCCTCGTAGGCAAGGCAGCACATCAGACGGCCGCAGGCACCGCTGATCTTGGTGGGGTTCAGCGAAAGCCCCTGCTCCTTTGCCATCTTGATGGAAACGGGCTGGAAATCCTTCAAAAAGCGGTTGCAGCAGAAAGGCTGACCGCAGATGCCCAGACCGCCGATCATCTTGCTCTCGTCGCGCACGCCGATCTGGCGCAGCTCGATGCGGGTGTGGAAGATGCCGGCCAGATCCTTGACCAGCTCCCGGAAGTCCACCCGTCCGTCGGCGGTGAAGTAGAACATGATCTTGGAGCGGTCCAGCGTGTACTCGGCCTCCACCAGCTTCATCTCCAGCCCGTGGCGGACGATGCACTCCTGACAGGTGTGGAAGGCGCGTTTTTCGTCCTCGCGGTTCTGGCGCATCCGGCGGATATCCACGCTGTCGGCCATGCGGGTGATGGGCTTCAGCGCCTTGGGCACGGCTGCATCCGCCAGCTCCCGCACGCCCTGCACCACTTCGCCGCACTCCACGCCGCGGGCAGTTTCCACAATAACGTATTCCCCGGTGTGGATAGCAGCATCGCTGGGATCAAAATAATAGCTTTTGCCGTTTTCCTTGAAACGGACCGAAATGACTTTTTTCATAGTGTTCCTCGTTTTTGTATCGGATAAGCCCCTTATAAGGGGCAGCTTTTTCAGTCTGCTGTTAGTATACCATAATCAAAAGCACATTTCTATGCAAAAAGAAAAGTCTTTGCGTCCCACGGCGGGACGATTTGGAATGCGCTCCGCGTTGCTCTGCGCATCTTCAGCGGAAGAATTATTTTAAATTTCGCGTTTGTCGCGCTCTGCGGAGCGCTCCAAACGCATTTTCACGGGAGGGGTCGTAAAGGCAAACGGCATTTGCAGCGCCGCTTTCTGCGAAAGCGCGGCGCTGCGGTTAGCATCCTCGCCCTCTCAGTCACCTACGGTGACAGCTCTCCCAAAGGGAGAGCCCTTGGCAGTCCCCGCAAACTTCATCTTTTTGCCAAGGCCTCTCCCTTTGGGAGAGGTGGCACGGCGTAAGCCGTGACGGAGAGGGCGAGGACGCTTGCGGAGTACATCCCCAATTTTTCCCCTCCCCTGCAATGATACACCCCGCTCAACCGTATGCAGTACGGGAAAGGTGTCGGAATTCTGTCCGGCGGCAGAAGGGAGGAAAGCAGACAGAATGCCGGTTTTGGGGCGGCAAAGTTGTGCGTTTTGCAGATTTTGACAGAACTTTCGCAAAAGATTCGCCGCCCCGCTATTGAAAGCATACGCCTTGCGTGTATAATAGGAATGTTAGGAACCCATTGCCCCATAAAGAGGGAGGAACTGTTGCGCCGGGCGGTGCGGCAGAGAAACGGTAGGATAAGATGGAAAAATTCAGTGTCAAAAAACCATTTACGGTGCTGGTTGCAGTCATCATGGTGCTGATGCTCGGCTTTGTGTCGATCACCAAGATGAAGACCAACCTGCTGCCGGATGTCAGCACACCGTACCTGATGGTGGTCACCGTGTATCCCGGTGCCAGCCCGGAGCGTGTGGAGACCGAGGTCTCGGACGTGCTGCAAAATGCGCTTACGGTGCCCGGTGTTTCAAAGATCACCGCCACCTCGGCCGAAAACTACAGCCTGCTGCTGATGCAGTTCGTGGATGACACGGACATGAACAGCGCACTGGTGCAGGTGTCCAACAAACTGGATCAGGCCAAAAGCGACCTGCCGGAGACCGCACTGACTCCTTCTATCGTGCAGTACAGCATGAACATGAACGCCTTTATGACCGTGGCTGTCAGCCGCGAGGGCAGTTCGGTGTACGACCTTTCTGATTTTATCAAGAACACCATGACCCCCTACGTCCAGCGCAAGGGCGGTGTGTCCAGCGTATCCTCCAGCGGCCTTGTGGAGCAGCTGGTGCAGGTGCAGCTGAATCAGGAAAAAGTGGATGCCATCAACGAAAAGCTGATGGAGCTCATCGACAGCCAGCTGGAAGCGGCGCACGCCCAGCTGGAGGATGCCGAGGCCAAGATCAAGGCCGGCCGCGCAGAATACGATAAGCAGTTCAAAAATTTTGGCAATACCGTGTCCAACACGGTCATGGGCACCCTGAGCTCTGATGTCGGCAGCGCCGTAGAGGTGGTGCGCAAACAGGCCGAAGCGCTGCTGCAAAGCGTCAACAACCTGATCGCCGTGGTCAAGGAGCCCGAGGTGCAGCAGGCACTGATCGAGGTGCAGGCCGGTTTGCAGCGCGTTCTGGATAAGTTCAACAGCACCGGTATGCGGGATATCGACTCTCTGATCGAGATCGTGTCCGAGCTGCGCGATATCACTGATAAGCTTTCCTCTGCTTTGCAGACCCTGCAGAACCGCATCAACACCGAGACCGGCGCACAGGGTGAGGGCGCCGAGGATCTGGTAGACGAGCTGCAATTGCAGGACAGCCTGAATGTCATCTATAAGACGCTGGAGGACACCATCAAGGCCATGGACAACGTGCCCGGCATGATGACCGAGTTCTCCAACGCACTGGGCAGCTTTACCCAGCAGCAGCTGGCTGCCTATATGCAGTTTACCGAAGCCCGCGAGCAGCTGAACGAGTACGAAAAGCAGCTCAACGAGGCCAAGACCCAGTACGAGGCCGCCAAGGAAAAGGCGCTTGCCAGCGCCGATGTGACCAAGCAGCTGGATATCAAGACCCTTGCCACCCTCATCTACGCCCAGAACTTCTCCATGCCCGCCGGTTACGTCAAGGACGAAAGCGGCGAGTCGTGGCTGCTGAAGGTGGGCGAGGAATACGACAGCGTGGAGGATATCCGCGGTGCACTGCTGCTCCATGTGGAGGGCTACGGCGACGTGCGCCTTTCCGACGTGGCAGACGTGGAGATCATCGACAACGCCGCCGACAGCTACACCCGCCTGAACGGCGAGCAGGCTTCGGTGCTGAAAATTTACAAGGACGACAGTTCCAGCGCAGGTGACGTATCCGCCAACTGTCTGGACGCTTTCAAGGAGCTGGAAGCCCAGTATGAGGGGCTGCACGTTGTGGTGCTGTCCAATCAGGGCAACTACATCAGCATCCTGATCAAGAGCATCCTCACCAGTATGCTGGTGGGTGCCGCACTGGCCATTGTCGTGCTGGCTATCTTCCTGAAGGACGTCAAGCCTACGCTGGTGGTCGGTGTCAGTATCCCCCTGTCGGTGCTGTTTGCCGTGGTGCTGATGTACTTCACCGGGCTTGACCTGAACGTTATGACGCTGGCCGGTCTTTCGCTGGGCATTGGTATGCTGGTGGATAACTCGGTGGTCGTCATCGAGAATATCTATCGTCTGCGCGGCCGCGGCGTGCCCGCCGCCCGCGCTGCGGTGCAGGGTGCGCGTCAGGTGGGTATGTCCGTTGTGGCGTCTACCCTTACCTCGGTGTGCGTGTTCCTGCCGGCGGTGTTCTCTGCCAGCCTCATCCGCAGCCTGATGGGCCCCATGTCCCTGTGCATCGGCTACTGCCTGATGGCTTCCCTCATCGTGGCACTGACCGTGGTGCCCGCCGCTTCGGCTACCGTGCTGAAGAACGCCCAGCCCAAAAAGCTGGCATGGTTCGATAAAATTCAGGACGCCTACGGCCGCAGTCTGGAAAAGGCGCTGCAAAAGCGCTTTATACCGCTGGCAGCCGCCGTGCTGCTGCTGGTGTTCTGCTGCTGGCGGGTGGTTTCCATGGGCATCGTGCTGCTGCCCACCAGCACCAGTAACGAGGCCATGATCACCCTTTCCACTACCGACACCCTCTCGCAGGACGAGTCCTATGATGTAGCCGGTAAGGTGGTGCAGGCTGTGATGGCCGTGGACGGCGTGGAGGAGGTAGGCATTACCCCCGACAACACCGTGGCGGGCATGGATGTTTCCAACCTCGGCCTGCCCTCTGCCATCACCGACCTGCTGAACGCCGCCAACGGTTACGGCAAGTATAAGATCAACGTCAAGCTCAACGAGGATCTCTCCTCTTCCAAGATCGACGCCGCCTGCAAAGCCATGGAGGAAGCCGTGGCAGGGGTGGCGGACTGCACCGCCACCGTCAAGCAGTACGGCATGACGGATGACCTGACCAGCCAGCTGTCCACCGGTCTGACCATCAAGATCTACGGCACTGATGCCGAGACCCTGACCGCCCTGTCCGAGAAGGTCATTGACATCGTGAACAACACCGATGGCTTCCAGAATGCCACCAACGGTCTGGGTGCGGGCGATTCCACCATCATCCTGCAGGTGGACCGCGACAAGGTGCGTGCCTACGGTCTGACCGTTGCACAGGTGTACCAGCAGATCGCGGCAAAGCTGACCACCACCACCACGGCACAGACCCCTGTTACCGTGGACGGCACCACCATGGACGTGCAGATCAGCAACAATCTGGACCCGCTGACCAAGGAAAACATGATGGACATGACCTTTGAGACCACCGTCATGTCCGCAGACGGCACCACCGCCACCGGTACCTGCACACTGGCAGATATCGCCAGCTGGACCACCGGCAACGCACCGGACTCCATCACCAGCGAGAACCAGAACCAGTACGTTACCGTCACCGCCGAGACTGCCCCGGGCTACAACACCACGGTGCAGGCGCGTGCCGTGAAAAAGGCGCTGGATGCCTTTGCCCTCACCGACGAGATGCCGGAAGGCTGCTCCTTCTCCATGGGCGGCGAGAGCGACAGCGTCAACTATATGACTGACGAGATGATCCAGTGGATGGCACTGGCTCTGCCCTTTGTCTACCTTGTTATGGTGGCACAGTTCCAGAGCCTGCTGTCTCCCTTCATCGTGCTGTTTACCGTGCCGCTGGCCTTTACCGGCGGTCTGCTGGGCTTGCTGCTCACCGGCCAGCAGCTGACCATGATCTCCATGATGGGCTTCATCGTGCTGATGGGTACGGTCGTCAACAACGGCATCGTGTTCGTGGACTACGCCAACCAGCTGCGCATGGGCGGCATGGAGCGCCGCGCCGCGCTGGTGGCTACCGGCAAGACCCGTATGCGCCCCATCCTGATGACCACCCTGACCACCGTGCTGGCGATGCTGCAAATGGTGTTCAGCAACGATATGGCAAGCCAGCTGATGAGCGGCATGGCCATCGTCATCATCTGCGGCCTGAGCTACGCCACCCTGATGACCCTGTATATCGTGCCGATCCTGTACGATATCCTGTTCAAGAAGCCGCCGCTCAACGTGGACATCGGCAGCGACGAGGACTTGGACGACATCCCGGACGATGCCGCCGAGTTCATTGCCGCCCAGTCCTCTGCGGCACAGTCTCAGCCGGAAGCATAAGGCGTACCAGCCCGTATCACCAAAGCGCCCCGCATTTCCACCGGAAGTGCGGGGCGCTTTTTGGCTGTCTGCCCGCAGACGGGACGATTTAAAATGTGACGTGCTCCGCGGGAAAAGTTTCTGCTTGCCGCAAGCGTGCAAAGACGCTCCGCTGGGCCAGAGGCAGGGAGGGGTGTTCCGACTCCCCCCTCCCT
>NZ_JBBMEN010000035.1:0-13497 GCF_040096575.1 Faecalibacterium intestinale
GCGCCCAAACAATGCTATACTGGGCTTAAAGTTACCGTTGGTAGCCGATGGACTTGTTACAGAGAGGTAACGGATGTGGTTCCGTTACCTCTTTTTTACAAAGAGCGAAAGAGGTTTTTATGATGCATCATGCTTTTTCCCGCCGTCAGTTTTTGAAGGTCGGCGGTGCAGCAGCCCTTTCCACCGCTGCTGCCGGGCTGCTGAGCAGCTGCGGCGGCTCCTCTGCGGGCGGCACTGCCGCAACCGGCGACAGCACCACCTACACCGTACTGTATGCCCGTCAGCCCGCCTCCCTGAACTACCTGATCTGCTCTGCCGACCCGGACCTGTACCACGGCACCCACTGCGTAGACACGCTGGTGGAGTACGACAGCCGCGGCAAGATCCGCGAAGGTCTTGCCACCAGCTGGGAGTGGGACGCCGACACCCTGACATGGACTTTCCACCTGCGGGACGAGAACTGGGTGGACTATACCGGCGCAGTGCTGGGCCCCGTGACCGCGCAGGACTTTGTGGACGCGCTGGCTTATCTGCTGGACCCGGACTACGCTTCCGGCACTGCCAGCCTTGTCACCCCCTATGTGGCCGGGGCTGAGGACTACTATAACTACTGCGTCTGGCGCAACAACGCCAACAACGGCACCGTAGCCGAGGACGGCACCACCTACACCATCGACGCCGCAGGCACCGTCACCGTGACCGCCGCCGATGGCAGCACCACCACCTGCCCTGCCGTGGATTTTTCCTCCGTGGGCGTTTGTGCCGTGGACGAGCACACCCTGACCTATACCTTGAACTACGACTTCCCGGGCTTTTTGAGCCTTCTGAACTACGCCCCCTTCGAGCCCGCCTACGGCCCCATGCTGGCAGAGCTGGGCGACCAGTTCTGCACCAGCGCCGAGACCGCCTGCAACTGCGGTGCGTTCTATCTGGCGGAGTACACCCCGCTGGAAAACTGGGTGATGAAGAAAAACCCCGAAAACTACGATAAGGACAACGTGTACATCGACACCATCCGCTACATCTACAATCAGGAGGCGCTCATCAGCGGCCCGGAGATGGTGCGGCGCGGCGAGATCGACCAGGCCACCATCAGCTCGGACATTCTGGACAGCTGGCTGGCGGACGATACCACCAAGGACATGGTGTCCATGGAGCGCCCGGAGACCGGCAAGAGCTACTTCTATTTCTTCAACTTCCTGCCCTACGCCCACCAGTTCCCCAACTGGAACACCACCGGCGTGGACGCCCAGTACCAGCCGGACAACTGGGCCAAGGCGGTGAACAGCACCAACTTCCGCAAGGCGTTCCTCTACGCCATCAACCCCGCCGTCACGCTGGCGGTCACTGCGCCGGAAGGGTACGAGAACTACAAGCTGCACACCATCACCCCGCCCTCCTTCTGCGCAAACAGCAAGGGCGTGGACTACACCGAATGCGGTGCGCTTGCCAAGGTGACCGGCCACTTCAACGAAGCCACCGCCAAGCAGTACCGTGACGCCGCCGTGCAGGAACTGACCGCTGCGGGGGCTACCTTCCCCATCAAGGTACAGTACCCCTACAACCCCGCCGTGGTGGACTGGGACAAGCAGTGTCAGGTGTTCAAACAGCAGGTGGAGGGCGTACTGAACGATGGCTTCGACTTTGTGGAGATCATCATCACGCAGGGGCCGTCCGATAACTTCCTGAATGCAGTGCGCCGCGCGGGTGCCTATGAGTTCATGTCCTACTACTGGGGCGCGGACTACTCCGACCCCGAGACCGAGGTGTACCCCTTCTATCAGGAGGCGGGCGACCGGGGCACCTGCTACGCCTTTCTGCGCACCGGCGTGGAGGACGGCATCATCACCGGCGAGACCGCCGACTATGTCATGACCTACATGGACATGGTGGAAAAGGCCAAGGCCATCACTGCCGACCTTGACGCTCGGTACGCTGCCTTTGCCGATGCCGAAGCGTACCTCATCGAGAATGCGCTGGTCATCCCGCTTAGCCTGCCGGTGCCGCCCTACATCGCCACCCGGTTGAACCTGTGGGAGGGGCAGTACGCCCCCACCGGCTTTTCCACCAACCGTCTCAAGGGCATCCATATCCTTGACCATTACGTCTCCATGGACGAGTATAACCACAACCGGGATGCACGGTAAGGGCTAGAAAAAAGAGAGGTGCACACCATGGTGCAATATCTTGCAAAGCGCATCGGGCGCTCGGTGCTGACGCTGTTTATCATCGTGACTCTGGTGTTCTGCCTGCTGCGGCTCATGCCGGTGGAGGGCTACTTTGCAAACTACGAAAAAATGTCCGAGGCGCAAATTCAGGCCGGGCTGCAGGCTATGGGACTTTTAGACCCCCTGCCGGTGCAGGTGGGGCGCTTTTGGAGAAACGCTTTGCACGGCGACCTTGGCGTGAGCCATATCTATAAGGTAAACGCTCCGGTCACCCAGATCTTAGCCCAGAAGCTGCCCATCTCCGTACAGATGGGCGTGCTGGCCATGCTGCTCAGCCTTGTGCTGGGCATTCCGCTGGGGCTTATCATGGGGCAGTACAAGGGACGCTGGCCGGACAAGCTGGGTACGGCGCTTATCGTGCTCATTCAGGCTGTGCCCGCTGCAGTGTACTTTTTGTACATCCAGATGTATGGTACGGCGGCGGTGGGCGTGGGGCTGCTTTTCAACGCCGCAAACTGGCGCTACTGGGTGCTGCCGGTGTGCAGCATGAGCCTTGCAAACCTTGCTTTTTACGCCATGTGGCTGCGCCGCTACATGGTGGACGAAAGCAACAAGGACTACGTCCGTCTTGCCCGCGCCAAGGGCGTGTGCGGGCGGGATATCGCGCTGCACCATGTGTTCCGCAACGCTATGGTGCCGCTGGTGCAGTATATCCCCTCGGCGTTTCTCAATACGGTGGTGGGTTCCATCTATATCGAGAGCCTGTACAGCATTCCCGGCATGGGCGGGCTGCTGGTCACCTGTGTGCAGCGCCACGACAACACCATGGTGCAGGGCATCGTGCTGCTGTACGCCTGTGTGGGCATCGTGGGGCTGATTCTGGGCGATATCCTGATGGTGCTCATTGACCCCCGCATCAATTTTGGCAAGAAGGAAGGTGGCCGCTGATGTTCAAACGCGCGTGTTCCCGTCAGCTGGAAACGCAGCTGAACACCCTGCAAAAGGACGGCCCCGCCGCGTGGGCTGCCCTGCCGGAGGAGGAGCTTTTCACCCCCGCCGGGTTCAGCAGCCAGCAGGCGGAAGCCACTGCCAGCACCAGTTACAGCTACTGGGGCAGCACCTTCCGTGCCTTTTTCAAAAATAAGCTTGCCGTGGCGCTGCTGGCAGCGCTGGCGGCGGTGGTGGTGTTCGCCTTTGCGCAGCCGCTGCTGCCCGGGCAGGCAGACCCAAACCTTTGCGCTGTAGACCCCGCCACCGGCATCCAGTACCGCAACATCGCCCCGGGGCAGCAGGGCTTTCTCTGGGGTTCCAACTCCATCGGGCAGGACCTGTGGGCGCGCATCTGGGCGGGGGCGCGCACCAGCCTGACCATCGCCTTTTTCGTGGCGGTCATCGAAGCTGCCGTGGGCATTACCGCCGGTGTGCTGTGGGGCTATGTGCGCGGGCTGGACTTTGTGTTCACCGAGCTGTACAACATCTTCGATAACATCCCCACCGCCATCGTGCTCATCCTTATCTCCTATGTGGCTACCCCCAGCATCTGGACGATGATCCTTGGTATGTCTATCAAGGGCTGGATCGAGATGGCGCGGTTCATCCGCAACCAGATCTTAATTATCCGCGACCGGGACTATAACGTCGCCTCCCGCTGCATCGGCACGCCCACTTTGCGCATCGTGCTGCGCAACCTGCTGCCGTATCTGGTTTCGGTCATCATGCTGCGCATGGCGCTTACCATCCCGGAAGCCATCGGCAACGAGGTGTTCATCACCTACATCGGCCTTGGGCTCTCGGTGGAAACGCCCTCTCTGGGCAATCTGGTGAACGATGGCCGCAAGGTGATGATGCAGGCAGGACTGCGGTACCAGCTGCTCTACCCCACCCTGATTTTAAGCTTTGTCACCATCGCCTTTTACCTGATCGGCAACGCCTTCTCGGACGCCGCCGACCCCAAGAACCATCTGCAGTAAGGAGGAAGCCATGACCCAAGACCCCATCCTCTCGGTGCGCGGCTTGCAGATCCGGTTCGGGCTGCGCGGGCGCACCCTGCACGCCATCCGGGACATCGACCTCGACCTTTACCGGGGCGAGGTGCTGGCTCTTGTGGGCGAGAGCGGCTCCGGCAAAAGCGTGTTCACCAAGAGCTTTATGGGCCTGCTGGACGCGAACGGCAGCATCACCGGCGGCAGCATCGACTACTACCCCACCCCCGGCTGCGTCCCGCTGCACCTTGCGGCGCTCAAGACCGAAAAAGAGTGGCTTGCCGTCCGTGGGCGGGAGATCGCCATGGTGATGCAGGACCCCATGACCAGCCTGAACCCGCTTAAGACCATCGGCGAGCAGATCACCGAGGCCGTCACCCTGCATCAGGGCTTAAAGGGCGCTGCTGCGCGGGAAAAGACGCTGGAATACCTGCGGGACGTGGGCATCCCGGACCCCGCGCTGCGGTACAAGCAGTACCCCCACGAATTCTCCGGCGGAATGCGGCAGCGGGTGGTTATTGCCATTGCGCTGGCGTGCAACCCGAAAATTCTGCTCTGCGATGAGCCCACCACCGCGCTGGATGTGACCATTCAGGCGCAGATTTTGCAGCTGCTGCGGCAGATGCGGGCAAAGTACCACCTGACAATCGTGCTCATCACCCACGACCTTGGCGTGGTGGCAAACCTTGCCGACCGGGTGGCGGTGATGTACGCAGGCGACATCGTGGAGATCGGCACGGCGGACGAAATCTACTACGACCCCCGCCACCCCTACACATGGGCGCTGCTGTCCAGTATGCCCCAGATGGGCGTGAAGGGCGAGGATCTGTTCAGTATCCCGGGCACGCCGCCCAACCTGTTTGCCGAGATCCGCGGCGATGCCTTTGCGCCCCGCAACCCGCAGGCGCTGAAGATCGATTTTGTCAAGCGGCCGCCCTACTTTGCAGTGTCGCCCACCCACAAAGCGCGCACATGGCTGCTGGATCCCCGCGCACCCCACATCGAGCCGCCCGCTGCGGTGAAAAAGCTGCAAAAGGAGGGGCTGTGATATGGCAGAGCCGTTACTGGAAGTAAAAAATTTACAGGTGACCTACGGCAGCGGGCGCAAAGCCTATTCTGCGGTGCAGAACGCCAGTTTCACCATCTATAAAGGCGAGACCTTCGGTCTTGTGGGCGAGAGCGGCTCCGGCAAGACCACCATCGGCCGCGCCATTCTGCGTATCCTGCCCACCACCGGCGGCGAGATTTTATACAAAGGTCAGCGCATCAACGGCAAAATTTCCCGTGCGCTGGATAAGCAGCTCACGCGCGAAATTCAGATGATCTTTCAGGACCCGCAATCCTCCCTGAACGAGCGCGCCAAGGTAAGCTACATCGTAGGCGAGGGTTTGCAGAACGTGCGCCCGGAGCTTACCGCCGCGCAGCGGGAGGAGAAGGTGCGGCAGGCGCTGTTGGACGTGGGTCTGCTGCCGGAGTTTGCTTCCCGCTTCCCCCACGAATTTTCCGGCGGGCAGCGCCAGCGCATCGGCATTGCCCGGGCGCTGATCGTAGAGCCGGAGTTCATCGTGGCAGACGAGCCTATCAGTGCACTGGATATGTCCATCCGGGCGCAGGTGCTCAACCTGCTGCGCCAGCTGCAAAAACAGCACGGCATCACCTACCTGTTCATCGCCCACGACCTTTCGGTGATGCGCTATATTTCCGACCGCATTGCCGTCATCCGCAAGGGCAATATCCTGGAGCTTGCGGACGCCGAGGAGCTGGTCTCCCACCCGCTGCACCCCTACACCCGCAGCCTGCTTTCTGCCATCCCCATGCCGGACCCGCGCCGGGAGCGGGAGAAGCAGCTGCTGGTGTACGACCCCGCCATGCACGATTACACCGCCGCGCCCCCCGCGTGGCGCCAGCTGCGCCCGCAGCACTGGGTGCTGTGCAATGACGCAGAAGCGGCGCAGTGGCTCGCTGGAAGCGGGACGAACTGACAGAACAAAACCGGGCAGCCCGCGGGCTGTCCGGTTTTTGCATTTGTTTAACTTACTCTTCCGCTCTCTACCGAGAAGCTCACATCCGCTGCAGCCATAGTGGACTTGCGGTGGGATACCAGCAGCACCGTGCGGTCCTTGCACTCGGCGCGGACGGCGCGCAGGATGATGCCCTCGTTCAGGCTGTCAAGGTTGGAGGTAGGCTCGTCCAGCAGCAAAAAGGGGGCATCGTGCAAAAATGCCCGCGCCACGCCGATGCGCTGCCGCTCGCCGCCGGAAAGGGTGCCGCCCAGCTCGCCCACAGGGGTGTCGTAGCCCTTGGGCAGGCTGCGGATAAAGTCATCCAGCGCAGCCTTTTTGCAGGCGGCTTCCACTTCTTCCTGCGCAGCATCGCGCTTTGCGATGCGGATGTTGTTGCCGATGGTATCCGCAAACAGCTCGGTCTCCTGCGTCACAAGGCTTTCCTGTGCGCGCAGGGCGGCGGTGTTCACCCGCCGGATGTCCTCTGCGCCGAACCGGATGCTGCCAGTCTGCACGTCCCAGAAGCGCATCAACAGCCGCAGCAGGGTGCTTTTGCCGCTGCCGGAGCGTCCGGTGATGCCCACGATCTTTTTTTCCGGGATGGTCAGGCTGATCTCCCGCAGCACCTGCTCCCCCGCGTAGCCAAAGCTGACATTGCGCACCTCGGCACCCGCAAAGGGAGTGTTTTCGCCGTCGGTCACCTCGGGGGTCACCGGTGCTTCGTCCAGCAGCGCCAGCACGCGGTCTGCGCTGGCAAATACCTGCGTCAGCCCTGCGCCAAGGTTCGCCAGCGCCACCACCGGCCCAAAGGAGCTGAGGGCGGTCAGGGTGCACACCAGCACCCCCTGCGCCGCCAGTTCACCGCGCTGGTACAGCCACAGGCTCACGCCCAGCACCGCCAGCGTGGTAAACAGGATCAGGGTGTTGGTCACGGCAACAATAAGCCCCTCGCGGTACTTCAGCGCCGTCTGCTTTGCGCCCAGCGTCTCGCTGTGGGCGGTGATACCCGCCGCCCGGGCGGCGGTGTCCTGATACTGCAGGGTATCCCGCAGGCCGCGCAGGCTTTCCAGCACATAACTGTTGGTATCGGCCAGCGCCTGCCGGTATTCCCGGGCAACGGCCTGTCCGCGCTTTGCGCTCCACACCGGCAGCGCCGCGCCCACCAGCAGATAACCCGCCAGCAGCGCCAGCGCGGGCAGGATGTGCCAGTGCGCGGTAAAGGCGGTCATGCCCGCCGCCCAGAGCACGGCAATGCATACCGGCGAGATGGTGTGGGCGTAGAACACTTCCAGCGCTTCGATGTCGGCGGTGATGAGGGAGATCAGGTCGCCCCGGTCGCGGCCTTCCAGCTTTGCGGGGGTCAGGCGGCGCAGTGCGCCGAACACCTTATCCCGGATGAGCGCCAGCAGCCGGAAGGCGATATAGTGGTTGGACGCCTGCTCCGCATAGCGCAGCACGCCGCGCAGCAGGGCAAACACCAGAATGCACCCAAAGGCCGTGCCCACGGTGGGCAGCGGGCTTTGCAGCCCGGCAGCGGTCAGGATGGCAAAGCCGCCGAAAATGGTGATGAAGGTAGCGCAGAAGTGCCCCGCCACGCCCATAACGATGGCTGCCGCCATGATGGGCAGCATGGGCTTTACCAGCACGATCAGCCGCGCCACAATGGCGGCAGGCGTGCGATGGTTCGTTGTTTTATGCATCAGGCATCCTCCTTTGCAAGGGTTTCCAGCTGCTTCTGGGCAGTGTACAGGCGGCAGTAAGCGCCCCCCTGCGCCAGCAGCTGCGCGTGGGTGCCCTGCTCGGCAATGCCGCCGTTTTCCGGCACATAGATGCAGTCGCTGTCCACCACGTTTGCCAGCCGGTGGGAGATCAGGATCACCGTCTTTTTTCCCGCCAGACCCCGGATGGCCGCCATGATGTCGTTCTCGCTCTCGGCGTCCACATTGGAGGTAGCTTCATCAAAGAGGTAGATGGGGGTATCGTGCAGCAAAGCGCGCGCCATGGCAAGGCGCTGCCGCTGCCCGCCGGAAAGGTTGCTGCCGCCCTCGTGCACGGCGGTCTGCAAGCCGTTCTGGCTGCGGCAGAAGTCCGCAAGGTTCACCTCTTCCAGCGCCGCCCAGAGCTCGCTCTCCGCCGCCTGCGGCTTTGCCATGCGCAGGTTGTTTTCCACCGTGCCTTTAAAAATGGTGGAATCATGGGGCACAACGGTCAGCGTGCGCTGCCGCGCAGACTGCTGCAGCTGCTGCACCGGCACGCCGCCCATGGTCACCTGCCCGGTATACCCGGTGCAGCGCCCCGCCAGCAGGGCGGCGATGGTACTTTTGCCGCTGCCGGAAGCACCCACCAGCGAGACAAAGCTGCCCTGCGGCACGGTAAAGGAAACGTCTTTCAGCACGGTGCGGCCGGTCTCGTAGCCAAAGGTCACATCTTCCAGCGCCAGCGTGGTATCCGCCGGGGCGCTCTGTGCGCCGTCCTGTGGCTCTTCTGCCGCCAGCAGACGGAAAATTTTCTCTGCCGAAGCTGCACCGTTCATGGCAATGTGGAAGTAGCTGCCCAGCAGCCGCAGCGGCAGGAAAAAGTCTGCCGCCAGCAGCAAAATGGTCAAGGTGGCGGTCAGTTCCAGCTGCCCAGCAGCAAAGGCTGCCACGGCGCTGATGATGCCCAGCCCTGCGCCGCCGTAGGCCATCAGGTCCATCAGGGTGACCGAGTTCAGCTGCATGGTCAGCACCCGCATGGTGATTTTGCGGAAGCGTTCGGCTTCGGCGTTCATCTGCTCGTGCTTCCAGCCGTCGGCCTGATAAATTTTCAGGGTGGTCAGCCCCTGAATATTCTCCAGAAAGCTGTCGCCCAGCGTGGTGTACTCGCTCCAGTAGCTTGCCAGCAGCTTTTTGGCAAACTTCTGCACCGCCACGATGGACATGGGGATCAGCGGCACACAGCACAGCAGAATGACCGCTGACCGCGCGTGCACCCCCACCAGCAGCGCAAACAGGGTGACGGGTGCCAGCAGGCTGTAAAACAGCTGGGGCAAATATTTTGCAAAGTAGGTGTCGATCTGCTCCACGCCCTCGCTGGCCAGCATGACCACCTCGCTGGTAGCCACCGTGGCGGTATAGCCGGGGCCAAGGCGGGTAAGTTTTTCATAAATTTTGCTGCGCAGGGTGCGCTTGACGTCCCGCGATGCCTGATCGCTCATGCCGGAGGCCAGCATAGTAAAGGCAAAGCGCAGCGGCACCATGCCAAGGCAGAGCAGGATATTCTGCCGCAGTGCGGCAGCGGTCAGGCTGCCCGCAAAAGCCGCCCCCACCAGCCGTGCGACCGCCCGGACAAAGATGATATTACACACCAGCCCCAGCCACTGGAACGCCACGTTTGCTCCCACATACCGCAGCGCCGCCCGGTCGAAGGACAGCAGTTTTTTGTTTATCATGGGTGTTTCTCCTCTTCCCCTTCCACCATCCGCTCATAGTCGGCGGTAAAAAGGCGCTGGGGCAGGGCGCTGGTCATGGCAAGGGCGGCGTTCCACTTTTCCTCGTCTGTCAGCTCCCCGCTCACCGGCGGGAAGTGCGCCAGAATGGCGTCCAGCTCCTGCTGCACCCGCTTTGCCACCCAGATGCCGCGGTCGGTCAGGTAAATTTTACCGTAGTACTCCTTTACGATCATGCCCTGCTCCATGAGCAGGTTCAAAATGCGCACCACCGAGGGTTTTGTCACCCCCAGCTTTTCCGCAATGCTGCGGGAGCTGATGTCCAGATGGGTGCGGCTTACCTCGTAGATAGCCAGCAGATAGCGCAGATGCGCTGCGGTCAGCTGCATACCGGTCACTCTCCTTTTTACGCGCCGGGGTCTGCCCGGTGTTATCATAAGCTA
Organism: Faecalibacterium intestinale; assembly: GCF_040096575.1. Classification (NCBI taxonomy): domain Bacteria; kingdom Bacillati; phylum Bacillota; class Clostridia; order Eubacteriales; family Oscillospiraceae; genus Faecalibacterium; species Faecalibacterium intestinale. Next base: position 10,024 of record NZ_JBBMEN010000035.1, read on the forward strand.
ACTTTATTTTACTTAAAAAAGGAGCGCGAGCCGAGAGTTTCAGCCCGCGCTCCTTGCGGTTCAGTGTTTAGTGGCAGCCCTTGCAGTGGCTGCAATCGCCACCGCAGCTGCAGCCGCCGCCGTGCTTATGGGTGTGCCATACGACCCAGCCCAGCGCGCCGAATACCAGCGCTGCCACGATGATGGTGGGCAGATTAAAGTTTGTTGCAATAAATTCCATCATACAGCATACACCCTTTCGTTTCTATCAGATGCGGGAAGTATCCAGCTTTACTTCGTTGTTGTTTGCGTACTTGTTGGGGCGCACCATCAGGTAGATAAACGCTGCCAGCACCACAACAGCCACCACGGTGAACAGGCCGAAGTGCACCTCGCCGGTGATAAGGCCGCCCAGCTGATACACCACCAGCGCAGAGCAGTAAGCCAGAGCACACATGTAACCAATGGCGATGGCCGTCCACTTGCCGTTATTCATCTCGCGCTTGATGGCGCCCATAGCAGCGAAGCAGGGAGCGCACAGCAGGTTGAAGATCATGAAGGCGTAAGCCGACAGAGCGGTGTAGTCCTTCGCAACAGCAGCCCAGATCTCGTCGCCGTTCTCAGACAGCTCGCCGCCGAAGTGATACAGAACACCGAAGGTACCAACCACGTTCTCCTTTGCAATCAGGCCGGAGACGGAAGCGACGGTTGCACGCCAGTTGCCGAAGCCCAGAGGTGCAAAGATCCATGCGACCTTGGTAGCGATAGCAGCCAGCACGGAGTTGTCCTGATCCTCGACCATACCGAAGGCACCATTCTCGAAGCCGAAGCCCTGCATAAACCACAGCACAACGGTAGCGAGCAAAATCACAGAGCCTGCACGCTTGATGAAGGACCAGCCGCGCTCCCAGGTTGCCCGCAGCACGTTGCCCCATGCAGGCACATGGTAGGCGGGCAGCTCCATCACGAAGGGAGCGGGATCACCTGCGAAGAGCTTGGTCTTTTTCAGCATGATGCCGGAGCAGATGATGGCTGCCATGCCGATGAAGTAGGCAGACACTGCCACCAGCGAAGAACCGCCGAACAGTGCACCGGCGATCAGGCCGATGATGGGCATCTTTGCGCCGCAGGGGATAAAGCAGGTGGTCATGATGGTCATGCGGCGGTCACGCTCGTTCTCGATGGTACGGCTTGCCATAACGCCCGGCACGCCGCAGCCGGTGCCCACCAGCACCGGGATGAAGCTCTTGCCGGAAAGGCCGAACTTGCGGAAGATACGGTCCATGATAAAGGCCACGCGGGACATATAGCCCACGTCCTCCAGGATAGACAGCAGGAAGAACAGCACCAGCATCTGGGGCACAAAGCCCAGCACCGCGCCCACACCGGCCACGATGCCGTCCATGATCAGGCCGTACAGCCAGCCCGCCACGCCGATGCTCTCCAAAAAGCCGCCCAGCGCGTTCGGCACGATCTCACCGAACAGGACATCGTTGGTCCAGTCGGTGGCAAAGGTACCGATGGCCCAGCCGCCGTCCGCAATGGAGGTGCCCATGGACAGGGAGTACATCAGGTACATCACCACTGCAAAGATGGGCAGTGCCAGCACACGGTTGGTAACGATCCGGTCGATCTTATCGGAAACGGTCAGATGCTCCACGCGGGCCTTCTTCTTGACAGCCTTGCCCACCACGGTGTTGATGTATGCATAGCGCTGGTTGGTGATGATGCTCTCGGCGTCGTCGTCCATCTCGGTTTCGCAGTCCCGGATGTGCTCGTCGATGTGATCCACCAGTGCCTTGTCGAGCTTCAGTTCTGCCAGCACCTTGTCGTCGCGCTCGAACAGTTTGACAGCGTACCAGCGCAGGAAGCGGTCATCCACCTTGCCCTGAATGGACTCTTCGATGTGGGCAATGGCGTGCTCCACGCTGCCGGTGAACACATGGGGCAGCTCGCCGGTCTTGGCGGCCTTGGCAGCTGCCACCGCAGCCTTTGCGGCGGCCTCGGTGCCCTCGCCCTTCAGTGCGCTGATCTCCACAGCCTGACAGCCCAGCTCTGCGCTCAGCTTCTTCAGGTCGATCTTATCGCCGTTCTTGCGCACCAGATCGATCATGTTCACAGCCATGACCACCGGGATGCCCAGCTCGATGAGCTGGGTGGTCAGGTAGAGGTTGCGCTCGATGTTGGTGCCGTCGATGATGTTCAGGATGGCGTCGGGCTTCTCCTTTACAAGGTAAGTACGGGAGACAACTTCCTCCAGCGTGTAGGGGGACAGCGAGTAGATGCCGGGCAGATCCTGAATGATCACGTCCTTATCGCCCTTGAGTTTGCCTTCCTTTTTTTCCACAGTAACGCCGGGCCAGTTGCCCACGTACTGGTTGGAGCCGGTCAGGTTGTTGAACAGGGTCGTTTTGCCGCAGTTCGGGTTGCCGGCCAGTGCAATTTTAATGCTCATTGCGGATACCTTTCCTCCCTTTGGTCTTATCAGACCACTTCGATCATCTCAGCGTCGGCCTTGCGCACGCTCAGCTCGTAGTTGCGCACGGTCAGCTCCATGGGGTCGCCCAGCGGTGCCACCTTGCGCACATAGATCTGCACCCCCTTGGTGATGCCCATATCCATGATGCGGCGCTTCACCGGGCCTTCGCCGTGCAGCCGTGCCACGGTGGCGGTCTCGCCCACCTTTACGTCTTTCAGTGTTTTCATCGTACTCGTTCCTCCCTTGCAGTATTTCATGCAGCACCGGGAAGGCGCTGCTCAGGACACCATGATGCGGCTTGCCATGGTCTTATCCAGTGCCAGACGGCTCTGCTTGACCTGCACGATCAGGTTGCCCGCGATCTCGTTGACCACGGTCACCTCGCTGCCAACCACGAACCCCAGCTCGGCCAGATGCAGCCGCACCTCGTCCTTGCCGCTGATTCTGCGGATGGTGACAGTCTCGCCTGCTTTTGTCATCGTCAAAGGCATCATCGCTGTGCTCCCCTTCCCTTGAAAAATATGTGATGCTGCGGTGGTTAGTCAGCCGTAACTATCAGCGTAGATAGTTTACCTCTGCTAACCAAGCTTGTCAATAGATTTTTCACATCTCATAGTTAGTTTATATGAACAAACAAATTTTATGCCGGAACCGGCCTGCATTTTTATCAAAATCATCAATGACTAACTCCATTTTTTGAAATAAAGTTATCCAATGTTTACATTTTTAGGGAGTGTTTTGCGGTTTTATAGGGCAGGGTGACGGAGAAAAACCCTCTCAGGCGCTAACGCGCTAAACTCCCCCGGTCACGGCTATCGCCGTGCCAGCCCCCTCTGGGATGGGACCCTTGGCATGGCGGTACACTTCCCGGCTCAAGCGCAAAGTGTGCGGGCGTGCTCGCTCCCCCTTGGGGGAGCTGTCGCGCAGCGACTGAGGGGCTTTTAATGGAGAAGCGAAAAAAGCGTTAAAGCGATAGCGCCGACTGGCGCAGCGCTAGCTTTTTTGTGCTTCGACTT
>NZ_JBBMEN010000036.1:0-13143 GCF_040096575.1 Faecalibacterium intestinale
CCCTCGGCTCCCTGCGAGTGGGGCATAAACATCTGGCAGCGGACTTGTACCGCTTCATTGGCATTTCAGCCACCCCGTCTGCTTTGTGACCGGGCCGCGAATTACGGAAGTATCATTATCGGAGTACCAGATGATGGAACTATTCAGTTTTCAAAGAACAGGAGTGCAGACAGTTCGTTCAGCGGCTTTCGCCATCTGGTGAATTGCCCTTACACTTACGAGCCATCGAGAAGGCTCATTCTACACCCTGAAAATCAAAGTTCTTCAAAAATTTAGTGATTTTCAAAATTCGCTTACTAATACTCTGCTGTGCAATGCCATAAACTTTAGATAATTCTACGGTGCTGTACTTCTCATGGAAGTACAGCGTAACGAGCTGGAGTTCTTCGTCAGAGAGTTTCTCCAAACCCGCGTGTAACCGCTCATTCTGAATTTCGCCTACCCATGTAAAGCGCGTTTTCGTTTCATGGTAGGTATCCGTTACGGTAATGGCTTTTTCATACTGCTTGAAGTCGCTGGTTTCCGTGGCTGTACTATCATCGGTGGTGTCAGAAACCGTCAGTGTGTTGGTGATGTAGGCGCGTTCGCTGTTGAGAACACCCAAATCAAACTCGTACATAGCCTGAATTGCCTCTTCGCTCATTCCTGCTTCGTGGTACTGCACACGAAGATGCTCCCACTTTGCGTTCAGCTTGCGACGTTCATTGCCATTATTGAAACTCATGTGCAACCTCCAAATTTTCGATAAAACGTGAAATGTCGAAAATTTGGAAACACTACGGATATTTCGCCATCTGGGGCAGCCATGAAAAGAGGGTAAACATAAAACCTGCTCCTTTTCGGGAGCAGGCCATCTGAAGCTATAAAAAATAGCCGGACAACAGCCGACCGAAAGATTGAAGATCTTTCAGTCAAGCTGCTGCCCGGCTATTTGGTGCTACGTTTCATACATCACCCGGAGGTGACGGCCCGTTGCTCGGTGCGAACAGTCCATATTCAGAGTGCTTTGCACCCGATTCTTATGAAACCAATGCTTACTTGGCTCGAATGGAAAGGTTGAGCCATAACATTTTCCGGCAACGCCAGCATTTTATATGGATGAATCCAGTGCAGTCGGCGGTCATTCGATAAAGTTTTAAGTTGCACTTGGGGCAAAACTGCCAGTGTTCCGTAATTGCTTTCTTCTTATGATCAAGCATGACTTTCCCTCCCAAATATAAAGTTTGCTGCTATATCATAGGAGAAACGGTGGACTGCGGCACTTTGGCTCCAAAAGCGCAAAAACGCCAGCCTCCCATGGCGGGAAGCTGGCGCAGCATTGCACATCGGCATGATTATAGGCGGTGAAACGGAACGATTGTGCCGGTTTGTTGACATTCTGGTCTACGGCAGCAGACAGGCTTTTTTTGATGCGTTACCCCAATAAAAAATCACAGTTACCTCCACAAACGGCAACTGTGATTGGATAGCGCGTGAAATCGCCCGGACGAGTTACCGTTTTTTTATAACTCGACCGGGAAATACAAAAATCGGCATTATACTTCCTGCTCACAGGAAATACAAGGTTATACCGCGTCATTCACCAGAACGATACAATACTATTGAGGTGAACGATGATGCCGAATTCTGACTTGAAGGTACTTGGAGAAAAGGTTCGCAAAGAGCGCAAGCTGGCAGGTTTAACACAAGAACAACTTGCTGAACGCTGCCATGTTTCAACGAAGCATATCGCCAACATTGAAAAAGGCAGCATGAATCCATCTTACGAAATTCTTTTGGCGATTGCTCGTATTTTGCCGGTTTCGCTTGATGCGCTGATCACTCCGGGGATGGGCAAAACGGAAATAGAGTTAAAAGAGTTCAATCGAATCTATCTTTCCTGTCCAGAAGCAGTGCGGGAAACCTTAATGGACTCGACCCGCACACTGGCAAAGCACCTGACAGAGTTTTACAGTAAAATTGAAAATCCCTGAAAATGTTTTGCTTGTGGTACAGTATAGCATATTTTTCAAAGTCACTATACCAAAACGAACCCAAAAGCAAACCAATTTTATACCAATTCAGTCGATTCCCAAGCTGACCTGAATCTCTGTTTCCAAATCATTTGCCAATGCCGTATATAGTTCTTGTGGTGTGCGGCAAAGAATTGCATTGAAATTGATAGGGTCGCCCTCATTGAAAAGCCTTACATATCCCCAGCGGCATGGAACAACGTCCAAATAGGTCGCAGACTCTAAAAAGCTATGGAATTGGGTCAATACTTCTTCAAATGTTTGCATGGTTTGACCTCCTGAATTAAGTCATCTCTATTTTAGAATATTCTTGGTCATCTATGCAAGGATGCCGATTTCGTACAGCGTAGAAAACGATAAAGCCATACCGAAGAATCCTACTAGGATCTTACGGTATGGCTTTTATTACAGATTGCGATTCGACCGCACCAATTCCGATGATGGGACAAATTGATATCCAATGTTGGAAACCGTTTTAATATAACGGGGGTGATCTTTGTCATCCTCTATTTTCTGACGGATTCGACCGATCGTGCTGGTGACGGCTCTCAAATAGCTTTCGCTGTCCTTATGCCAGACTGCTTCAAAGATCTGCTCCTTTGTAAACAGTTTGCCCGGATGCTGTGCCATCAAACTCAAAACACCGTATTCATAACGACTCATGTACACCTCTGTTCCATGTTTGAAAACACGGTGGTGTTCCAAGTTGATTTCCAGATCGGGACGGCTCAGAGCGTCTGTGGGATTCCGCATCAAATCGAACCATTCAAAAATCGTCTGCTCTTGCGGTGGGCAGTGATCCTTCGTGATGCGAACAACAACTTCGATTCTTTGCATACAATAGACAATCCTCCCCCAAAGCCAAATCTATATCACTCGATACGACGGCTTTTTTTCTTTTGCCGTCGTCCGGCAGAATGTTATTCAATATTTAATTCAATGCTTCCTGTGAAACTCTCGCATTCAATTCCGATATAATTTCCACCATCAGGAAGTGTAATTGTGTCACTATAAGTTCCGGTTGTTTCAATCAAAGTGACTGCTTTATCAGATCCAGAAATCCAAAATACTTTTGCAGTACCTTCCGTAACCTCCAAAGTGCAGTCAATAGACAGTTCCTTACCGGCTTCTCTTTTTATGGAAGTTCCTCCGAACAAATACTCTGTATCTGAAAAATCCTCATAATCAGCCGTATAAGTTCCTGTATAATCATCGATTCCTTTTTCTTTTGTTCCTTCCAAAGATGACTTTCCTGTAAGCTCTATGGCTCCAGCCGACTGAACGATATTATTATAATGATCGAGAATTTCATCTTTTGAACAGTCAGAAAGCATAAAACTTCCCAAAAGGACAAATGCCAATGCTAAAACTATTTTCTTCATAAAATCATCACCAGCCTTTCTTTGGAGCTACCTTTTTGGCCTTTTTCTTTGTTTGGGTTGCTTCTCGTTCTTTCATGCACAAAATCAAGATGGCAGAAATAACGACAGCAAGCGCAAGACTGCAAGAACAGGTTCCGATATTCCAGTTGACTGCGGTATCATAGCTACGGTAGCCTACCATTCCAAGACTTGCGGTAATCGGATAAAGGTTTGCTAATGTCATATTTCCTGCGGCAAACATCCCTCCATATCCATAGACAAAAGCAATGATTACACCGACTAAAAAGCTGCCTGCCCTCCGACAAGTAAGAGCGATAATCGGCAGAACCGCAAGATATAAAAAGAAATTAACCGCAGTAATCTGCAAGGTTGCTTTTAGAGCTAAGGAAATCTCAAAGCCGGGAAATCCCACAATCATTTCTGCTATGATTGTAAACAGACTGCATATCAGCCCGAAAATAATAGACAATACGCCGCACACAATCAATTTTCCGGTCAGCAGTTTCTTAAAAGAAATCGGCACAGTCAGAATATTTTTCAATGTATCATCCGTCTGCTCACGAGAAATCATATATCCAGCAATTAGGCTGATACACATCGGAAAAATCATGGACATATTGTTTTTGATGACCTGTTCTGTAAGATAGGCGAAATCCCAAACGGAACCATCATTCGCCATAGAGGTAAACAAGGTCAGCAGGACGGATAGGAGCATGAGTGCAACGCCCGCCCAAAGGATATGATACCTTTTCAATTTATAAAATTCTGTTTTTACAATGCGAACCATGTTTATTCCCCCCTCTGCTTATATAATCTGTCAATTAGTAAGAACGAAACCAATGCCATGATCCCAAGAATGAATACAACTTGAAATGTTGAAGGAATTAGCCCTGTCATTTGCTCCAAGTCCATTTTTATTCCATGAGCCGCCATATCTCCTGCACTCCAAAATGTAGTCAGTGGCGTGGGCAGAAGCCATAACATGGTTTTAGGCAGCGTGTCAAACAATGCCGTAGCACTCATGTTCAGAACACTGTAAAAGACACACAGCAAAATGGAAAAAACGTAGGTCTTACTGAAAAAGACAACAAGAACGATCAACGGGAGTGTTCCTGCCGTAATGAAAATTCCTGTTTCAACCGCTAAAAACAATTTATAGCCTATTCCATAAACTTCCAATGTTCCAAATCCGCAAAGAATTGTTGCAATGGTAGAAGCCACACAAAAAACAATTCCAAAGAGAAACAGGACAATAATTTTTGCAAGCACCATTTGCGTGCTGGTTACGGGAATTGTACGCAGATTTTTGAATGTGTCGTTGTCGCGTTCCATAAAAAACAGGATAGCGGCAATCACACCGATAATGCAGGGCAGTAAAAACTGGATACCATATCCCAACACCATGTTAAATAGTCCGTCGAAAGCATCTGCCCGATCCGTATATCGCTCCATCATAGAGGGCGTTGTCATCAGATAAGTCAGCGGGATTGGAAACAGGAACGCAGCCAAAATAATCAGCGGAATAAATTTCTTCCGTTTCAATTTCAAAAATTCGCATTTGATTAGTTTAAGCAATTCCTTCGCCCCCTGTCACACGCTTGAAGTAATCTTCAAGACTTTCTTCACAGGTATGTGCTTCTGATACCTCCAATCCGTTTTCTACAAAAGCAGTTACAATTTTCCCCACGGGTAGCTCCATATTGTGTAGACGCAGATTGTGGTCGTCTTGTATGGAAAAATGGGTTTCATGGAAATTGCGTTCCAAAATTCTTGCCGCCTGTGCAGTATCAGAGAGCGTAAACCGGATATGTTTACTGCTTTTTTGCTCCAACTCAGCAAGGCTTTCTTCTTCCAGCAATGCACCGTGGTCAATAATTCCAATATCGTCAGCCAGCAAGGAAATCTCCGAAAGAATGTGACTGGAAATCAAAATAGTTTTTCCTCTTGCGTCGCAAAGCTCCCGAATAAAGGAGCGTACTTCTGCAATACCGATGGGATCGAGGCCGTTGATCGGCTCATCCAAAATCAAAAGCTCCGGATCGTGCATAACGGCAAGGGCGATGGCAAGCCGCTGCTTCATACCAAGAGAATACTGTGAAAAGAGCTTTTTATCTTTGTAGGGCAGTTCTACCAGATCCAGAGCATCTTTGATAGCATGATTGTTTGGTACGCCCCGCAGAGTAGCAAAGATACGCAGGTTCTCTGTGCCGGTCAGATTGGGATAAAAACCGGGGGACTCAATCAGGCTTCCGATACGGGGCAACAGCTTCTTTTCGTTCCCTTGCAAAGACGTTCCCCAGATTTTGACCTCCCCGGAAGTCGGCTTCGTTAAGCCCAACAGCATTTTCATGGTAGTGGTTTTTCCGGCTCCGTTTCTGCCCAGCAGACCGTAAATTCTCCCAAACTTCACATGGATATTTAAGTCAGCCACACTCTTTTGTGAGCCGTATTGCTTCGTCAGATTTTTTGTTTCAATGATATAATTTGTATCCATATTCAAAACCTCCTGTTCTGTAAGGTATTCTATCATGCCAACCTTGCATTAACCTTGCCGCAACCTTGCATTAACCTTGCAATTTGAAATCCAGTAAAATGACAAAGGCTCCCGCCATAAAGACGGGAGCCCGCTTAACTCTCCAAAGGAAAAAGCAACATAAATTCGGTTCCTTTTCCCGGCAAACTTTCAACTGTTATACTCCCACCCATCTTTTCTACAAGCTGATGGACAATAGAAAGACCAAGACCGCTTCCTTTTTCAGACCGTCCTTTGTCACACTTATAGAGCCGTTCAAAAATGTGTTTCAAATCTTCCTTCTCAATTCCCACTCCATTATCCGCCAGCAGCAGCTCCATGTTATTTTCCTTCTTTGACAAGGCAATTTTGATTTTGTCTGCATGGCTGTGAGTGATTACATTTTGAATGAGATTATTGACAATCCTCATATAGCTGTCCATATCCAATCTTACCCGGACAGGCTGTTCGGGAATATCGATGTCATACTCAACCTGTTTATCCTCAAAAATCGGTATCCAGTCAATGAGGATATTTCTTGTCAGCTCTGCGGCCTCAACGCTCTGGATTTCTAAAGCAAACTCGTTTGAATTTAACTTGAACCAGTCAAAGAGTACATCAATATATTCTTTCAGATCATGGGCTTTCCGGCGGGCGGTTTCAATATAATCATCTCGGTCTTTTCCTGTGACCAGTCCTTTGTGTGCAGCGTCAAGATATCCAATCAGAGTAGTAAGGGGCGTTCGCACATCATGGGAAAGGCTCGTCATAAGCTGGCGGTTGGTTTCTTCTGTCTGCCGTACAGTTGAAAGTCTGCTTTCATAGGCCACAACGATCTCGTTGATTTCATAGGCAAGAGGTGCTGTCAGTTCATTTGTTGCAGATAGAATACGCCGGTTGCCATTTCCGTTTTTCACATCAACCAGCACATCGGTCATTTCTGCTATTTGTTTTTTTACACGCCGAACGAGAACGATGGAAGTCAATACAGCCCCAACAGCAATCACAATGGACAAGAATACAATGATTTCCATACTGACTACACCTCCTTATTAAACCGGTAGCCAATCCCTTTGACCGTTTGTATATACTTTGGGCTTGAAGGATTGACTTCTAATTTTTTACGAAGTCGGCTGATAATCGCCATAATGTTACTGTCATCATAGAAATATTCTTCGCCCCATACTTCCTCATAAATCTGCTGTTTGGTCAAAATTTTTCCTTGATGCTTTGCACAGTACAGGAGCAAATCAAATTCCTTTGGGGGCAGTTCAAAAGTGCCGTTTGATGTAGTAACAGAACGATTTTCAAGGTCAATCTGCAATCCGTCAAAATTTAGCTTTTGTATGGCTCCAGCTTGCTGATTAAAGCGAGTGTAGCGGCGAATAAGAGACGCAATACGAGCAATCAGTTCATCCATATCAAACGGTTTTGTAAGATAATCGTCCGCTCCGGCCCGTAAGCCCCGCACTTTAGAAATGCTGTCATTTTTGGATGTAAACATCAAAATCGGCAAGCTGTACTCCTTGCGAATTTCTTCCAGCGTTTCAAAACCATCCATACCGGGCATCATCACATCCAGTACCACAAGCTGGTATTCCTGCTCTCTTAATTTTTGCAAGCCTTCTTTTCCGGTATTACAAAAATCAGCTTCTATGTTTTCTGCTTGTACGCTACGTTTAATCAAAGCGCACAGCTCTCTGTCATCATCTATAATCAGGATTTTATTCATGGTGCAACCCCTTCCCTTGTTTTGTCCTTCCGTCAATCGGCTTTTCTGCGTTCTTTGGGATCAGCCAAACACCAGCCATCTTTACAGCGCCGGGGATACGCCCAGCAGCGCAATAGTAATTTACTCTACGAGGTGTCACGCCCCACTTCTCGGCGGCCTCTTTCAATGTCATATAGTCCATTTCGCACCTCCACAAAGTACATTATAGTTCCTCATCTCGAATAATGCAAGAAACATAATATGAATTATAAAGTTTAATCTTACTGCCTTCTCTGAACTTAGGATACTCATTAGAATGGGGGTTAAGATAACGATATAGATGCACTTCACCTTGCCCTCATACTGCGGCAACAGGGCTTTCAGTGCTTCAAGATTATCGCCGTGGATGATCATGTTCTCACTGTCGTTGTTCTCGGTGTGCTGCCCCTGCTCATCAAAACTGTATTGCCGCTCCAGCACCCGGAAGGGAACTTCCTGATGATGGTTCACGACTTTATTTTTACCGATCCATTCCAAGGTTAGCATGGCGTTTTTCTCCAATCTAAAAATTTCAAACTGCGGACAAAAAGGACGCATTGTTGTAGCAAGCAGTGCAGACGTATATACATCTGCTTATTTTGCTCTGCAAAATGCTTGTTGGGGAGTGCCCCAAACCCCTTTGATCTGCATTTTTCCAATGCAGGCTGCGCGTCCCGGCGGGACGCTTTTTACCCTGTGATGCTCTCCGGGTCATTGAGGACTTGCATGAGGTGAGATGCGGCTTCTGCCAGAGAAGCATACTTCATCTGTTCCGGGACGGGTGCATTCAGAAGAGAAATGCCCCATTCCTGCATACAGTCCGCAAATTCCTTTTGCGCTAACAGTGCAGCATCCCGGCGCACCTCCGGGGTCACTGCGTCGTCCAAAACGTAGTCAACGTTAAATTTTCCGTTGCGGTCCTCGGTCAACTCTACCATGGAGTAATGCTCCTCCCAGTAGTGGCAATACCAGACCCTGCCGCCAATTTCCTCCATGTCGGAGCGCAGATCTTCTTCATCGTTCCATTGCGAAATCTCGGAAAGAATGCTTTGCAGCTGCTCATACGCTTGCTGTTCGGCAAGGGTGACTTTTTTGCAACGGTATTCCCGTTGGATGGTGCGCTGCCAGTACAATGCCAACTTCCCTTGTTTTGCCCGCTCGATCGCATCCTGAATGTCGGCTAAAATGCTGTACTGCGGTTCTCTCATTTTGACACCCCCGAATCAATTCTTTAGGAAATAATACATCCTATAAGAATGATTATAGCCGAAAGGAATGCAAAAGAAAAGCGCATCGGCTAAATTTCAGCCGATGCGCTTGCAAAGTTTGCGATTTATTCTTCGTTTGTGAGGTAGGGGAGATTGCTGATATAGGTATCCAGCAAATCGAGGGCAGCTTTCTTCTGGATGGGGGTCAAGCCTTCCAGTCGCTTGCGGATCTCGTCGTCGGTCACATGAGATGCACTGGGAACCAGATCACACAACAATGTGTCTGCGGAAATATTCAGAGCGTTCAGAAGTTTAACAATGGTGGCAAGGCCGGGTTCCTTTAAGCCACGCTCTACCATGCCGATATAGTTGGAGGAAAGCTCGGATTTTTCCGCAAGTTGTTCCAGCGTCAACCCATGCTTTATACGCTGCTCCCGCAGTCTCTGTCCAAAAAGCTCTTTCATAGCGCAACCTCATCCTATCGTGTTATTTACACTCCATAGGATACCTGTTAAACGCATGAACATACACAATCGAAAGAGATGAACAATTCCGTTAAAGATTGAACTAACAAAAAAGATTGCCGGAAGCAGACCTCTTACGGTCAACTCCCGGCAATTTGTTCTTATCGAGCCTGCTCGTTCTCCTGTGCTGGCTTTTCTTCCGCAAAAAATCGTTCCACGTTTTTCTGTGCCCGAACCAGTCCCTGCATCTCATTCCGTGCCTTGCGGTAGTCCGGGTAGGCGGCTTTCTTCTTGGTTAGCAGTTCTGCAAACTCCGCATCCAGTTCCTTAACCTTCGGCAACTTTTGCATCTCAGCCTCGTCAAAGGCAGCTTTCGCCGCCTTGTGCAGAGTAATCTCCTCCCGGTGAGCGTCCAGAAAGGTTTTGCTGTACCCGGCTTTCCGATAAGCAGCGTACACATCACGGGTCTTGGCATAGTTGATGATGTGAGTTTTCAGCACGGCGATTTCGGTCAACCTCGCTTCTGCCGCTTTGATGGCATCCCCCATAGCATGATAGCGTTCCGTTGCCGCCGTCGCATGTTCCCGCAGTTCCTCTGCGCTACCGATTTTTTGCTCCTGCAAGAACAGCAGGGTTTTGGACATCTCTTTCAGGTTGAACTTGGCTGCCCACTTTTTGTAGCCGACACTTTTGCCCTCTGCCATTTTCCCCTGAATATCCACCAGCAACTGGAAGGGCTGCTCTTTGGGCGGCTTCTTCTGGTACGGTTGGTGTTTCACCTTGCCCTCCAGCACCGCCTTGATTTCATCCTCGCCATAGCCGGTGCCCAGTGTACGGAACCGGATAAAACGTTTCTGCCCCTTGCCCTTCACCGACGTGTACTTGCCACGTTTCACCTCATATCCCTGCCGCTCCAGCTTTTGCAGAAAAGTTTCGTAATCTCCCGGCTTTTCTGCAAGAATGGTGTCGATGATTCCGCACAGGCGGTCACGATTGCTCTCTTTCGGCGGGTAGACAATGCGCTTTTGACGCTCCCGATAGGGCTTCTTTTCAATGACGGACAGCTGATGCTCTAAGCAAATCAGGTCACTCAACCGCTGCACTGCCAACGCCGAAAAGAAAAAATCCCGGAACTTCCTGCTGCCATCCAACGCTGTGGAGTTGAAGATCACATGGTTGTGGATGTGCTGCCGGTCCGTGTGCGTTGCCACTACAAAGGCGTGCTTGCCCTTGGTAAAGCGCATGGCCAGTTCGTAGCCCACCTTGTTAGCCTCCTCTGCGGTGATTTCCCCCGGACGGAAGGACTGCCGTATCTGATAAGCAATTACATCGCTTTTCTGCCTGCGTCCGTTCACAAGGTCGTACTGCCGCTTGGTGAGCATAAACTCTTCATCTGCCGTCAGGGTGCTGCAGGCATAGCTGCTGACATACTGTCCCTGCTCGGTCTTGTCTGGGTTTTCGATATAGTCCGTGCGATTTTTCAGGCAGGCCGCAACGGTCATGCCTTTGTTTTTGTGCAGCGCAATCAACCGTGTTGCTGCCAGTGCCATCACCTCCTACAAAAAATGCCGCACATCGGCGGCATCAATATCATTTGGATAATTTCTCGTGATCGGCAGCACCTGCCAGATACATGGCTTCCTGCCGAACACTTTCCAATTCGTTGCTGATTGCATCCAATTCCAGATAGAGGCTCCATGCTTCTTCGCCGATAAGAGCTTTCAACGCAATCTCTGCGGCAATCTTTTTCTGGATCAGTGCACGATATTCATCATCGTCTGCAAGTTGTCGTTGCAGAATATCTTTCAGATTTTCCCAATAATAGTCGGTCATGGCATCTGTGTCCATCTAATCCCTCACAATCCGGCAATCCAGCCATTAAAACGCTCCGCCGCATCCACGATCAAAGCCCCCATGAAGATCAGCGCAAAGCAGCCAAACTCTGCCACCAGCAAGATCAAAAACTGCAGCCACTCCTGACAATAGAGAGTATAGAGGCCGCAGCCGAAAATATACAGCATGGGCAGTGCCAGCACAAACGCCGACAGGTTCAGCGTCCATTTCAGCATCAGTACCAGAAATGCACTCAGGAGAACCACAGGAAATAGGAGAACGCTTGCTACGAATTTCATATTGACACCGCCTTTCTGCTTTCAGTATATGGATAGAGTATGAGCCTGTCAATGGTGTCGCCGCCTATGTACCCCCGCAGCCCTCCAACTGCGGGGAAAAATCTTAGAGTTCTGCCAGCCGGGAAAGGATCTGCCGACCAATGTCAATCAGCTCATCCAGCCGCTGCCGCAGGTCCTCCATGTCGGCAGCATAGACCCGACTATTTTCATTGGCGGCTTTAGCATATTGGTTGAGATTATTACTGCACATCTGCAAAAGATATGCCATGCGCCGCAGTTGCGGCAGGTCAAGGTTCAGGCAGTAGCCGTCCAGCGCCATCTTGCGGATATAGGCACTCAGGCTGCGGATGCCCATGCCCAGCATCTTTTCATAAATGCGGTTCTTTTCGGTCTTTGTGGTTCTCAGCATAATGATTTCATCCCGCTTTTCCCTCACCGGGCATCACCATCCTTGTCGTAATAACTGCGGAAGGGCTTCACCGGCTCCGGCTTGTCCGACTTTTCTTCCAGTGCTGCCAGCACCGAGGGGCGGCGAGAGACATTCTCCTGTTCTTCCTCGTCCTGTTCCGGCTCATGGCTCTTTTCGTCCACATCCAACTGAGCGTTCAGTTCCGCAAGCCGTGCGGACTTCTCTGTCAGTTCTTCCTCTTGTGGGAAGGGCTTTTCCACTTCGATTTGCGCCGCTGCCTGCTGCTGATGCAGAGTGGCTAGTTCATTCTCAGCAGAGTTAATGCGCTCCGGGAAGTTGTTCAGCGAATTATCCAGACGGATAATGTTGCCCAGCGGGTCGGTGCCCAAGGGCACCGGGTACCTCCGCTGACCCTTCAGAATCGCCTGATATTCGCTGCGGAAGGTATCGAACCGCAGAGACAACTCAAAGCCCCGGTAGCTGCCGATCACTTTTTCTTCGGCGTTGGGCAGTTCGGAGCAGGCAAGCACCAGACGCTCACCGGCGGTCTTTTTCTCGTCGTAGGCAACACCTTTGATGGTCATGCCGCAGAACTCCTCTTTGCCCTGCGGGTGGGCAGCGGCAAGCTGTGCGTCCGCTTTCACCCCAGCAATATAGGCGTTCGTTTCCTGAATGTCAGCCGGGAATTTGGTCAGCAGCTTGTCTTGCAGACGGAATTTCTGGCTCTGGTGGTCGGCTTTCAGAACTTTGAGTTTTGCGACCTGAACATCCAAATCCATTTTCTCCTTGATGAGCGGATTTCCAGCGCACAATGCCTTGATTTCTGCATAAGATAATGCCTGTTCATCCACATCATCGCAGGAACGCACCGGGGACTTTGATGTCATAATCTGCGAGATAAAACGCTGCTTATTTTCAAGGGTCTGAAAGAGGTACGAATCGAACGTACCCTCTGTGACGTAGTTGAACACCTTGACTTCCTTGTTCATGTTGCCCTGCCGGATAATGCGCCCGTTGCGCTGGGTCATGTCGCTGGGCTTCCAGCCAACATCCAGATGATGCACCGCCACAAGCCGGGACTGGACGTTGGTGCCGGCTCCCATTTTTGCTGTGCTGCCCAGCAACACACGCACCTGTCCGCTGCGTACCTTGGAGAACAATGCCGCCTTTTTTGCTTCGGTATCTGCGTTGTGGATGAACTCGATCTCGTTTTCCGGCACACCGGCAGCGACCAGCTTTTTGCGAATATCATCGTACACGTTAAAGTTGCCGTC
>NZ_JBBMEN010000037.1:0-10771 GCF_040096575.1 Faecalibacterium intestinale
GTTCAGAAACGCCCGCAGGCGTTTCTGAACCCCAAAATTATAGCAGTTTGCGTTTTTAATGCACAAGCAACATCCGCAAACTGCATATCGCAAATATGCCGTTTTAATGGGCACTATTTTTGAAAATTGCGATAAAAATAATATTTCCTTAGCTTATGCGCAAAGCAAACGCGGCGCGCATTTCAAATCGTTTTCTTCACGGGGAATCAGGCAAACACCGCCACGACCACCTGCATCGCCACGCCCACAAAAGCACCGGCGGCCCATGTCAGGCCGGTGATAAAGAGGTTCTGCTTCCACGAGGGGTTGGCGCGCCACAGCACCGCCAGACCCACACCGGCACCGGTGCACAGACCCGCCACAAGGCTGGAAAAGCGCAGCGCACCTTCCACATACAGCTGGGTCAGCAGCACGCTGGCGGCGCAGTTGGGGATCAAGCCCACCAGAGCCGCCACCACCGGCTGGAAGAAGCCCATGCCGCCCAGCACCTCGGCAAACACATCCTCGCCTACGCCCTCTACGATCATGCCGAACACCAGACTGAACACGAAGATGAACACAAAGATCTCCAGCGTGTGGCGCAGCGCTGCCTGCCAGATGGGCTTTTCGTTGCCCTCGGCATCGCTGTGTTCCTCGTGGCAGTCCACCTCGTCCGCATGGCCGGTGTAGCCGCCCCGCAGACCCTTGGGCAGCACGCCCCGCAGCACAAAGTCCAGCACAAAGCCCACCACGATGGCGTACACCACCTTGATGACCATCAGGACAGCCAGCTTATCCCAGTAGGCGGGCATGGACACCAGCAGCGGGATGGCTTCGTCACTGGTGGCAAGGTACACTGCCATCAGCGTGCCCAGCGTGATGACCCGGGAGGCGTAGAAGTTGGACGCAATGGCGGAGAAGCCGCATTGCGGCACACAGCCCAGTACCGCGCCCGGCACAGCACCCCAGCGCCCGCCGCCTGCCAGCAGCGTTTCGATGCGCTCACCGTGGCGGTGCTCGATATACTCGATCAGCAGGTAGGCCAGAAACAGAAAGGGCAGCATCTTGGCGGTATCCACCAGAGTTTCGCCCAGAACATCCAGAAACAGTTCCATAAATAATCGCTCCAAAGACCCGCAGGGGGTCGTCTCTCAACAATTTGCAATCAGTTTGCATTTTCGTGCAGGGTAGATTATACACGATATCCTTCCCAATTGCAATACCAAATTGCAAATTGGTTGCAATTTTATGTTATGGAACGTTGCAGCGCGTAAAAATACGATTTTGAATAAGTCTCCGCGTCTTACGGGTTGCGGCAACCAGCATTTGCAGCGTTGCTGCCGGGACAGCTTTCTGCCTACCTTTAGCGTGCAAAAACGCTCCGCTGGGCCAAAGGCAGGGAGGGGTGTTCCGACTCCCCCCTCCCTACCTCTGGACTCCACCCACCCCGCAACGGGCCAAGGGCTGCTCGCCCTTGACAATCCTAAAGCAGAGGTCGAAGCACAAAAAAGCTAGCGCTGCGCCAGTCGGCGCTATCGCTTTAACGCTTTTTTCGCTTCTCCATCCATAGCCCCTCAGTCGCTGCGCGACAGCTCCCCCAGGGGAGCAAGCACACCCGCAGCGCCGCGCTTTCGTAGAAAGCGGCGCTGCAAATGCCGTTTTTCTCCACGACTCCACCCGTGAAAATGGAATACCGGAGCGTCCGCAGACGCTCCGGTATTCCAAAATTATAAATATTTTTTCCTTGATTTATGCGCAGAGCAACGCGGAGCGCATTCCAAATCGTCCCACGCAGCAAGGAAGCTGCGGTCGGTTTTACCCCTTCAGCGGTACAAAGCCCACAAGGTCTTTGACGACCTCGCCGCCGATGATCAGACCGGCCACCGAGGGCACAAAGGCGTTGGAGCCCGGCACGGTGCGCCGTGCAGTGCACTTGCGCTGGGTGCCCGGGGGGCAGATGCAGTGGTTCTTGCAGCTGATGGAGTCGTCCTCAATGGGGGTCATGGCAGGCTCCTTGGAGTAGACCACCTTCAGGTGCTTGATCTTGCGCTTGCGGCACTCGGTACGCATCACCTTGGCCAGCGGGCAGACAGAGGTCTTGTAGATGTCGGTCACCTCAAAGCGGGTGGGGTCCATCTTGTTGCCTGCGCCCATGGAGCAGATGATGGGGGTGCCCGCTTCCTTGCACTTCATCACCAGTGCCAGCTTGCCGGTAACGGTGTCGATGGCATCCACTACATAGTCGTACTGGGTAAAATCGAAATCGTCCTGCGTCTCCGGGCCAAAGAAGCACCGGTGGGTGGTCACCTTGATGTTGGGGTCGATGTCGTGGATGCGCTGTTCCGCTACATCCACCTTATACTGTCCCACCGTGCTGCGGGTGGCGATGATCTGACGGTTGAGGTTGGTCAGGCAGACCTTATCGTCATCGATCAGATCCAGTGCGCCCACGCCGCTGCGTGCCAGCGCCTCCACCGTGTAGCCGCCCACGCCGCCGATGCCAAACACTGCCACCCGGGCGCGGTGCAGCTTTTCCATAGCCTCTGCACCCAGCAGCAGCTGGGTGCGGGAATACTGATCCTGCATTTTGTTCTCCTTACTTTTCTACGCGGGTAATGGTGCCGCCGCCCAGCACCACATCGCCCTGATACAGCACGGCAGCCTGCCCCGGGGTGGGGGCACGCTGGGGCTGGTCAAATTCCAGTCGGAAACCGTTTTCTGCGGGGTAAACGGTGGCCTGCTGCTCGGCCTGATGATACCGGGTGCGGGCGGTGACCCGCAGCGGCTCGGTCAGCGCCGGGATAGCGATCCAGTTCACATCCTCTGCGTAGACGATGCGGTCAAACAGTTCGCTTTCCGGCCCGACGGTAACGGTATTGGCCTGCATATCCTTGCCGCAGACGTACACCGGTGCGCCCAGCGCAAGACCAAGCCCCTTGCGCTGTCCCAGCGTGTAGCGCACCGCGCCGCTGTGGGTGCCCACCACCTTGCCGCTCTGATCCAGAAAATCCCCGGCGGGGTAGTGCTTGCTGGTGAACTGCTCCATAAAGCGGGCATAGTCGCCGTCCGGCACAAAGCAGATATCCTGACTGTCGTGCTTCTGGGCGTTGATAAAGCTGTGCTCCTGCGCGATCTTTCGCACCTCGGTCTTGTGCAGCGCACCCAGCGGCAGACGGATATGCGCCAGCTGCTCCTGCGTGAGATTATACAGCACATAGCTTTGATCCTTGCCCTCGTCCAAGCCCTTTTTCAGCAGCCAGCGGCCGGTGGCTGCGTCCTGTTCCACCCGGGCATAGTGGCCGGTGACCACATACTCCATGCCGTGTTCCTCTGCCCAGTCCAGCAGGTGGCGGAACTTCATATATTTATTGCAGTCGATGCAGGGGTTGGGGGTACCGCCCGTCTCGTAGACGCGGATGAATTTTTCAATGATCTGCGCCCGGAAGTCGGCGGTAAAATCCAGCACCTGATATGGCATATCCAGCGCAAAAGCCACCTCGGCGGCATCCTCGATATCTTTCTCCGAGCAGCAGGTCTGGTAACCGGACTGTCCCAGCGTTTCGTTGTGGGTGAGCCGCATGGTGATGCCGGTGCAGTCGTAGCCTGCCTGCTGCATCAGACAGGCCGCCACCGAGCTATCCACGCCGCCGCTCATGGCAATGAGGGCACGGGGACGGTTTGCAGGGTTCTGAGTGATCATAGGTTCTCCTTTTATGGGTTCAACACACTAAAGCAGTAGTATAATACTACCGCAGCATAAACCGCTTGTCAAGACGCAGAAATTTTCTGCGCCGCAGCCAGCAGCGCCGGTTTTTCGTTGGGGTATTCTGCGCGTATCACGCCGTCCAGCAGTGCTTCCAGCACCCGGCGCAGCGCAGGCCCTGCCGGAATGCCCGCCGCCATCAGGTCGCGGCCGTTCACCGCCAGCTGGCTCACCCGGCAGCATACGCCGTCGGCTTCCAGCTGCCGCGCCCGCTGCGCTGCAAGGGCGCAATCCGGGGCATTCTGCGGGTGCAGCGCCGCGCACAGCGCACACAGCCGCTCCACAGTGCACAGCCCATATCGGCCTAAAAGCCGCCGGATGTGGATATCACCGGGGTGTGCAGAAGCTTTCTCCTCGGACACGAATCGGGCCATTCCATCGCCCGCCCTACTGCCTGCGGCAGCAGGGTCCCACCCCAGCGGACGGTCCTCGGAGAAACTTCTGCACACGCCCTTCCCTGCCGTTTCCCGCACTAATACCGCGGTCTCCTCGATGCAGGCGTTGGAGCAGCGCAGCCGTTTGAGCACCCGGCGGGTGTCGGTCTCGCCCAGAGCGCCCAGCAGCGCGGCCCAGCGCACCGGCAGATTTTCCTCTCCCGCCGGGCAGGCATCCACCACCGGCTTTGCGGCATCAAGTGCCGCCGGGGTCAGCTCCGGCAGTACCACCGCCAGCACTGCGGGTTCCAGATACGCCCCCGGCTGCGGGGCTGCCAGCAGCTTTGCCAGCTCCTCCTGAATGCGCTCGGCAGAGATGCAGTCCAAATGGGGTGCCAGCTGCCGCGCCGCCCGGGCGGTGGCTGCGTCCAGCGCAAAGCCAAACCTTGCGGCAAAGCGGTACAGCCGCAGAATACGCAGCGCATCCTCGGTGAACCGCTGCTGCGGCTCGCCTACCGCCCGCAGCAGACCGTTCTGCAGATCTTTTTGCCCGCCAAAGGGGTCTACCAGACCCTCGGCTTCATTATAAGCCATGGCGTTGATGGTAAAATCCCGCCGGGCAAGATCCTCCCGCACGTCCGGTACGAACTGCACTGCGTCCGGGTGACGTCCATCGGTATAGCTGCCCTCGGTGCGGAAGGTAGTGGTCTCGTACAGCTGCCCGCCGTATTTGATGGTGGCCGTGCCGTGCTGCAACCCGGTGGGGATGCACTGCTCTGCCCCGAACAGCTCCATCACCTGCTGCGGCAGGGCGCTGGTGCACAGGTCCCAGTCGTGGGCGGTGCGCCCCAAAAGACTGTCCCGCACGCAGCCGCCTACGGCATAGGCTGCGTAGCCCGCCGCGTGCAGGGTGTCCAGCAGGGCAGCTGCCCCGGGGTCAAGTGTCAGCTTCATTCCTCGTTCTCCTCGTAATGCAGGGTGATGCGCTTGCCGTCAAAGCCGCATTCTGCCGCAGGGAATACGCTTTGCGCCTGTGCAAGCTGCTGTTCCGGGTCAGTGATCATGGGGGAATAGTGCACCAGCCACAGCCGCTTTGCCCCGGCCTTTGCAGCCAGCGCCGCGCTCTGGCCAAAGGTGCTGTGCCCCCACTGCGCGGCCTGCTCCTGCTGCTCCGGCAAAGCGTAGGTGGCATCGCAAAGCAGCAGGTCTGCACCATGCGCCGCCTGCTCCAGCGCCGGGCAGGGCGCACTGTCGCCGGAAAAGACGAACCGCAGCCCCTTGCGGGGTGCGCCCAGCACCTCGGCGGGCTGCACCATGCGCTCTGCCAGCGGCACAGCCTGTCCCCGCTGCAAAAGCCGCCACTGGGTCACCGGTACGCCCAGCGCCCGCGCCTTTTTCGGGTCGAACCTGCCCGCCCGGGGCAGTTCCAGCCGGTAGCCCAGACTGCGCACCCGGTGCTTTGTTGCCACCGGCAGCAGCGCTGCCCCGGCGGGCCATCCATCCGAAAGCGTTTCCAGCGCCACCGGCTGCCCGGCGCGGCAGACAAGCGGCTTTACCGCATAGGGCAGTGGCCCGGTCAGAGCATACACCGCCCGCCAGACCTCCAAAAGCCCCTCCGGCCCCAGCAGCACCAGCGGGCGGGTGCGTCCCTGCGCCCCAAGGGTCTGCAAAAGCCCGGGCAGGCCAAAGATATGATCCCCGTGGTAGTGGGTCAGGCAGATGGCGTCCGCGCGCATCAGGTTCACCCCGGCGCGGCGGGCGGCGGTCTGGGTGCCCTCGCCGCAGTCCAGCAGCAGGCTGTGCCCGCCGCACTCTGCCACAGCGGCGGTCAGGGCGCGCTCCGGCAGCGGCATGGTGGCAGCCGTGCCCAGCAGTGTAATGGTCAGCATAAGCAGTTCCTCCGTGGTTCTTCCCTGTTATCTTACCACAAACCCCGCCGGTGCACAATTCTTTCTGCTGCGGCATAAGCTGGGCAGAGCCTTGAAAAAGGAGGGCACAGCCTATGCAGCGCGACCGCAGAAAACGACATCCCCCCGCCCGGCACCCGGTGCTTTTGCGCCGGGTGCTGCTGGTGCTGTGCATTCTGGCGGTGCTGTGGCTGGGGTACAGCTGCATGATGCCGCAGCTGCTTTTTTCTGCCCGGGGCACCATGATCTTTGTGCCGGACCCGCCGCTCCGGCGGTAAACGGAAAACACATTCCTTCAGCACCGCGCCATCCCCCGCCGCACAAGTCCATACTTGAAGAAAAACGCAAAATAGTGTATTATATAGTATTATGAGTATAAGGGGCACGCTGTGTGCCCTGACAGGGGGAACCTATATGGCTGATAAAAACTTTCTGACAGATATCATCGATGCCGACCTTGCCGAGGGCAAGGTGCAGCAGATCCACACCCGCTTCCCGCCGGAGCCCAACGGCTATCTGCACATCGGCAGCGCCAAGGCCATCTATATCAACTGGTCCATTGCCAACCAGTACGGCGGCAAATTCAACCTGCGTCTGGACGACACCAACCCCGCCCGCGAAGGCGAGGAGTATGTCAACAGCATCATCGAGGATCTGCACTGGCTGGGTGCCGACCCCAACGGCGGCATCTTCTACGGCAGCGATTACTTTGATAAGTGCTATGAGTACGCCGAGAAGCTGATCACCGAGGGTAAAGCCTATGTGGACGACCTGACCCGCGAGGAAATGCGCGAGTACCGCGGCTCCGATGCCGGCAAGCCCTCCCGCCCGTCCCCGTGGCGCGACCGCAGCCCGGAAGAGAACCTTGATTTGTTCCGCCGGATGCGTGCCGGTGAGTTCAAGGAAGGCGAAAAGACCCTGCGCGCCAAGATCGATCTGGCAAGCCCCAACATGAATATGCGTGACCCGGCCATCTACCGCATCAAGTACGCCGAGCATCACCGTCAGGGCAGCAAGTGGTGCATCTACCCCATGTACGACTTCGCCCACCCCATTCAGGACGCCATCGAGGGTATCACCCACAGTATGTGCAGTCTGGAGTTCGAGAACCATCGCCCGCTGTACAACTGGGTCATTGAGAACATCTTTGGTGCCGAGTTCCCCAAGCAGCGCGAGTTCGCCCGCCTGAACATGACCAACACGGTCATGAGCAAGCGCTACCTGCGCGAGCTGGTGGAGATGGGCATTGTGGACGGCTGGGACGATCCCCGTATGCCCACCCTGTGCGGTCTGCGCCGCCGCGGCTACACCCCCACCTCCATCTTCACTTTCGTGCGGGAGGCCGGTATCTCCAAGTCTGACAACCTGATCGATATGCGTCAGCTGGAAGCCTGCATCCGCAGCGAGCTGGACCTGACCGCGCAGCGCCGCATTGCCGTGCTGGAGCCGGTCAAGCTGGTGGTGGACAACTACCCCGCCGACAAGACCGAGTACTTTGACGTAGCCAACAACCCCAACCGTGAAGCCAACGATACCACCACCCGCAAGGTCGCCTTTACCCGTGAGCTGTGGATCGACGCCGAGGACTTTGCCGAGGTGCCGCCTCCCAAGTTCAAGCGCCTGACCGTGGACGGTGAGGTGCGTCTGATGGGTGCTTATATCGTCAAGTGCACCGGCGTGGACAAGAACGCCGACGGCAGCATTGCTGCCATCCACTGCACCGCCGACCTTGAAACCGGCAACGGTAACCCCGCCGACGGCCGCAAGGTCAAGGGCACCATCCACTGGGTAAGCGCTGCGCACTGCGTGGACGCCGAGGTGCGTCTGTACGACAAGCTGTTCACCGAAGCCAACATGAACGGCATCCCCGAGGGCAGCGATTACAAGGACTACCTGAACCCGGAAAGCGTTACCGTACGCACCGGCTGCAAGCTGGAAGAGAGCCTGAAGGACGCAAAGCCCGGCGAAAAGTTCCAGTTCGTGCGCACCGGCTTCTTTACCCCGGACAGCAAGAACCCCGGCGTGTACAACCGTGTGGTCACCCTGCGTGACAGCTTCAAGCCCGCAAAATAATCACCCGCAAGGAGAAGATACCATACCATGACCGCAAAAATGACCCGTAATATCCTGCTCATGCTGGTGGCCACCGTGCTGATGGGCATTGTGCTGAACCTGTATATCCACAACACCGGCACCGTACCCGCTGCCGACAACGCCGCTCCCCTGACCGACGGCAGCTACACCTCTGCTGCACAGGGCTGCATGGGCGAGGTGACTGTCACAGTCACCGTGACCGGCGGCAAGGTGACCGCCGTGCAGGTGGACGCTTCTGCCGAGACCCCGGAGCTGGGCGGCAAAGCCGCTGAGACACTGGCTGCGCAGCTGACACAGACCGGCTCCACCGCTGGTGCAGACGCTATTACCGGTGCTACCCTGACCAGCGAGGCCATCTTTACCGCCATGGACGCCTGCCTTGCGCAGGCGCAGTGATGCTGTAAACCACAGAAACAAAAACTGCCGCACAGTTGTGCGGCAGTTTTTGTTTTTTACAGTGTGCTTTGCAGCCGTACGCCGCTGGCGTACTGGGTGCGGCGGTCCATCTGGTTATCCAGCGGCTGACCGGCGGCATAGCGCCTGAGGTTGTGCGCAAAGATATCCACGATGTTGTCCAGTGTCTTGGGCAGGCTGAAGCCGCCGGTGACATGGGGCGTGATGATCACGTTGGGCTCTGCCCACAAGGGATGCTCCGGCGGCAGCGGCTCGGGGTCCGTCACGTCCAGCCCTGCACCGGAGAGCTGCCCGCTGTGCACGGCAGCTGCCAGTGCCTCGCCGTCCACGGCAGTGCCCCGTCCCACATTGAGCAGGATGGCACCGGGCTTGCAGAGCGCCATCCGCCCGGCGTTGAACAGATGCCGTGTCTCCGGCGTGTCAGGCAGGCTCAGCGCCACAAGGTCGGCCTGCGGCAGCTCTGCGTCCAGTTCGCTCTGCGCCACCACACGGGTGCAGTAGTCCGGGCAGGGGGTGTCCGGGTGCACGGTGCGGCGCACGCCCACCACCTCGGCTCCCAGCGCATGAGCCCGCCGGGCAAAGTTAGAGCCGATATCGCCCATGCCCACGCACAGCACCCGGCTGCCCGCGATGCTGCCCACAGAGTGGCCGGTGGGCGCCCAGCGGTGCTCCCGCTGGTTATCCCGGTAGGTGGGCAGCTCCTTGAGCAGGCTGAGCCACAGCGCCAGCATACACTCACTGATGGCCAGCCCGTAAGCGCCGGTGGCGTTGGTCACGATGCAGCCCTCCGGCAGCACCCCCGGCTCCAGATAGTTATTAGGGCCGGCTGCGTTGGACTGGAACCACTCCAGATGATCGTTTTGCCGGATCAGCGGCACCGGCAGGTTGCCCAGCACGGCATCGGCCCACAAAGCATCCTCTGCCGTGGCGGTGTCCGGGGTGGTAAAACGGTATTCAAAGCCCTGCACCGTCTCAATGCGGGCTCTCTGCTCTGCACTGATGGGCAGGCAGACAAGGATATGTTTAGACATAATAGGGTCTCCTTCCCTCTTTTTGTCTATCATACCGCAAACTGCGCGGCAGTACAAGGGGCGGTTCTGTACTTTCAGGCGCATCCCGTAAAAGAACAACGCCGGGCAACCCGAAAGCTGCCCGGCATCACATTTTTTCAGTCCAGCGCGCGGATAGCGTTCACCGTGCGCTTGTACTGCTCTGCCACCTTTGCAAACTGCTCCTGTGTACCCTCCAGCTGTCCTGCACGCAGAGTCTCGGTCAGGGTATAGGTGGGCGCGTATAGGTTGGAGAAGCCCAGATTCTGGCAGACGCCCTTGAGGGTATGCGCCCCGCGGAACGCCTCTTTTACATCTCCCCTGCGCAGTGCTTCCTCCAAAATCTGAAAGCTGTCGTCCTGCAAAAACATCCGCACAAATTTGCAGATCATGGCCTCGCTATACAGCCGCCCCAGCACCTCCTGATAGTCCGCACCCATTTTTTTATAGCATTCCTGTATCGTCATAGCTTACGCCGTGCCTTTCTTTTTCAGCTGTCGTTTACTTTCCCACCGCCGCATTTCACGGTGATACAGTGCTATGATAGCACCTTTCCACCTTTCTTGCAACTATAGTGCAACAAATTATGTGATTTATATAATTTTTGCCTTTTCTTTTCGGCAGTTGCACCAAAGCAGCGCCCTGTTCCCGTAAAAACCACCTGTCATCGCATCCTTTCCTGCCTTTGTCGGATGCTGTTTGAATTTACTGAAAAAAAGTAAAAAAGACAGTTGACAAATCCCCCTTCTCATGCTAAAATAAACAAGTCGTCCGGCATACGGATGTGCAACAAATGAATATGGGCGTGTTCCCGAGTGGCCAATGGGGACAGACTGTAAATCTGCTGCTTTCAGCTTCGGTGGTTCGAATCCACCCGCGCCCACCAAAAAACCTCAACGTATGCAAATACGCTGAGGTTTTTGTTTTGTAATAAGGCTAGACTCATAGAGCGGGTGGATTCGAACAGCTGCGGCGCTGTCGCAGAAGACAGCACAAAAACAGCCCAGTGGGCTGTTTTTAGCAGCGCGGCTCGCGCAATCCACCCGCGCCCACCAAGAACTCCAGTATCCGAACCGGGTACTGGAGTTTCTGTTTTATCTGCCGTATAAAAGGAACGCAAGGGTGGATTCGAACAGCAACAGCGACGACCGCTGCCAGCGGCAGAAACAGGGAGGAGCTGTTGGGGCTGCG
>NZ_JBBMEN010000038.1:0-10071 GCF_040096575.1 Faecalibacterium intestinale
CCGGAGTGGATATCTGCGGCACGTTTGCTCAGTTCCTGCACCATTTCCTTTTGAATTTCGGACGGCTTTGCCACCACCGTTTCAAACTTCGCTTCGGGAACCGGCAAATGAAGCTGGTCAGAGGTTTTAATGTCCGCAACCTCCTTGAACATGGACATCAGTTCCGGGAGGTTGAAGAACTTGGCAAATCTCGTTCTCGCCCGATAGCCTGTACCTTCGGGGGCAAGCTCGATGGCGGTGGTGGTCTCACCAAAGGTGGATGCCCAGCAGTCGAAGTGGGTCAGCTTTTTCTGCTGCAAGGTGCTGTACTGGAGGTAGCGCATGACCGTGTACAACTCGGTCATGGAATTGCTCACGGGCGTTCCCGTGGCGAACACCACGCCGCGCCCGCCGGTGATCTCATCCAAATAGCGGCACTTGCCGAACATATCGGAAGATTTCTGCGCCTCGCTGGTGGATAATCCTGCGACATTCCGCATTTTTGTGGTCAAAAAGAGGTTCTTGTAGAAATGTGACTCGTCCACAAAGAGCCTGTCAACGCCCAGTTGCTCAAAGGTAATCACATCGTCTTTGCGCTCATCGGAGCGCAATTTTTCCAGCTTAGTTTCCAGCGTTTTCCGGGTCTTTTCCATCTGTTTGATGCTGAAATTCTCGCCTGCATGGGCTTTCAGTTCGTTGATGGCGGCTAGGGTCTCGTCGATTTGCTCTTGAATAATGCGCTCCTGCCGTTCAAAGGACAGCGGAATGCGCTCAAACTGCGAATGCCCGATGATGACGGCATCGTAGTCGCCGGTGGCGATGCGGGCGCAGAATTTTTTGCGGTTGGCGGTCTCAAAGTCCTTGCGCCGTGCCACCAAAAGTTTGGCGTTGGGGTAGAGGTTCAGGAACTCCGAAGCCCATTGCTCCGTCAGATGGTTTGGCACTACGAAAAGGCTTTTCTGGCACAAACCAAGGCGTTTTGCTTCCATAGCGGATGCCGCCATTTCGTAGGTCTTGCCTGCACCAACTTCGTGTGCAAGCAACGTATTACCGCCATAAAGTACATGGGCAATGGCATTGCGCTGGTGTTCCCGGAGGGTGATCTCCGGGTTCATGCCCACGAATTTGATGTGGCTTCCATCGTATTCACGGGGACGAGTAGAGTTGAACAGCTCGTTGTACTGCTTCACCAGCGCAATGCGCCGCTGGGGGTCCTGCCAGACCCAGTTGGCGAAAGCATCCTTGATGACCTGTTGCTTTTGCTGCGCCAGCATGGTCTCTCGCTTGTTCAGCACACGTTTTGGCTTGCCCTCGGCATCCTCGATGGTGTCGTAGATGCGGACATCTTTCAGGTTCAGAGTTTCTTCCAGAATCTTGTAGGCGTTGGCTCTGCTGGTGCCGTAGGTCTCGGAGGAGATAATATCGCCCCGCCCGGTGGCAGTTTTGCCCTCCACACGCCATTCTGCAGTATAGGGAGAATATCTCACCTTGAC
The DNA here is from genome assembly GCF_040096575.1 of Faecalibacterium intestinale. Lineage (NCBI taxonomy): Bacteria > Bacillati > Bacillota > Clostridia > Eubacteriales > Oscillospiraceae > Faecalibacterium > Faecalibacterium intestinale. The sequence continues at coordinate 1,473 of NZ_JBBMEN010000038.1, forward strand.
TGCATGGCGCAGATAGTAGGGGATCTGGAACGTCTCGGTCATAAACTTCTGGATAATGTCCGGGTCCAGCCAAGTAGCACCCAGCCGTACATCAATTTCAGATGCTTCCAGTTCTCTGGGCTGCGCCTTGGTCAGTGCATCCACATTGACGGCAAATTCCGGGTTGGTCTCTGCCGCAAACTGCGCCATCCGCAGCTTTGCCCGAACATCGCCAGACAGGTACTCGTCTGCCATCTGCCAGCCCGCTTCGGGGTCGGTAGGGTCGGCGGCAGGATCTTTGAAGATCACGCCGGATAGTTCGCTGGTGATTCGCTCATAGTCGCCGGGAGTGCCGAGCAGCTCTGCCATATAGGGCAAATCCACCCGGCCACGCTCTCCGATGGAAATTGCAAGCGCTTCCGTGGGAGTGTCCACGCTGGTGACAGTACGTTCCGGGCGAATGGTGCGTTTGGTGAACATCGCCGCCTTGCTTTTGAGCTGCCCCTGATCGTCCAGATTTTCCAGAGAACACAGCAGATAGTAAGAAGAATCCTGCTCAAATAATCTGCCGTTTTTGCGGTCATTCAGCAAGCCGTATTTTGCAGAAAAGGCATCGTAGGCGGCATTCAGCTTTTCCTGCGTAGCCTGAATGTCGGCATCCGGGTAGTCGTTTAGCTGCTGGTCAATCAACTCATTGACGATTTGCCGCAGCTCCACCATCCCGGTCACACGGCTTTTGGCGGTGTCGGAAAGCTCCACCTGTGTCATAACAGAATTTTCGCGGTAATACACTTCACCGTCAACCACGGTGTAGGAGAAGTTCTTCACATCCGGGTCAGCAGGGAGAATGTGTCGCTCATTTTCTGCATCCGCAATATCTGGTGTTTCGACCTCAACTTCCGTGTACAGTCCCTCAATATGCTGGATAGCTTCGGCAAGCTGGTCTGCCAGCACTGCACCCTCAATGGGGCGCACGGTGCATTCCTCACGGCCATACTGGGTGCTTTCGGTGGTCAGTTCGCCCAGCACCATCTCCGGGTGGTCTACAAAATAGCTGTTGATGGTAAAGCCATCTTCCGTTTTGCCGAGCTGTATCCAGTCCGGCTCATGGTCGATGGGGCGGTCACGTTTTTGCAGGAAGATAATGTCGCTGACGACCTCTGTTCCTGCATTTGCCTTGAACGCAGTATTCGGTAGCCGGATAGCACCCAGCAGATCAGCACGTTCGGCAATGTGCTTTCGGGCAGAAGAATCCTTGCTGTCCAGCGTGTAGCGGCTGGTGACGAAGGCCACGATGCCGCCCGGTCGCACTTGGTCGATGGCCTTGGCGAAGAAATAGTTGTGGATACTGAAACCGAATTTGTTGTACGCCTTGTCGTTTACCCGGTACTGGCCAAAAGGAACATTACCCACGGCAAGGTCATAGAAATCGCGGCGGTCGGTGGTTTCAAATCCGGCAACTTTAATGCTGGCTTCCGGGTAGAGCTTTTGCGCAATGCGGCCTGTGATGCTGTCCAGTTCTACACCGTACAGGCGGCTGTCCTGCATGGTGTCCGGCAGCATTCCAAAGAAGTTGCCCACGCCCATGCTCGGCTCCAAAATATTGCCGCTGCGGAATCCCATACGCTCCACGGTATCATAAATAGAGTGAATCACCACTGGAGAAGTATAGTGTGCGTTCAGGGTGCTGGCACGGGCGGCAACATATTCTTCCTCGGAGAGCAGCCCTTTCAGTTCGGTATACTCCTTTGCCCAGCTATCTTTTTTATCATCAAAAGCGTCTGGCAGACCGCCCCAGCCGACATACTGCGAAAGAATCTGCTGTTCCTCGGCGGTGGCTCCACGGTTTTCCTGCTCCAACTGGAACAAAGTGCGGATAGCTGCAATGTTCCGGGCGTATTTCTGTTTTGCACCGCCCTCGCCCAGATGGTCGTCCGTGATGTGGAAGTTCCCGGCAGGCTCCGGCGCAGGTTCGGCATTCAGGGCTTCATCCAAGGCAGCGGCATCCGGGAAGGTCTTCCATTCGCCGTTGACCTCCCCAGAGATAGGCAGCTTGTCCAGTGATTCATCAGACGTAGGCTCATCCCGTCGCAGACTGTCCTCGAACTGCTGTTTGTTCAGCACCTCGTTGCTCCACGAATAGCCCTGCGCACTGGTGTCGATGCGCACATCCGTTTCGCCTACATAGCCGATTTTGCCTTCGATGGTTCGGGTAGGAAGGTCAACGATAACATCGTCCCCGACCTTATAATCAACGGCCTTTTCGGGAGCAGCGTCAAGGGCCTCGTCCTGCTGTTCGTACAATTCCCGGACAACAGATAGCGGTTCTTCCCGAAAAATTGGCATCCGCAGGTCGGCCAGTGCCATATCCTGCAAGGAAACCTTGCCCTTATCAAAATCCACTCCGTCAATCCGAAATTTCCGGCCATCCATATTGATGATGGAGCCGATGGGCAGATAGTCCTCTTTGTGCAGATGTTTAGTCTGGTGATGAGTCCCATCTTCGTTCAATCCGGCAAGGTAAACATCGTTGCCCGCAGACCACAATTCTTTTGACTTTCTTGCCCATAAGCTAGGTGGAAAGCCTGTGACCTGAACTTCGCCCAGTGCTGTTTCTCTCGTAAACAAAGCACTGTTGAGAACTTTTGCGACCTTGGCAGCATCTTCTCCATAGAACATAAAATTGCCGCCAGCTTCAAATCCAACCAGAGTATCCGGGTGCTGCGCCTTTAATGCAGTGTATTCGGCTGCACTGGCGGCGTTCAGTTCAAGGGGAAAGTCGCTGGCTCTTCTTTCTTTGTCCGACAGGTAGCGGTCAGACTGAATCATCAGGTCGATATACTTTTCAACCCGATCCCAGCGGAGGAGCGTTTTCCGATGGTCGGGATAATGCTCAAACGTCAGCCCCTTGCTGTCATGGTCAAGCCAACCACTGCTTCCGTCCAGATAAGTGTGCGAGGAACCACCGGGGCCGTATGGTGCGTATTCTTTGGCGAGAGCTTTTGCCCGGAGCTTTCGGTCAGGTTGCATCTGATAAATTTGCCATATCCGAAGTTTGCTATCTTCAAAATTGGAACCTCTCCGCAGCGCATTTTCAATCTCGGCCTGAGACAAAACAAAAGCGGAGGGCGATTTTTCGCTCTCCGCTTGGTCGATGGATTCAATTTGTTCGGCTTCGGTGGGAATAGCCACATCGAAGAAACTTAGCTGTAAATCAGCTCGTTCATCACCAGTTCCTCGGCCTGTGCTTTCAGGCTGTTCATGTGCTGCACCCACTCCATCTGATGCCGCTCTTTGTTCGGAGCCGGGTTCTGCTTCAGCAGTTCCTGCATGGTCTGCTGCATCCGGCTCTCTGCCGTCTGTTCCACTTCCAACAGGTGCGGATGCAGAGTCCCCGACAGGAGCATCGAATTGTACAGCACCGGGCGATGCTTCATCAGGTAAGTCCGGCGCAGTCTGCCGTATTTGCCCAGTGCTTTCTCCTGCTGGGGCAGGGTCAGGTTCGGGAGCTGGTAGTCCCCGACGGTCGAGTAGGTCACGTTCCTGCTGTTCATATTCATACTGGCTCCTTTCTACATTGCGGCGGCGGATTGTCGTTTTTACGGTTCGTTCGATGTTGCGCAGCACATCCCGGCTGCATTCGCTGACTGCGGTGCCCAGCGCATACACGGCGGCAGGCGTGGAAAAAGAGAAGATGGCCTGAAAATCGTCACGGTCAAAATGACCGTCCGGCTCAAGGCCGCAGCGTTCCAGAACCGTATACAGGATGCTGATTGCGGCGGCAGATTTGAACTGGAACTCCTGTCCGGCTTCATCATAATCTATCAGGAACGAACCGTCAACGATGTCGAGAATGTCGCCGCTGTTGTTGTCCCAATAGGAATCCACCAGCTTGCCCGTCAGGTCAGAAATCTGCTGGCTGAGCCTTTCATGGTAAACGCCGTACTCTCTGGCAATCATTTCCGACACAGGCTGCATCAGATCGGGGCCGAGCTGCCACACCTCCGGGTCACGGGAATTGCGGCGCACCCCGGTGTCGCTCACATCAAAGACATAGTGCAGACGCGGCACACTGCTGGACTGGTCTAACAGTGCGATGCCCTTGGAGCCGCGCCGGACATAGCGGTTCATGCGATTGTTCCAGATGTCGAAGCTGGCGCAGGCAGTGGCATCAGGCCGCTGGGCGTAGATCATGAGCTGGTCTGCAAAGGGGTACTTGTACAGCCGGGATGCAGTGGTCAAATAGTCCGTCCAGCTTTCCCAGTACCGGGTCAGACCATTCGCCGTGCGCTGGGCAAGGGCGAGATATTCTTCGGTTTTGCTTGGCATAGCGTTCCTCCCTTCAATCTCGTTGTAAACAAAAAAGCGAGCGGCCTTTTCAGGTCACTCGCTTATGGAATCTATGGTAGTTTATAGCATGAATGGAAGCATTCTATCAAGCCCACTTTTTGCGGGTTATGAAAAAATTTCGGAACAATGCCCTATGACATTATCCCAGTTGACAACCATCGACAAACTGAAAGTCGTCATCGTATTCCTGTTATATAAGGTTGATCGTCGTTTCATCAAAATTCTTAATACTGAACATTGTGCACCACTCTACATCATCCCGAACCGGCTCAAAGTGCAGTGCTGAGCAAGCAGCATAAAGCCTGCCTTGTGATTTTTCTCCAGTCATAATCACTGTTGGTCCGTCAGCTCCACCGATAATGCCTACGCAAGCATTATTTTAGGTTTCCGGCGTGAAGGAGTCTCCCTCCACAGCAATTTCCATAGGCTTATCTCCATCGCAGCAATCACAAATCGAGATATCTTCCTCCGATTCAGGGAAAAGCGTATAACGTATGACGGTAAAATGTGTCGGATAAACCCAGCGGTCAGAACCGAAACACTTTTGAGGAATTGTTTGTTGCTCTATTTCCTGCACGGTCAATGTATAGTTTGTTCCGCTGACCGGATGGAGGAAAGAAAACGAATCACCGGGAGCGTGTGTCTGGAAATGTGGTCCCGGCACACGGCATGGCCGTTGCTCCATCGTAAGGGAGAGGGATTTTATTTCGGGACGGCGTTTGCTTGTCCACGGAAATGCCGCCCGAAAAATCATCCACCCATAGGATGTATCCAAATCATAGTGTTCCAATGCCCACTTTGCTTCCGCTTCATTGATCATCCCGTCTGGCAAACATGGATTAAAGACCACCGAGCAACCGTGGGAGGTCAGCATTGTTTTCCCGTTCAATTCCAAACGAGGAATAAAGTCAAGACAAAGTGGATTTTCTAAATCTATTTGCAGTTGCTGCTCCTGCGTGAAGTATTCACAAGAGTCGTTTTCGGGGTGTAAATCCCATTTAGTCATGAACTTGCGAATGTCTTCCTCCGGGGTACGCATACAAAAGTCCACAACGAACCCCTTGCTGCACGAATACGCCGCAGGAATGATCCAATGATGCCCGGCCCATTCAAATTGCTGATTCAAGGGGACTTCTGTTCCGGCACGTTCTTTTCCCGAATGTCCCCAGAAGTTTCCCTCAAAGTAGACTTTCCACTCCGGGATAGCTGGTTTTGCGTTCTGGTCCACAACATCGTAATATTCTTTGGTGTACTTGATTTTGCTGTAATCAAAAGATGCCTGAAGCTCTTTGATATATGCCCATGGCCGCTCCATTGGCATCAGCTTTAATTTCGTAGCGACAAGCGCAAGGGTTTCCTGCTGCTCCTGCGTGGGAGGGTTGTCCTGTAAGAAGGTTTCAAATTGTGCCTTATCCCACATCCATGCCTGCTCCAATGCTGCCACATCGCCGCAGGCAAGCAGTAGCCGCAGAAAATCAGCGAAATTTTTTGCCAACGGATGAACATAGTTTGGAAATGTGTTCGCCGGGCTGACAGCAAAAACCATACCGCCAAAGCCACGAACAAAACAGAAGTGGATTCCATCCACACCGGTCCAACCAAATACAGACGCACCCTTTGGTGTGCAAAAATACGGTTCGTTATCTGTACGGCGTTCTACGCCTAAGGATGAAAGATCAATGTCAGTCTGTAATAATTTCTGAAATGTTTTATCCATCGGCTGATCCTCTTAAACAGGAAGTTGGCAATTTCCTATACCTATGATTTCTTATCAAAGAGTTTGCATCATTTCAAGGATAATGCCATCCGGGTCTCTGAAATAAAAAGCTCGGCTCTCCCCAAATCCATTTGCTCTAAAGTCGAAATACTGCGGTTCAGATAAGCACTCAACATGGTTTTCGATAAGGGTTTTATAGACAGAATCAATGTCATCCGTATAGAAACATACTTCCGAGATGGATGTCGTAAACAAATCTGATTGTTCTTTATGGATCTCGCTATCTACGAACTGAATCAGCTCGACCGGTGGCGTTTCAATAGCCTTAGAACCGTTCAAATAAGCGACCCTTGCTTTGCAATTCGACTTGCGAAACATTTTATCGGTTTCTTTGCCTTCCATAAAAATCTCTCCTTGAAACGCAAGTCCAAGGATGTCTCTGTAGAAAGCAACCGAGCGATCCAAGTCAGAAACGGTCAATCCAACATGATAAATTCTTCCAATCATATTTTTATAGCCTCCTGAGAAAATTCCGAGTTGTCGAGTTCAGTATACCACACCAAATGGCATTGTAAAAGAGAATATGTATGCCGCCCGCAGGCGGCAAAAGTCAGTCGAGCGGAAATTCCAACTCGGCAAACTCGGCATCGGTCAGCAGTTTCAGCTTCTCGATAACACCTTCCGACAACTCCCGCAGGGCGGTCTCATCGGGCATCAGGTAGCACTGCATGAGCCGCAGTTCATGGATAAGCCCCAGCCGGGTGCCGGTGTTGTAGAGCATCATCAGCATCAGTTCTTCATGGTCAAAGTTCATGTCCATCCCTCGCTTTCCGGCAGACGGTAGGATTGCACTCCGGGGCATCGCACTTCTCCTTGAGCATTTGCAGAACAGAAGAGTGCTCCGGCTTTGTATCCAGAAACCCCTGTAAATCTTTGAAGCCGATGCTGTCCACATAATGCACAGACACCTCGCCATTGCGTTTGAGTGCGATCACATCGCTAACCGACAGACTGTGTCCCTCAAAATCTTGCGGACGGGAGAGGTTGAACATCTGAAATAGTTCTTCCAAAATCTCGTTGTTCGGCACATCCTGCCACATGGCGGGCAAATCAGCATAGTAGGTGACCTCATAATGCTCCGGGTCTGGCGTTTTGCCACGACGATGCAGTTCCCGCATGGAAGCAAATCTTTCATCGAGGATTTTTTCGTCATGTCGCAACTGCATCACCATATAAACATCGCACCCTGCGTTCAGAAACTTCTGCGGGATGTCTGTCATGGGTTCACCGTCAAAATTCTGGTTCCATTTTTGCTGCATCGTCCACCTCACAGTTCCGGTGCAGAACGTGCAGAGGATTTTGGCGCAGACGTATCACTTGCCAGTTCTGCCAGCTTTTCCAGTGTGGAAGGGCGATGGTCTGCACTCAGTTCCTCGGCTTCCGCAACTTTATCCATGACTGCATCGTAGTCCTGCAGTAGCCGCCGGCCCTTTTCCATGTGGTGTGCTTCCAGAATCTGCTCACGGGCTTCCTGAATGGTCAGTTCCGGGGCATCCAGCTGCCCACCGTCCATCACAGAATAATCGCTGTGGTAGAGGGTGTAATCCCATCCATCCTCACAGGACTGGATTGCAAGGTAGCCTTTGCCGCCCAGTTCCCACGCCGCCTGCTCGTCCTGTGTCTGAATCTCCGGGTAGAAGTCGGCATGGTTCCGCTCCATGACCTCGGCAAACTGGCAGATGTGGAACACATTGCCCAAACCGCCCACGTCAAAGTGGTAATCATCCAGATGCTCCACCCGTGCCGTAAAACTGCGCCCATCCGGGTAATCCACCTGAATCACGCCGCCATCTGGAATGCGATAGAGGTCATCATAGTGGCTGTTGATGAGACGAATATCCTTCGGCAGCGTTTCCGGCTCCCAGATGCGCCGTCTGCCGATACCAGCTTGCGGGATGTTTTCGAGGATCTTTACGCTTTCCTGTTGGATGACCTTGCGGTCATCGTCCGAAAGTTCAAACAGATACCAGTTCCGGGCGGCAGAAATGGCGTTCCTGCCATCGGGCGGCAGGTTCTTTTCCGAGATCTGCCCGCTTTCCAGCGGCTCACCAGTTACCTTGTTGTAGGTGGCAAAGCCGACGCCTGCACCGTTTTCCCGGAGGTGGAGATAGCGTTCATCGTTGATAAGGTAGACCGCTTCTTTTTTCTGCTCCATCAGCACCCACCTTCAAATTCCAGAGAAAACTTGCTGCGGCCATCGGCTTCACAGGACAGCAGCACGGTGGCATTGTAGGTCTTGCCCTTGGCACTCTTGCAGTCCTTCAAGCGGACACGACCATCCCGCAGCAGCTTGTCCGCCACATGAGCGTCCAGCCGCTTGCCCAGACGCTTGAAGAACGCATTGTCCTTCCACAGGACAAAACGGCACTCCCGGTTCTCGCAGAACCAGCCTTTTTCACGCTCCACGACAGGCTTACCACAGTTCGGGCAGACACCAATAATCTTGCTTTTCATAAGTGCATTCGCTCCTTTTTTCATTTCCGTGTTCTTTAC
>NZ_JBBMEN010000039.1:0-9761 GCF_040096575.1 Faecalibacterium intestinale
AGCCGTATGACGGGAAACTGTCACGTACGGTTCTTAGGCGGGAAAGCGGTGGTAACACCGCTGACCCAGCCGATTACGCTCCGCTGGTGGAGCGTCTGCATGGGCAGGTCATCCACATCAGCCCTGCCAGTACCCAGTATATCAACCCTATGGACATCAACAGCAACTACTCGGAGGAGGACAACCCGTTGGCTTTGAAAGCCGACTTTGTGCTGTCCCTGTGCGAACTGGTGGTCGGCGGCAAAGAGGGCTTGCAGCCGGTGGAAAAGACGGTCATTGACCGCTGCGTCCATGTGGTCTACCGCAAGTATTTCGAGAACCCCATCCCGGAAAATATGCCGCTGCTGGAAGACCTCTACAATGCACTGTTGACGCAAGACGAACCGGAAGCCCGCCATGTGGCGGCTGCGCTGGAAATCTACGTCAAGGGCAGTTTGAACATTTTCAATCACCACACCAACGTAGATATCAATAACCGCATCGTCTGCTTTGACATCAAGCAGCTGGGCAAGCAGCTCAAAAAGCTGGGTATGCTCATCGTGCAGGATGCCGTGTGGGGGCGTGTGACAGCCAACCGCAGTGCCGGAAAATCCACCCGGTACTATGCAGACGAGTTCCACCTTTTGCTGAAAGAGGAACAGACTGCGGCGTACAGCGTTGAAATTTGGAAGCGTTTTCGTAAGTGGGGCGGCATCCCGACAGCCCTAACGCAGAACGTCAAAGATCTGCTGGCAAGTCCCGAAGTATCAAATATTTTTGAGAATTCGGACTTCGTTTATATGCTCAATCAGGCGAACGGTGATCGGCAAATCCTCGCAAAGCAGCTCAATATCAGCCCGCATCAGCTTTCCTACGTTACCCACTCCGGCGAAGGTGAAGGGCTGCTGTTTTTCGGTAACGTGATCCTGCCCTTTGTTGACCACTTCCCGAAAGACCTTGAACTCTACCGCATCCTCACGACCAAGCTCAACGAGATCTCGGAGGGCGCACAGAAATGAGTGAACCGAAACTGATCATCAAAGAGGAATCGTCCGCAAAAAAGACCCGTTCTCCCCCGAAGAAACCCAAGGTGGAGCAGTCGGTGCCCAGAAAGAAAAAGCTGAAAACCGATGCAGATAAGGCTGCTGAAAGGGCGCAGCACCTGCGTTTTGGCAAAGCCGAGATCACCCCGGATGAAGCATCCCGCATGACAAAGCAGCAGAAACGTGCTATGTATGCCGCCGCTGCCGCCCGGTCTGCGGCACATCGGGAGGTTGACCAGTACGAGGACGACAATGTGGGCACACAGGCTCTCAATGAAGGCGTGAAGTCCGAAGAAGCAGTCAGCGATTTCTCAAAGAATCGTTATGCAAGGAAGCTGAAAAAGAAAGCCAAGCTGCAAGCAAAGAAAAACACGCCTACTGCAAAATCTTCTGCGTTCGGGTCAGACAAGGCTCAAAGTGCAGAAGCAACCAGCAGTGAGGGCAACTCCAACTGGTGCTCCCGGTGGTGGCAGAAACAGGATATTCAGAAAAGCTACCGTGCCGCAACCCGGTCGGGCGGCACCGCTGCACAGACCGCAGGCGGCAAGGCGGTATCCAATGGCACCACTGCTGCGAAGTCCGGCATGGAGCGGGTCATTGACAAAGGAAAATCGGTGGTCAGCACCGCAGCCAACGGCATTGCCAATTTTGCAAAAAGCAACGCGCACGTTCTTTTGATCGTGGGCGTTTTTCTTTTGCTCCTGCTGCTGGTCATGTCAGCGTTTTCGTCCTGTTCCATTCTGTTCTCCGGCACCACGCAGGTATCCGGGCAGACCATTTACACCGCAGAGGACCGGGACATTCGGGGAGCCGAAACCGACTACAAGAAGCTGGAAAAGGAGCTGGACAAAAAGATCAAGCGCACCCCCACCGACCACCCCGGCTACAACGAGTACCAGTATCACCTTGACCCCATCGAGCATGACCCATGGCAGTTGACCTCTTTTCTCACGACTCTCTATGACGATTACACCCGGTCGGAGGTGCAGGGCAAGTTGAAGGAGACTTTCAAAAAGCAGTACAAGCTGACCACATGGGTGGAGGTGCAGATACGGTATAAGACGGTCTGGGTCATCAGCCCGGCAGGAATCCCGGTTCCCACGCAGGTGCCCTACGAGTACCGCATCTTCCACACCAAATTGGTGAACAAAGGGCTGGAAGTCGTCATCCGAGAGGAACTGGACAACGACCAGTGGAAACGGTATGAGATCTTTCAGGACACCTTGGGCGGCAGACCTTATCTTTTTAATGGAGGCTTGCCGCCCGGTGGCTCCGATGGCTCCGGCACACCGGGCATCGACTATCAGGTTCCGGCAGAAGCCCTGACGGACGAGGAATTTGCGGCCATCTACAAGGAAGCTCAAAAGTATGTGGGCACGCCCTATGTGTGGGGCGGCTCCACCCCGGAAACCGGGTTCGATTGCAGCGGCTACGTCTGCTGGGTGTACAACCAGAACGGCTACAATGTAGGGCGCACCACCGCCAACGGTCTGTGGAACAAGAGCCAGCATATTTCTGAAGCCGAAGCAAAGCCCGGAGACCTTGTTTTCTTCGAGGGAACGTATGATACGCCGGGGAAAAGTCATGTGGGCATCTACCTTGGAAACGGCATGATGGTGTCCGCCGGCGACCCCATAAAGTATGCCAATATTCATTCGTCCTACTGGCAGAAATATTTGTCCGGTTTTGGGCGGCTCTCAAAATGATTGGAGGAAGAAATGAGCGAAAAACTCGATAAGCTGCGCGCTTCTCTGGAAAAGGAAAGGGAGCGTCGCATTAAGATCAACACTCGCATTGAAAGCCTTGAACGGAGGATTCAGGAAGCAGAAGCTGCCGAGGTCAACGAGATGGTGCGCACCGCCAAGGTCACGCCGGAACAGCTTGCCGCCCTGCTGCGCCAGTCTGCAACTTCCACCCCGACCCCGGCTGCGCTGTCCGCGGTCGGTGCTACCTTTAATAAGGAGGACGATTCCAATGAAGATGATGAATAAGTTCTGTGCCCTGATGTTGTCGGTGGCACTGTGCGCTGGTATGGCGGCTCCTGCTTTTGCCTATGGCGGTGAGCCTACGGAGGAAGTGGAACAGCCTGTCCTGACTTCTACCACCGATGAAGAAGATGTAGTCACCGTGACCGATGAGGAAACCGGTGCTCTGACCCCGGAGGGCAATCTGACGCTGGTGGACGATTACCACACAAGTTACTCGGATGGCAGCGGACAGCAGTTCATTACACTGGTGTCGAAGTCGGGTGCGACTTTCTATCTGGTGATTGACCGCAACGCCAAGGGGCAGCAGACCGTCCACTTTATGAATCTGGTGGACGAAGCAGACCTTTTGGCTCTGATGGAAGAGGATGCTGCCGATGCCTACACCGCCGAAAAAGAAGCGGCGGCGCAGGCAGAGCAGGAGCGCAAACAGGCCGAAGAGGATGCGAAAAAGGCTGCGGAAGAAGCGGAGGTATCCGGTTCTGAACAGACTGGTGGCAACAAAGTTACGAAGTATGCTGCCACATTTTTAGGCGTATTGGCGCTGGTCGGTTTGGTTGCTGGCGGCGGCATTTACACCTTTATGAAGCAGAAGCAGAAAAAGCAGGCAGAAAAAGAAGCCCTTGACCCCGATGCAAACTACACTGAGGACAAGGGCGACTTTGAAATCCCTGTGGAGGATGAGCCGGAGGAGACCGGCGAGGAGGATAACGCAGAAGAATAATTCTATTGGCGGCGTTTGCCGCCTTACATATTGCAATCCAAAACAGATTGGAGGGATTTTTATCGCAAAATTGATCGTGGCAGAAAAACCATCGGTTGCCATGTCCTATGCCAAAGTCCTCGGTGCCACCAGCCGTCAGGATGGCTACCTTGAAGGGAACGGCTATCTGGTAAGCTGGTGCGTTGGTCATCTGGTGGAACTTGCTCCGCCCAATGTCTATGACGAAAAGTACACCAAGTGGAGCATCGCAGATCTGCCCATCCTGCCGCAAAAGTGGCAGTATCTGGTGTCTGCCAGCACCAAAAAGCAGTTCGGCATCCTGCAAAAGCTGATGCACCGCCCGGATGTGGATAGCATCGTGAACAGTTGCGATGCAGGATAGTGCGGTTGGGTGACTCAAGAGAAAGAAAAAAGAGACCTCATCTCGTCAAAAAACTAAATCATAAAAGCATCAAAGAGGGCATTCAAATGAAACAAAATCGAATTTTTGACCAGAATAGTTCTCAAAAAGCACGTTCTTGGCACTATAATATGGACACCAACCGAGCGGAAGCCCAGTTCGCTGATGGCTCTGCCATTGCCATTGACTGCCTTGCCATCGAGGACGAATACGGCAATACCCCGGCACAGCGAGCTGAACTTGATTGGCTACTATACAACAAGCCCTTGGAGTGCGTCCAGCTTGTGCTGAGTGGTGAGATTGAGCATTATCTCTCACTTGGCTGTGACCATGGCAAACTGAAAGACTAACCTCTAAATAGGCCAAACAACCCGCTACTTGCAGTCGCTGCAAATGGCGGGTTGTTTGCTTATTTTAAGTTTTTCCTTTGCTCATAGTAGTGCAAAATCAATGTAGTGCAAAATCAATGGCCCAACGGTCAAAGAAATCACAAATATCAGGCAAATCTACTGGTTTCTTATAAATGTCATTCTAAAATTCAATGGATTTTGCTATTTCTAGCACTTGTTTTTTCGACACGAAAGTCGATTTAACCCTATATTTTATGTATCTCTCGATGATTTCAAGTTTGCCATTTTGGGGGCTTGATTATTGAGAAAATTCTAAATTCCAAAAAGGTCTATCATTTTCATCAATCGCATCGTTATTGAGAATAAGCACTGCACCACCACTTAACAGAGGAGGCAGCTGTAAATAGCTTATATTATTTATTGAGAAAATGAAACGCTATTGCAACAGTTGAATACTGTATATTTTATCAAATTGATACGGATCTGATAGCAACACCTTACCGTTTGATATCACAAGAATGCTTTCGCCTTCTTTAAGATACGACAACTGAAGATTTCCTTTCAAGTAGTTTGATACGCCATAAATTATATAATTGTCATCCGTATCATATAATTGATTTTTTGCAGTCGCATAAATACAATTGTTCTTCAGGTCAACTTCTTCAATTATAAGTTCCGATTTTTTTCTTCCGAATGTATTCGATTGAAATAGAATGCAGAGAACCACTGCCACAAATGCTATGCCAACCATAATCTTCCGTTTGCATTTCATTTTATCAACCTCTGTATGAAAGGAACAGCGTATAAAGCGATTGTGTTATTCTCAATGCCCCTGTATAAGAAGTTGGATATGAAGAACCATCAATTGTGCTTCCATCTTTATGGATTCCGATAGCTACATACCCAGCTCCAGAAATATATTCTACAAGAGGACCACCACTAAAGCCACCTGTCAAATCCCAATCGCCCTTGAGATATTTTGAAGTCTGACTTCTAATATACCCAGAAGATTTACACATCCGATATCTCGCATCGGCACCATTTATTTGGCTCGGATAGCCATAAGCATACACCAACTGTGATGATGAATAATTGCTAGACTGCCAATGTAACCCAAGCCATCCCGTTTTCGTTCCTAAATTATTCTTGAGCGTAATAATCGCCCAATCCTCCGAACTTGTTCCAGCAAGATAAGAATCACTAACAATCATCGAACTTGCCGATACATTTTCGCTTCCAAAAGGTTTACTATTATCAGATCGAGCAGGTGCGACATTTACCGACTTAACGTAGGCTTTTTCCTTTATACTGTATAGATTATGTGCTGCTGTTGCAAGTGCATTAGGCCCAATCATAAATCCAGAACCATAATTTGTCCCTCCATTATTGGTCGTTATCTGTAGGCATACCGTACTACAATATGGTGTTGCCGTTGGATTATCAACAACAGTGATATCATTGCTTCCGATAATCGCATACAGATCGGATAGATCAATATCCGAAATCTTTCCATTTGGAAAATAGCCTGCAGTTGTCTCTCCATCCGTGAAGGAATTGGTTTCAACTATAATTTCCTCTATAGATTCTTCTTTTGTATCAAAATCGTATCTATGGTATCTCTCGATATGAGATTTGCTTCCATCACTTTGATTATCTGCAAAAGCAGTCAGCCCAGAGTTAAGCTCCATTGAAGAAAGAGCCACAATCCCACTTGCTTTCAAAAAAATTCTACGAGATATTTTTTCACTAGCTATTTTAATTTTCCTTCTTTACTTTTAGAGTATACACAAGATTTCTTATACATCAGTTGCTCTGCATTGGAAACACCTCCGTAAAATTTTTCATACGTTAGAGCCATCCTTATTTTAGATTTCAACTTTTACTTTCGCAAAAAAATAAATACCACTGATTTTTTATCCAATAGCCGTGCTAAGATTTATCTCTATGGGATTCAACACATGCGTCTGCTGGCACAACCAAGCCCAATTGTTCACTGTAGTAGTAAACAAGTCGTCATAGTTGTTGTCATATGCAAAATCAAATGTGTCATGAACGGTAATCAAGTAATACATTATAGAATTACCAATCATGAAGCCTGTTCCAGAGGTGCTTACCCTATGCAATGCATAGAATAAATCTGCATTATCAGACTTTTGAATTGTAAAAGACCAACTTCCTCCACTAAAATCTTTCAAGCCACTATTAAGTACTTTGTTTTTATAATTATTAAAAACTGTTGTCGTGTTTAACTTGTCAAGCAATGGCGTCGAAGAATCCGTCACACTCTCAGAATAGTCAATATTATATACAGAGAATTCAACCATAAGAGCCGCACATTCATATCCCTTATCCCGTGCAATTTGCGCAGCTGCCAACCATGCAAGCTGTGTATTATTTAACAAATTTCCAGATGCACGTGTTTGATCTTCATCTTTCATCTTATCGATAAACTTATTTAATTCATCTATCGACATTCCCGAAAAATCAACATGATACTTATCATTCATGCTTTGAATAACAGGATTGCTAGCTTTACGGCTGCTTATGTTAGCAGCATAAGACACAGTATTTATCGAAAACAAAAAACACACTGAAAGAATTAATGATACGAACCTCTTCATAACGAACCTCCTTAAATTCTGTACTCTACTATATAAATTGTGTGCTTCTCATCATCCCAGACAACGAGACTAAAATTCACATCTTCAGAATGTAAAAGCAATGTATTCATTTCGGCTTCCGAGCGTAGTTCCTTATGCTGACTATTATCATAAAGAAAAAAATTTCCACTTGCAATTTCAGGAATCACAAAATCTAATCCAAAATATGACGACACATTTTTTAATATAGAAGATATGGTTGGAGAATCATTAATTTTCTCCCATGAATCGAGTTGATGAATAATTTTGGCTGCATCCACATCGTAGTATACCGCTAACATTATCCCATCATTTTGCAATCCGCCATAAGCCTCATATATCAACGATTCAGAGTATGTTGCTTTTCCAATTTTGAATTGTTTCAAATAATCTCGTTTTTCATATTTGCTTTTTCTTCCAAGCATAAAGCCCAAAAGCAAGCACAGTGCGACTATAGCTAGGTATCGGATAACTCGCGTTGGTCTCGCCTTTATAATTACCTCACACCTTTCTAACTTGCTGAAATATATAACAAACTCCACTTATCTACTGGTACTTCCGGTAATGGTTTCGCTCCGTCCATCGGAATAGCTAAAGGTCGCAGAATACTCAAGCCTATAAGATTTTCCGGGCTTAGTGTTAAAGCTACTGCTCACCATGCAGGTTGAGGTCGTGCTGCTGTTTGAGCAGCTACTTACTTTTTGCCATGTTCCAATTGTCCCCTTTTCATAGAGAACGCCTGAAACGCTGATTTTCTTTACTCCAGTTCGAGTCTGGGCATCAACCTGATAGTATGTTTGGTAAATAGATCCGTTGACCGTACTATCGCCTACATACCGTTCAGACTTTTCAGCGGCCATTGCGGTGCAGGCAAAGCTCAAGAGAATCACCGCTGAAACAACAATGGACAACAAACGCTTTTTCGACATAGACATACACCTCCGTTTTTTTGCTCCCATCAAGAGCCTTTGTATAATCAACGCAATTCGCATTCGCTTCGTTTCAATTTTCAGGAGAAAATTTTTCAAATTTTCCATCTTTGTAAGTTCAGACAAAAAGAAAGCCAGACATTTGTGAACTCTCACAAGTGTCCAGCTTTCTTAACGGATACCTTCCGCAATTTTCATAATCTCATCGTATGGAATGTTTCCCATAACGGTATGTGTAATCCCCCGATGTTCCCAACTTAGAGTATAAACATTCTTTCCATGTTCATCCGTACTGGTTCCAAGTACACCATCTGCTTCTCCGACCTTTACGGTTTCGTACACTGTATGCTCATTATCAAACAGGGACTGCTGCCCTGGCTGGATAATTGAGCAACGGACTGTGTAGCTTTCCTCTGTTTCTTTTGACGAGTAAACATGTAAAAAGTTTTCTGCTCGCTCAAATTTCTGCACATCGTCCATTTCAAAGCCGTTCGGCACATAATGGTCGCTGTATCCATCCGGGAGCCACTCCAGCGGTTCGCCATCCACCTGATAAGTCAGCTACATCTCAATGGGCAGAAATTTTTGAATCATCGTATAGACTGCCCTGCGGAAATCAGCGCTGACCGCAAGAGCACCAACCGTCAGCATTACGAGTGTCAATGCCGCAATTAGTACTCGTTTCAACACTGGGTGGTGCTTTTTCTTCTTTAAGGCCTCTGTCATTCGTTCGTCCCATTGGGACGTATCTGGGTAGATTTCCTCAAACTGCTTTGGCGTTGGAAGCGAATCCAGTTCTCTTTGCGCATCTGCACGAAGTGCCATCATCAAAGCCGCATCAAATGAAATGTCTGTCCGCTCACTCATGGCTGTTCATCTCCTTCCATAATAGTTTTCGTCCTCGAAAGAGCCGTGTTCGTACCACTTCATCCGTTAATCCCAGCGATTTTGCAATCTCACGGTTTGTATATCCCATTGCCAAAAGGCGTAGCGGATCACGGTACATCGGTTTCATTTGGCCAATCAGTTCTGTTAGACGTTCAATGTTATCGGTGCTAACTGCTGCATCATCCGGCACCGGAGCGGCATCTGGTTCGTTTGGGACATCTTCCAGCAATTCTTCTCGTTGTTTGCGAAGCATATCATATGCACGGCTTCTACTACAACTAACGAGATAAGCAGCGAGTTCGTGACAGTTTTCTCGATGAATTTTAGAAAAATTTTTTGCAACGTACAAAAATACCTCTTGTAGCACATCCTCTGCCAGATACGAATCATCCATGATTTTGTAAGCGGTATGGTAAACCAGCCGTTTGTATGTATTGTACACCTCGGTAAAATCTTCTTCAAAGTTTCGATCATCAAGCACACTTAGATATAACGCAAGCAACGCAGTCACCTCTATTCACATTGATTGTGTGTAGTGTACCACGAACCAATAAAAATGTCGAATACAACCAACTTTTGAAAAGGAGCGTGATGCCATTGACCCAACCGAAAACCGATCTCGCCTATCTCCGCAGCGAGAAAGCCAAAGCAGAACAGCAGCTGCGCTACTACCAGCACCGGGAGAAAATTCTGGAACACCAGATACCGGAGCTGACCCGCAAGGCCCGTGTGCATCGGCTGTGTACCCGTGCCGGAATGCTGGAAAGTTTTCTGATTGCGCCGGAAGAACTCACCAACGATCAGGTGATGGAGCTGCTGAAAAT
>NZ_JBBMEN010000040.1:0-9657 GCF_040096575.1 Faecalibacterium intestinale
AGCCGTATGACGGGAAACTGTCACGTACGGTTCTTAGGCGGGAAAGCGGTGGTAACACCGCTGACCCAGCCGATTACTGGGCAAGTGATGACAAGGGCAATGCTGCTTTGACCGACCGTGCAAAGGAGTGGCTGAACTCCGGTCACAACGACTTTACCGGCTTTGAGATGTCCACCGGCGAAACGCTGGAACTGTGGAACACTCCCTTTATCGTGATGAACGGTACCCTGACCCAGTATGGCGATGGAGAGGGCGGCTACCGCTGCGCTTCTACGCTGGGCTGGAGCGATGTCAATGAGATCAGTGCTCAGAGCGAAAACTTCCAGAAGTGGCAGAAGACCACTGGCCACGAGAACTGGAAGGAGTGGCTGGGCAGCGATTACTGCGAGAAAAGCCCCCTGAAGAACGTATCCAGCTTTACCAGCCTGCCGGATGACAATATGCAGCTGATGATCGATGCCATCAAGGATAAGGTCACCACCGCAAGCTGGAAGATGGTCTATGCTTCTTCCGACAGCGAGTTCGATGCCCTGTGGGATCAGATGGTCGCCGACTGCAACGGTCTGGATGCCAACAGCATCATCGAGTGGCGTCTGGCTGACCTCGAAAATGCAAAGACGATCCGCGACTCTCTGTAAAAATCATAGCGGACGCAAGCTCCGGTCTGCATGATATCCTGCTGACGGAGTTGAGATCTGGATAACACAGAAGCTGTGTTCCGCAACCTTTTGCGGGACACAGTTTCTTCTTTTATGAAGCAAATGATATGACACAGAATAAAACACCTGCGCATCAGACAGATATGACCCATGGCTCTATCCTCGGCTGCACCCTGCGCTTTGCTCTGCCGATTTGCGCTGGCAGTGTCCTTCAGCAGATGTACAGCACCGTAGATACGCTGGTCATCGGCAATTATTGCGATTCCTCTGCACTGGCAGCGGTTTCCACCAGTTCGCAGCCGCTGGAAATTCTTTTGTGTGTCTTTCTCGGTATTGGTTCTGGCATTTCAATCCTTGTTTCGCAGGCTTGCGGTGCGTCCGATCAGGATGCGCTGAAAAAGCTGCTCAAAGCATCCGTGTTCTTCCTCTACGCAGCAGCGATTCCACTTACGGTGTTGGGGCTTGTATTGGGGCCGGTTCTCTTGAATCTGATGCAGGTTCCGCCGGATGCTATGCCTTATGCAGTGCAGTATCTGCGCATTGTTGCCATCGGTATTCTTGGCAACATGGGTTACAATTTCAATGCAGGCATCCTGCGAGGGCTTGGCAACAGCAATTCTTCTCTGGTGCTTCTGCTGGTATCCTGTGTGGTCAACATTGCGCTGGATCTGCTCTTTGTAGCGAAGTTTGGCATGGGTGTCTACGGTGCTGCATGGGCGACCGTGATTGCACTGGCACTCTCATGGCTGTGCAGCATCTGGTATATCCGCCGCTATGCACCGGAGCTGGAATTTCCACTGTTGCCCCATCGATTCGATGGGAAAACGCTGCGGAAGATGATACAGATCGGCCTCCCACTTGGAATGAACACGGCACTCTATTCCACCGGACACCTGATTTTGCAGATTCTGTTCAATCTTCAGGGTTCGACTTTTGTTGCAGGCTGCTCGGTGGCCGGAAAAGTCACCAGCCTTGCCAACCTTGCCATTGCATCGCTCTCCTCAACAATGACGGTATTTTCCGGTCAGAACCTTGGTGCAGGAAATTATCGCCGACTGTGCCGCAGCGCATGGCTGATTCCGTTGAGCGCGGGAGCCATCACATTATCTGCTGGAATCCTCGTTACAATTTTCTGCAACCCGCTCCTCGCACTCTTCACACACGATACCGCAGTTCTTGCGTTTGCAACGCGCTACATCCATATCGTTCTTCCGTTCACATGGATGTATGCGATCATGAACGTCATCATGTGCTTTGCCAATGGCATTGGAGAGATCAAGTATCCGACCATCGTAAATCTTTTCATCCTGTGGGGTGTACGGATACCGGTCGCATATCTGCTTTCACGGCTTGGCTATGGCGGCTATGCAATGGCCAGTGTACCGCTGAGTTTTCTGGCTGGTATGATCCTGATGCTGTTTTATTTTCGTACAAAGCGATGGGCCAAACTTTGCGCCCTTGCAAAAAATGAACCATAGGAGGTTCGTATGGAGTTACTCACACTGCTTTCCAAACCCTCGCGCGAATTTACCCCGATCCCGTTCTGGTTTCTGAATGGCAACCTGATCCATGACGAGATCCGCCGCCAGTTGAATGATTTCAACGCACACGGCGTATCCGGCGTGGTGCTGCATCCCCGCATCGGCCTTGCAAAACGCATCAAATACCTTTCCAAAGAATACTTTTCCTACATCCGCACGGCGGTCAAGGAAGCTGCTGCGCTGAACATGACGGTCGTTCTGTACGATGAGGGAATGTACCCGTCCGGCTCCGCAAACGGCATGGTCACTGCGGGCCGACCCGATTTGGTCAGTCAGGGCATCACGCTGGTGAGCGAGAGCAAGCCGGGAGATGAAGTCCTTGCACAGACACCGCAGGGCGTTCTGGTGGTGCGCAAGAGCGGCGGCACCATCCGCGGCATCCACTGGGGCGAAGACGATGGCGAACCGAACGCCCCGGAAAGTGCCGACATCCTGAACCCGGAGGTCGTGCAGCGGTTCATCGGCTTGACCCACGATGCCTACTACCGTGAACTGAAAGAATACTTCGGGAATACCATCATCGGCTTCTTCACCGATGAACCCAGTATTCTGGGGCGGAACGTGGGGAATATGTTCCCTTGGACAAAGGGCTTTGCCCAGCTTTTCACCGAAGCAGGCGGCAAGCTGGAAAACCTGACCGCACTGTTCGAGAAAACCGAAAATGCCGACACCCGGCTCTATCATCAGATGATCCTTGACCGGGAGGGCGGCGTTTACTATGCGGCTCTTTCCGGCTGGTGCGAGCAGCACGGCATCTGCCTGATGGGACACCCCCACCAGAGCGATGATATTGAGGTGGAAAAATACTTCGGCATCCCCGGTCAGGACTTGTGCCTGCGCTGGATCGCACCGGAAAAGGACTGCCTTGTGGGGCTGGATTCCACGCTGGGTAAGTGCAGCGCGGATGCGGCCCGCCTGATGAACCGCCGCCGCAATTCCAACGAGTGCTTTGGAGCCTGCAACAAGGACAACAATCCGTGGCAGCTCTCCGGCGGGGACATCAAGTGGTACACGGACTGGCTGGCCGTGCGCGGTGTCAACCTGTTCATCCCTCATGCGTTCTATTACAGCATCACCGGCAAGCGGAAAGATGAGCGCCCGCCCGATGTCGGCCCCAACAGCAACTGGTGGAAGCACTATAAGCTGTGGTCTACCTATCTGCGGCGGCTGTCCTGCCTGATGACGGACACGACCGCTCTCCTGCCGGTGGCGGTGCTGTGCCGCAACCGCGCATTGGAACCGGATGCCGTTCGTCCGCTCTATGAGCAGCAGGTCGGTTTCCAGTATCTGCCGGAAAGCGTCTGGAGGGATTGCCGGGTGCAGGACGGAAAACTGCATTGCCGCGGCATGGAGTTCTCGGCGGTGATCGACCCGGAACAGCGGTTCCCCGATGCGCCCGCGCTCCCCAAAGACCTCTCGCCCCTTGCAGACCTTCAGTGCAGCCCGGCGGCTCCGCAGCTGCGCAGTGCGCACTTCCTGCGCGCAGGCAGTGAGTGCTGGTTCCTTGTGAACGAGGGCAACACCGACCTTCACACCACCATCACGCTGCCCACTACCAAAAAAGTCGGGCAGTATGACCTCTGGGCAGGGAAAGCAGCCCGTGCGCAGGCAAAGGATTTTGCGTTGAACCTGCCCAGCCGCAGCAGCCTGCTGCTGTTCACCTGCGAGGAGGCGGACTTTGCCGCTCTGCCGGAACAGCCGAAACCACTGCTGCTCCCTGTGCCGGAGTTTACCCTGAAAAAAGCCGATGGCATTCAGGTCAAAAAGACCTACGTTGCCGAGGTGGAATACAGCGCAGAACAGGCAAACGACGATTATCCGCTGATGGAACTGGATGCCGAGGAGATGGCCGAACTCTGGGTCAACGGAAAATTTGCCGGAGTTTCGTTCTGGAATAAGCACCGGTTCGATTTGAAGGGCCTGCTCCATCCGGGCAGCAATGCGTTCAAGCTGGTCGTGACAGGTAGTCTGGCAAACCGCTATGGCAAACGCGCCGTTCCCTACGGCTTACAGGAGGCTTCTGTATGAGTTTGAAAAATATCTATACCTGTTTTCCCGGCGGCAAGCACAAGGCCCTGACTTTCAGCTTTGACGATGGCCGCGTGGAAGACCGCCGCCTTGTGGAACTGTTCAACCAGTACGGCATGAAGGGAACCTTTAATCTGAACTCCGGTCTGCACAATGCAGAGCGCATCCCGGTCAGCGAATATAAGGAACTGTATCGTGGGCATGAGGTGGCCTGCCACACCGTGCTGCATCCCACCATTGCACGCTCTCCGCTGGATCAGGTGGCCCAGCAGGTTCTGGAAGATCGCCGTGCATTGGAAGAACTGGTCGAGACCCCAGTGCGCGGTCTTGCTTATCCAAACGGCAGTTACACCCATAAAATCATGGAACTGCTGCCGGCACTGGGCATCCGCTATGCGCGTACTGTGCGCAGTACGCAGGGGTTTGCCATCCCGGAAGATTTTACCGAGTGGGATCCGACCTGTCATTTCCGGCGTGGGATGCTGGAACTGGGCCAGAAGTTCCTGACCATGCACAAGACCCAGTATCTGTACCTGATGTACGTCTGGGGTCACAGTTATGAACTGCCCGAACAGGATGGCTGGGCACAGATGGAGCAGTTCTGCCAGATGATGAGCCATCAGGACGACATCTGGTACGCTACTAACATCGAAATTGTAGATGCGCTGGAAGATGCTGCCCGGCTCCAGTTTACCGTAGACGGTGATCTATGCTATAATCCCAATGCTGCATCCTGCTGGGTCAGCGTGGGAGGAAAAATCTACGAACTTCCCGGTGGAACGACAACACGATTTGAGTGAGGAACACACCCATGAAACATGAACTTGAATTTTTCCCGGACGGAACCCCAATCGACGATTGGTTCTATGAGATCGAAACCCCGGAACTTTCTGCGCTGGGCAAGCAGTACCCGCTAACGGATTACGGCATCCTGCCGGATGGCCAGCTGCATACAAAGGAGATTCAGTCCGTCATTGACTTTGCAGCCAAGGAGGGCGGCGGTGTTCTGGTAGTTCCGGCTGGTGTTTACCACACGGGTGCGCTGCACTTCAAACAGGGCGTGAATCTGTATGTAGCACAGGGCGGCACCCTGATGGGCAGTGATGACATTGCCGATTATGACCTCTGCGAAACACGCATGGAAGGACAGAACTGTATCTACTTCTCGGCCCTCATCAACGCCGATGGCGTGGATGGCTTTACCATCAGCGGCCCCGGCACCATCGACGGCAACGGCCTGCGCTCTTGGCGGGCGTTCTGGCTGCGCCGCAAGTGGAACCCCAAATGCACGAACAAGGACGAGCAGCGTCCGCGGCTCGTGTTCATCTCCAACAGCAAAAATGTGACCTTTGCCAATATCACCCTGCAAAATTCGCACTTCTGGACGAGCCATCTCTACCGCTGCGACCATGTGAAGTACCTGAACTGCCGCATTCTTTCACCGGCGCACCCGGTTCCGGCTCCCAGCACCGATGCCATCGACATTGATGTCTGCACCGATGTTCTGGTCAAGAACTGCTATCTGGAAGTGAACGATGATTCGGTCGTGCTGAAGGGCGGCAGAGGCCCGTGGGCCGATACTGCACCCGAAAACGGCATCAATGAGCGGATTTTGGTGGAGGACTGCCACTATGGTTTCTGCCATGGCTGTCTGACCTGCGGTTCGGAGTCCATGCACGATCGCAACGTCCTGATTCGCCGCTTGAAAGTAGACCACGCCTGCAATCTGCTCTGGCTGAAAATGCGCCCGGATACCCCACAGCATTACGAGTACATTACGATGAAGCAGGTGGATGCCGTTGTGGAGAGTTTTGTCAACATCAATCCGTGGACGCAGTTCTATGATCTGGAAGACCGCAAGGACATTCCGCTTTCCTATGCAGATCACATCACCGTGGAGGACTGCCGCTGTGAGTGCCGCGAATACTTCAACGTAAAACCGGAACCGACACAGTATCAACTCTCGGACTTCACATTCCGGAATCTGGACATTCGCGCAAAAGAAAATTCCTTTGACCCGACCGCAGTGAACGGTATGGTCTGCGAAAACTGCAACATCACCCCTCTGGATACCGCACCGGACATCAATTACATTCCCCCCGTACCGCATACGATCGAGGAGGCATAAAATTATGAATAAGAAAAGACTCGTGGCCTGCCTGCTTACGGCCAGCATACTCGTTTCTTCTGCATGGAACGTCTGTGCAGTCGGCCCGGATACCGCAGCAGCCGGACAGGTCATAAGCTATAGCGCACTGCCGTATCCAACCTATGTGTACAATCCCACGACCTTGGAACTTCCATTTGGTGAAGCATTGCCAGAACAATTTCCCACAGAAGTGACCGCTGTGATGAACGATGGCTCGATTGGAACGGTAACCGTTGGCAAATGGACCGCGATTCGTGAATTTAACGCAGCAGAAGAAGGCATCTATGTTTACGGTGCCAATGTTGTTCCGGTCGAGGGAAAATATCAGGTACTGGAAGATTCTCTGACACCCAATGAAAACCCTACTGACCCCAGCGAACAGCGGACGGACTACACCTATGATGTGTATTATCGTATCGGCTACTTTAAGACGGGCAGCAGCTATAATGCGTATGCACGTTCTATGGAAAATCTGGATCGCGGCGTGTATGCGGTGAAGTCCGATGATGGTGTGTTCATTTCTTGGAGAATCCTTGCAACAGAGTATGGTGAGGATATTTCCTTTGATGTGTACAGAAATGGCATCAAGATCAATTCCTCTCCGATCACAGACAGAACCAATTTTACCGATGCAAAAGGCAAAGCCGGCGATGTGTATGTAGTTGCAAAGATTCAGAACGGCCTACAGTATAACAGCGAGGCTGTTGCCGCTCTGGAAAACAATTATATGAGCATCCCTCTGCAAAAGCCGGAACCCCAGCCCACCAAAAACGGAGACCTTTCTTCGTATACGATCAATGATACCGGCGTGGGTGATGTGGATGGCGATGGACAGTATGAAATCATTGTAAAATGGTATCCGGACAATGCATTTGACTCTGGCAAGGCTGTGGCACCTTCCTCTCCGACCATCTTTGACATCTATGAGATGGACGGTACTCCGTTGTGGAGATTGAACATGGGTCTGGAAATGCCCTCTGGTGCCCACTTTAACCAGTTTATGCTTTACGATATGGATGAAGATGGCAAAGCAGAGCTGTTTATCAAGACCTCCGATGGTACGATCGCCTATAAGCCGAATAAAGCTGGCAAATTTGATATGACCGATGAGAGCACGATCGTTTCCTATGTGGGCGATAAGAGCGTGGTTCCCGGTACAAATATCAATGCAAACGGCCATGCAAGCCCTGACTCAAATGAATATGTGACGGTATTCAATGGGCAGACCGGTGAAATCATTGACAGCATCGACTACATCAATGTGACTGGCAATTACGATGACTGGGGCAAAGCAGGCGATGGCGGCAACCGCTCTGCACGTTACAATATTGCAATCGGCTATCTGCCCAAAGAAGCAGGCAGCACCGAAACGATTCCTGCTGTATTCTTTAACCGCGGCTACTATGCAAAAACTACGATTGCTGCCTACACGTTGAGAAATGGAAAGCTGCAGCTGGAGTGGAACTTTGTGGCCCTGACCGGTGAGGATGCCGCAGATAAGGGAAACCATAATGTATCGACCGGTGATCTGGATCAGGACGGTTTTGATGAGATCTGCATCGGCAATATGGCGGTTGACCATGACGGCTCGCTGCTCTGGGTCAAGAATGGCAAGGATGGACAGGATTTGGGAAGCCACGGCGATGCCATCCACCTTGCGGCAATGAATCCGAACAATCCTACGCAGCTCTATGTTTTCTCTCCCACAGAGGAGTACAAGGTGGCAACGGTAAATCAGGCTCTGAGCAATGCTGGAACCGGCCTGCGCTATGATGGTATCTGGACTTCGGCAAAGGATGTGGGCCGTGCAGTAGCGGCGAATATCACTCCGCTGCCCGGATACGAATACTGGGGTCAGGCAAACAACAGCGGTGTATACAACATTCTGAGTGGAATGGTCAATCCGAGCCGTGCAGGTCTGCCGGCAAACTGGGTCTTGTACTGGGACGGTGACCTGCTCAGCGAACTTGGTGATGGCGTTGAGAAAGAATCCTGCGATTTCGGCGTGTATAAATACAACTGGGAAAGTGGTGCGGTGGATACCATTGATGTGCTGGATGGCAAGACGAACAATTCCACCAAAAACAACCCCAGCCTGACAGCCGATATTCTGGGTGACTGGCGTGAAGAAGTCGTGCTTAGAAACGAGGACGACACCGAGCTTCGTATCTACATGACAACGACAGAAACGGACTACATGATCTATACGCTGATGCATGACCCTGTCTACAGAAATTGTGTGGCGAACCAGAACAGCGCATACAATCAGCCCCCTCACATCGGATTCTATCTTGGCGAAGATAACAAGGAACAAGTCTTGTCCATGAATTTGCCTATTGCAAATATTGTTTACACCACGGAATCCAAAGAGGTTGGAAAGTCCATCGGTACGCTGGACTATGCTGGTATCCTTGCCCTGAAGAAACAACAGGCTCTTGACACACTGAAGGGATTCTTCAGTTAAGTCTTTGAATCCAATGAAAATTCGGATATAGAGGACGCATTATGAAATCTGAAACTTTCACCATTTCCTTGGAAAAGGGCGCACAGGATTCCATCCCGTTTTATAGCCCCAGCCAGCTCTTCGGGTTTGTGGACGAAGCTGCCCATAACGCACAGCCAGAACTCAATATCTTTGAGTTGAACAGTGGATTCCATGTACCCTACTGGTACGCATCGGAAGAAATCACAAAAATCCAGCAGGACGAAAACGGCTGTTTTCTGGATTCGGATGCACTGGTGCAGTCTTTGTGGGAAAAGGATGGCGCAGTCCAGCCGCCGCAGCGATTTGTTCCGCTTTGCTTCAAGGCGGCTGTTCCTCGTGCCGGAAATTACCGCGTGAAACTCACGCTGACCGCCCGCGCGGAGGAAGAACAGCTTCTGATTTTCCACGGATGCCGCCATCTTGCGTGGAAAGGCTCCTTGCGGCAGGGCGCGGTGCTGTCCATCTGTTTCACGGTCAGTGTTTCGCCCATCATCCCCAATGGAAAAGACCGGCCCTTTGAAAAAAATGCTCTGGACATTGCGGTGGTCGGCCACTGCCCGGCACTGGATTTTCTGTCTGTTGTGCCCATCGAGGTCCCCACAGTCTACCTTGCCGGAGATTCCACGATGGCGGACTACGGTGCAGAATATCCCTACCACCCGGCGGCGTGCTACGGCGGCTGGGGACAGGCGCTGGACTTGTATCTGGATGGGAGTGTGGAGTTTCCCATAGTTAAAGATACCACACCAAATATGATGAACCCACGCTTATACACTACCAGCTATAATAAACCGC
>NZ_JBBMEN010000041.1:0-9327 GCF_040096575.1 Faecalibacterium intestinale
GCGGTTTATTATAGCTGGTAGTGTATAAGCGTGGGTTCATCATATTTGGTGTGGTATCTTTAACTATGGGAAACTCCGTTCTCCCACTTGGACACTGCCTGACGGCTTACGCCGATGCTCTCAGCCACAAACTCCTGCGTCATCTTGCAGCGGGTGCGGTTCTCCTTGAGCATTTCGGAAAGCGACTTGCGCACGATCTTGACTTCCTCCGTGAGTTTCGGCGGCTTTTCCAGATTGCGGGCAATGCGCCAGAGCAGATAGAGTGCAGCCACGATGGCCACCGGCAGCAGCAGCCGTGCGATCATCGTCGCGATGCTCACCGTCTGGAGCGCTCTGAAAAATAGGTTGGTCAGAAAATCACTTTTCATATTCGTTTCCTCCTTTGGAAGCTTTCTCTTGTGGTTTTTGTGGCACGATTTTAGCACAAAAGCCCGGTTGCGTCCACCAACCAGAGCGCAAACTCCGGTTGCGGCGCGTATTTTTAGCCTATTGGGGCAGATAATTCACAAAAACGTTGCATCTGCATCGTTGCAACGGGCAAAACCTATGGTATACTATAAGGGATATCCGGGCAGGCATTTCTGCCCACCAACACCCCCGCTGCGGGGTCAACACAAAAGGAGTATTGTAGCGTTATGGTTCGCATTACTATGGAAGACGGCGGCATCATCGACATCGAGCTGAACGAGGAAGTTGCCCCCATCACCTGTGAGAATTTCAAAAAGCTGGTCAAGGAAGGCTTTTACAACGGCCTGACCTTCCACCGTGTCATCCCCGGCTTTATGATCCAGGGCGGCTGCCCGCTGGGCACCGGCACCGGCGGCCCGGGCTGGAACATCAAGGGCGAGTTTGCCGCTAACGGCGTGAACAACCCCCTCAAGCACACCCGCGGTGTGATCAGCATGGCCCGCAGCATGAACCCCAACAGCGCAGGCAGCCAGTTCTTCATCATGCACAAGGATGCCCCCCATCTGGACGGCCAGTACGCCGCCTTCGGCAAGGTAGTTGCCGGCATGGACGTTGTGGATAAGATCGCTGCCGTCCGCACCGACTGGAACGACAAGCCCACCACCCCGGTCAAGATGAAGACCGTGGAGCTCATCGAGGGCTAATTTTAAATGCAAAATAGCGGAACACCCTGCGGGTGTTCCGCTATTTTTTATCCTTCCCCGTAAAAACGCAATGCCGGGCAGCCCGCAAGCTGTCCGGCATTGTGCTATTTTAACGCGCCTTTTTCCTGCGCCGGAGCTTGCGCACCAGCTTGCGGAGCAGCAGCACAAGGCATACCACCAGTACAACGGCGGTGAGAATGATGCCAAGGAGGATAAAGGTAAAGCGGTTGGGCTTTTTCAGCAGCGCGGAAAGGCTGCGGCTGTCCTCCACCTTTTTGCGGTCGTGCAGGGTGCTGTAATAGTCCGGCACGTTGCCGATGCCGTCGCCGTCGGTGTCCTCAAACGACGCCATGTACCGCGCAATGGCGTCCCAACCCTTCAGCTCTTTGCCGTTTTCGGTCAGGATCACATCCTCAAAATCTTCGATGGGTGTGCCGTCGGCGTACTTCGGCACGATGGACAGAATGCCGTAGGACATATCCGTCACGGCGCTCAGCATCTGCCCGCTGTAAAGGTCGGCCACGATGCGGTACAGCTTGTCGTTCTGCAGCTCCACGCGCTGCCCGTCCTTGACCAGATAGACGTCCGTCACCTTGTTCAGCAGCAGACGGTGGGGGTTGTAGGTAAAGTTCAGGCCGCTGCAATACAGCCGCGCGGTGGTCATGAAGTCCGACACGGAAGCGTCGATCTCGGCGGCGGTGCGCAGTTCCTTGCCGGTGAGATAGACCTCGATGAGGGGATAGCCCGGCACACCGTCTGCGCCGATGCCCAGCGAGAAGGAGTTGAACACCTGCTCCACGGTGATATCGCCCCGGGCGTAGGTGTCGCGCACGGTGCCGCTGGGCACGACTGCCAGATCCACCGGTACGCCGTCATAGTCGGCGGCGTTCTCCACCGCGTACACGTAGGCGTCCGCGATGATATCGCCCAGATTGTGCTCGGTGTGCACCTTGCCCAGATCCTTCAGGTTGGAGAAAACAACATCGTTTTCTGCCAGCACCTGATCCTTGGTGTAGCCGAACTGCGCCAGATAATCCTCGTCCACCGTGTCCATAAAGCGGTCGATGACCTCTTGCGTTTGTGCATCGGCGGGGATGTCGGCGGTGATGGGGATCAGCTGGTAATCGGTCACCTGCCAGCGGCCGTCCGCTTTTTGTGCCATGGTAAGGCTGCCCAAATTTTTGCCGTATTCGCCGCAGGAGACCACATAGGTGTCCCCGTGCCGGATGGGTTCCCGGATGCGGCTGTGGGTGTGGCCGCTCAGGATGAGGTCAAGGTCAGGTACACCCTTGGCCAGCAGCTCGTCCTCAGACTTTTTGGGGTCGTCCCATGTACCGCTGTGGGAAACGCAGACGATCATATCCACGTTTTCGTTCGCCTTGATCTCTGCCACGGTGGCCTTTACCGCCTGTACCGGGTCCTTGAATTTCAGCTCGCAGGTGGGCGCGCAGGAGAGGGCATCCTTGCCGAAAACGCCCACCACGGCAATGCGCACATCACCCTTCTGCAGCACGGTGTAGTCCTGCACGCCGTAGGCGGCAAAGGCGTCCTTGAGCAGCTGCTGGCCCTCGGTAAGACCGGCGCTTTCCATAGCGTCCCAGTCCACATTGCAGACCACGATGGCCGGGACGGCATCGCCGGAGGTGCGGGCACTGGTAAGCATATTGGCAAGCCCCTTGGAGCGGTAATCAAACTCGTGGTTGCCGAAGGTGGTCACATCGTAGCCCATGTAGCCCAGCATCCGCAGCTCTGCGGCCTGCGTTTCAAACACCGTCTGGATCAGGGTGCCCATGGAAAAGTCGCCGCCGTCGATCACAAGGGTGTCCGGGTCTTTGGCGCGCTGCGCCTTGATGAGGGTGTTGGCGCGGGCAAAGCCGCCGATGTCTGTCTCCTCATCCTCCACCACGGTGGTGAAGGTGTTCAGGTGGGAGTGGGTGTCGTGGCTGAACAAAATGTCCAGCGTTTTGCCCGTCTCTGGTGCCTGCCCATAGGCGGCGGGGATGCCAAGTAGCACTGAAAAAAGCAGCAGCACAGCCGCCGTCATGGCGAAAAGTTTTTTCATGGCGTGTTCTCCTTTTGTTGCGTCCTTATTTTTTTCGGCTCAGCCGAATTTTTTACAGCATCAGAAAAGTAATACCACTCTATAAAAATCAACTATCCGTCCGTTATTTTAGCATAAGTGCACAAAATAAACAAGACGGCAGTTGTCTTTTTGCGATGATATGCAACCATTTTGGAGAATCCGCCTTGTTTTGCTTACGCTGGCACCCGTGCGCTCAGGCGCTATCGGGTCAGCTTCTCTCTTTTTGCTGCTGCGCGGTGCCTGCCGCCCTTGCCGCCAAAGAGAAACGGGCTGCTGCACGTTTTGTGCAGCAGCCCGTTGGTCGTTTTTACTGTTTTGCCAGCTGTTTATCCAGCCATGCGGCGATATCTGCAAAAACCTCCAGCTTGTTGGTCTCCAGCAGCAGCTCGTGGCGGGCACCGGGGTAGAAGATGCTTTCAATGTTCAGCACCCCGGCGTCCTTCAGGCTCTGGATGGCGCGGCGCACGCCCTTGCCCTGCTCGCCCACCGGGTCGGCATCGCCGGAGAGGAAGAGCAGCGGCAGGTCTTTGGGCATCCGTGCCAGAAAAGCCGGGTCGTGCAAACGCAGGATGCCGCTGAACATACTGTAATAGGCGTTCAGCGTAAAGGTAAAGGTGCAGCGCTCCTCTGCCAGATACTTGTCCACCTCGGCCTGATCGCGGTTGAGCCAGTCGTGGGTGGTGCGGCCTTCCAGCCCCTTGTTGTAGCCCATAAAGGAAAGGTTAGCCACAAAGCTGCTGCGGTAGTGCCAGCCGTGGAAAGTGGCCAGCACCCGGCAAAGGGTCTTGGCTGTCTTGACCAGCGCCTTGGGCTGGAAGCCGGTGCCCATGATGATGGCGCCGTCCAGCTCCCTGCCGTACTCGCACAGGTACTGCCGGGCATAGAAGGAACCCATGCTGTGCCCCAGCAAAAAGTAGGGCAGATCCGGGTACAGCTGCTTGGTAAGCACGGTCACAGCGTGCAGGTCGGCCAACACGGCGCGGTTGCCGTCCGGCTCAGCAAAATAGCCGTAATCCTCCTTGGTGCGGATGGACGCACCATGTCCCAGATGGTCGTGCCCGGTGACCAGAATGCCCCGGTCGGCCAGATATTCTGCCAAGGGGCGGTAGCGGTCAATGTATTCCACCATGCCGTGGGACAGCTGCAGCACCGCCCGCACCTGTCCCTCCGGGACGCAGCGAAAGCCGTGCAGGGTGCGCCCCGGCACGGTGGAGGGAAGGGTAAAGTCGATGAACTGACTCATGGAAAGGGCCTCCCTTCTGAGTTACAGTGCGCTGAGCTTGCGGCGGCAGGCGGTACAGATGCAGTAGCCGCCGAACTGGATGGCCTGCTCGTCCACCTCGCCGCAAAAATCGCAGCTGCCGGCAGGGCGGTGCTTTTTCAGGACGATGGCGTCCCCATCCACAAAGATCTCCAGCTTGGTGTCGGTGTCGAGGTGCATACTGGTGCGCAGTTCCTTCGGCAGAACGATACGTCCCAGCGAATCAATGCCGCGGACGATGCCAGTGCTTTTCATAATGTGTCATTCTCCTTCACTATTTCCTTCTTACTTAGCAACCGCTGACACAATAGGAAAATTGTGCCAGCGCTGATAAGCTTAGTATACAAAAAATAACACCTTTCGTCAATGATTGCGTGTTAATTCGACAAAAAGCAACCTTTTGCACGTAAAGGTGGGGAAGGCGGCTTCACCCGTGAAAATGCAATGCCGGAGCGTCCGTAGACGCTCCGGCATTGCTCTATTAAAAATAAACTTTCCTCTGCTTATGGTCAGAGCGCAGCGGAGGCCATTCCAAACCCTCTCAGCTCAGCTCCACAGGGGCTTCGGGCTGGTTCTCCACGCGGGCGCTGGTACGTCCCTCGGGGCGGATCTCTCCGGCAGCGGTCAGCGAGATCTTGGTCAGGGTGGGGCCTACCAGCTCGTACACCAGCACCGAGAACAGCACCACGTTGCGCACCATGTGGCCGTCCGACAGCTCGGCGGCTGTGGCAGCCATGCCCAGCGCCACGCCTGCCTGCGGCAGCAGGGTGATGCCCAGATACTTCTGGATGGCGGAGCTGCAGCTGGTGGCGCGGCAGCTCAGGTAAGAGCCGCTGATCTTACCGGCAGAGCGCGCCACGATGTATACCACGCCGATGAGCAGCACCATGGGGTTGGTGAGGATGGTCAGATCCAGTTCTGCGCCGGACAGCACGAAGAATAGGATGTTGATGGGGGACACCCAGCGGTCCAGACGATCCATCAGCTCGTCCGAGGTGGGGCAGACGTTGCAGAACACGGTGCCGGTCATCATGCACACCAGCAGCAGCGAGAAACCGCAGCGGGTGCCATTGATCTCAAACTCGGTCATAGACAAGCCCACCGTCAGCAGCACAAAGGCCACCGACAGGCTCATGCGCTTGGAGCGGGAGTGGAAGTAGACCTCCAGCAGGTTCAGCAGGTAACCGGCGGCAGCGCCCAGCGCCAGCGAGAGCGCGATCTCCAGCAGCGGCTCCAGCACCACGCTCACGGGGTCGATACGCCCCTGCTCCAGCGCGTTTGCCACGCCGTAGGAGGCCGAGAACAGCACCAGACCCACGGCGTCGTCAATAGCGACCACCATCAGCAGAAGCTTGGTCAGCGGGCCGTCTGCCTTATACTGCTTGACCACCATCAGGGTGGCGGCGGGTGCGGTAGCGGCGGCAATAGAGCCCAGCGTGATGGCAGAAGCCAGCGAGATGACGTCCGGGCGGGCAAAGTGCAGGGCAACAAGGGCAATATCCACCAGCGCGGTGGTGATCACTGCCTGCGCAATGCCCACGGTCACGGCGCGGCGTCCCATGTGCTTCAGGGCGCTGAGACGGAACTCGTTGCCAATGACGAAGGCGATAAAGCCCAGCGCCACCTGCGTGATAATGCCGTAGCCCTCCACGGCGGCAAGGCTGCCAAAACCGAAGCCAAAACGGCTCAGTCCCAGCCGCCCCAGAAAGAAGGGACCCAGCAGCAGGCCGGTAAGCAGGTAAGCGGTGACGGCGGGCAGACGCACGGCCTTGGCAGCGCGTGACATGAGCAGACCGGCGATCAGGGCAAGGGACAGACAGATCAACATTTGTTCCATAATGTGGTTTGTATTGGGTGCGCAGCCAAGAGCCGCAGCACTCGGTTCCTCCTTGTCAAAAAAATATCGAGCTCCCGTGTGAAATCCAGTGCGGGGTCAAAATGGGAAAACGTGTCCAGTATATCAGAACTGCCGGAGAAAAGCAACTATTCTGCGCGTTTCGTACAGATTTTGGGGCAAAAAGATATGGGACACCGCAGGCTGTCCACTTTTATATATACCGTTCCCACTGTAGCTGCTTCCCGCCCGCTTCCGCTCACAGCAAAAAAACGAGCCGGACAACGCCTTTTGGGAGAAGTCCGGCTCATTTTTCTGTTGGGCTATTTGCAGCAGCGCTGTCTTTTTTCGTCATCATTCTACATTCCGTTTATAGCGCAGCGGGGTCTGCACCTCGGCGCGGATCTTACCAAGATAGGTGCGGGTCTGCTCTGCGCCCTGCAAAATGGACTCCACCTGCGCTTTCTGTTCTGCGGTCAGGCCGTCATCCTCTGCCAGCAGCTCCGCGTTGCCCTCGATGATGGTCAGCGGCGTTTTCAGCTTGTGGGACAGCTGAATGATCTGCTCCCGCTGCCGCTGCTCCATCGCCCACTGCTTCTGTAAGCTGCCGGTCAGTGCGTCGCCCATGGTCTGCAGCGCCTGCAAAGTGCTCTCGTACTCCCGCACCTTCGCGCCGGAAAATACCGCGCTGTCCAGATCCTTCCGCGCCACCGCCTGCGCGGCCGCGGTCAGCTTTTCAGTCTCCCGGGTCAGGAAGCGCCCGGTCCTGTGGGTGCTCCACACCACTGCCCCTATCAGCAACAGAATGCCCAGAATGCAGTGCACCGTCTGCATATCCGGCAGCACGCCCCGCAGCGCAGGGTCGGCGTAGGGCACGGCATAGTCAAATTGCAGCAGGCAAACCGTTCCGTCCTGCAATTTTGACGTCATATAATACTGCGTGTAGCCAAAATGCCAGTGGGTTTTCCCCTGCCGGTTCTCCATTGCCCGCTGCAAGTGCCCGGCATCCATGTTGGTGGCCAGCACCTCGCTGCTGTCCGGCGCGGCAAACAGGGCGTACCGGCACAAGGAGTCCAGCTGCGTCTCATCAAAGGTGGCTGCGGTCATGCCCGGTAAAACGTCCTGTGCGGCTTTCTGGCAGGCCTGTGCCGCCTGATTGGCGGGCAGAAACAGCCCGCCGTTCTGGATCCACAGCATCATCACCAGCAGCCACCCCACCGCGACCAGCAGGCAGGCCAGCGCCGTGCGCACCAGATATTGCAGCAGCACGCTGCGCAGAGAGGTCAGTCTTCGCTTTTCCATCGGTACCCCACGCCCCATACGGTATTGAGCAGCTTTTCCGGCTCCGGCACGCCCGCCGCCCGCAGCTTT
Source organism: Faecalibacterium intestinale (assembly GCF_040096575.1). Classification (NCBI taxonomy): domain Bacteria; kingdom Bacillati; phylum Bacillota; class Clostridia; order Eubacteriales; family Oscillospiraceae; genus Faecalibacterium; species Faecalibacterium intestinale. Next base: position 7,662 of record NZ_JBBMEN010000041.1, read on the forward strand.
GCCCGGATATTTTTGATGTGCTGGGTCACGGCGGTGTCGTCCGCAGTGCCGTCAATGCCAAAAACCGCTTCGTAAATTTGCTCCTTGGTAAAGGTCTGTCCGGCGTGCAGCGCCAGATACTCGCAGATGGCATACTCCGAGCGGGTCAAGGGCAGCGCCTTCCCCTCCACCGCCGCGCTCCGGGCGGTCAGGTCAAAGGCTACGCCGCCGCGCACCATCCGGTGCGCCGGGGTGCGGCTCTGCCGCCGCAGATGTGCCGCCACCCGCGCCCTCAGCTCTGCCACCCGGAAGGGCTTGGACAAAAAGTCGTCTGCCCCGATGCCCAGCCCCTCCAACACAGCAGCCTCGTCGGTGCGGGCACTCAGAAACAGGATGGGCACCTCGGTCAGACTGCGGATGCGCCGACAGACCGCAAAGCCGTCCTCCCCGGGCATCATCACGTCCAGCAGGATGCAGTCTGCCCAGCGGCAGAGCGCCTCGGTCAGATCTCTGCCCGCCTGCCGCGTTTCTACCCGGTGGCCGTCCCGCTCCAAGGTGGTGCGGATCAGCTTGCAGAGCTCCAGATTGTCATCCACTGCCAGAATGTTTGCCACAAAATCACCTCAACACGTTATAAACAAGGCAGGACGCCCCATACAGCAGATACACATGGGCGGGATAGAACCAGTAGAACAACTGCTTGTGGCCCTTGCCCCGCTGCCCGTTGTACAGCAGCATCAGCAGCACTGCCAGCACCCCGAACCACTCGTAGTAGTCGGTGAACATCTGCGTCCAGACAAAACCCTCCTGTCGGCAAGCCATCCCAAAGGTCAGCGCAAAGTCACACAGGAAAATGAGCACGGCCCATGCTGTCAGCTGTACGCGGCGATGCCCCCGCAGGGCATACAGCAGCACACCGCCCAGCAGAAAACTCCATCCGCCATCCGTGATACCTGTCCACATGGGCAGCGGGCTGGTGATGACAAAGGCCACGACTGACGAAGCAATGGGCATACCCTGCACCCCGGGGAAAAGCAGCAGAAACACGATCACCACAAACGGCCAGCACAAGACGGCGGCAATGGCGCCAATGCCTTTTGCGAGCTTTTTCTCCCGCAGCCAGTCGATACCCTGCCAGACGATGCACAGCAGCGCAAGATCCTGAAAAATAGCGTTCAGCGGGTAGAAGCCATCCCCGCGCCGGAAGGCTTTGGCGTAGATCATAAAGAATTCCAGCGCCGCCATGGCTGCACCGATAGCCCAGATGCGGATAAAATACCGCTTTCGGTCATGGGTGTGGGCAAAGCCCTCCACCGTGCAGAACAGAAACAGCGGCGCACTGAGCCGCCCCAGCATACTGAACACCGTCGGGATGCAGCCGGTGAACTCGAAGAAATAATGAATGTGGTCCAGCACCATCAGCGCCAGTGCAATGGTCTTGAGCTGGGTGCCGTCCAGCCCCTTTTTCGTTAATTTGTCCATACAGACTCTCCTTTCCTTTTATGCATCCAGTGTAACAGGAAAATCTGTAGAAAGTATAAGGTTCTGCCTTTTATGATACTATTTTCTGCCCCGAAATGCAACAAAAAAGCCCTGAGATTTTCATCTCAGAGCTTTCTGTTAAGTCGGCGACTACCTATTTTCACAAGCCGTTTCCAGCTAACTATCTTCGGCACAAGTAAGCTTA
>NZ_JBBMEN010000042.1:0-7254 GCF_040096575.1 Faecalibacterium intestinale
AGCGACCAGATACGGGGCTATGAGGTGGGCGCGGTGGACTACATCACAAAGCCCTTTGTGATCGGGGCCTTGCAGCGAAAAATCAAAGCCATGTTCGCCATGCTGGAACACCACAAACCGGCCAAGGACATTTACGACGACGGGCGGTTGTTTCTGGACTTCTCGGAGCAGACGGCTTCCTTAAACGGCAAGCCCCTGACTCTATCCCCGATGGAGTACAAAATGCTGAACCTGTTTCGTAAAAATCCCCGGCAAGTGCTGACCCGTGGGCAGCTTTTGGAAAAGCTGTGGGATATAGACGAGCGGTTTGTGGACGAACACACCCTGACAACCTCCATCAGCCGTATTCGCAGCAAGATTGAAGCCGACGGCGGCGCACCCTACATCAAGACCGTTTACGGCATGGGGTATCAATGGACGGGAGGCGAGGTAAAATGAAGTTTCAAAACCTCTCGGTAAAGCGGCTGTTTGGCCGGGTGGCAATGGAGCTTGTCCTCTCCATGTCCGGGATCACCATAGCCCTGTTTCTTGTGACAAAACAGATTGCGGTGCTGCTGACAGGCGGGACGCTGCTGCTGTGCGCCCTTGTGGGGATTTTTGTACTGACGCAGGCGTTTGGAAAGCGGCTGTCGCAGTTTACCGCTGACCTGTGCCAGACCTTAGACCACATGATCGCCGGGAATGAAGCGCCCCAGCGGCCAGAGGACAGCGAAACCCAGCTTGCCAGAATCGGGCACCGGCTGGCAAGGCTTTACCAGATCATGCAGGAGAACCGCCGCCGGGTGGACGAGGAACGGCAGGAGTTACAGACCCTTGTATCGGATATTTCCCATCAAGTGAAAACGCCGGTAAGCAATCTGAAAATGGCGACGGACACCCTGCTGGAAAAGCCCATGACCGAGGCGGAGCGCACCGACTTTATCCGGGGAATCCGCAGCCAGACGGATAAGCTGGACTTTCTCTTTCAGGCCCTTGTGAAAACCTCCCGGCTGGAAACGGGCGTGATCCAGTTGAACAAGAAACCGGGCCGCCTCTTTGATACTGTGGCGCAGGCCATGAGTGGGATCGTGTATGCAGCGGAGAAAAAGGAAATCGCTGTGTCCGTGGACTGCCCGGAGGATTTGACCGTTTTCCATGACAGCAAGTGGACATCCGAAGCCCTCTTTAACCTGCTGGACAATGCAGTGAAGTACACCCCGGCAGGCGGGAAAATCGCCGTGTCAGTGGTGCTGTGGGAAATGTATGTGGAGGTCAAAGTGACCGACACCGGCAAGGGCATTTCCGAAAGCAATCAGGCTGCCATCTTCCGGCGCTTCTATCGTGAGGAAGAAGTACACGAACAGCAGGGCGTGGGCATTGGCCTGTATCTGGCCCGCGAGATCGTAACGCGGCAAGGCGGCTATATCAAAGTGGTTTCGGAGCCGGGCAAGGGTTCAGAATTTTCCATTATGCTGCCGACAAAATAAAACGCGGCGGACGGCCATTTCCGGCTGCCCGCCGTAAATTTTTTTGAAATGTCCGAGCGTTGTAACATTTCACCTCGATTTTCAATGAAATTTTTTGGCCGCTGTAACATTTCGCGGACATTTAGGTTTTACAATACCCTTATCAAATATGGAGGTGATACAACTATGACATGGCCTTTTGAAAATGACACCAGCGCCATTACAAAGAAGCTGGCGCAAAGAAGCTTCAAAGCCAACAAATTACGAAATATTGTTGCTGTAATAGCAATCGTTTTAACATCAATGCTTTTTACTTCTGTAACGACTTTATGTGTTGGAGCGATCCAGTCTATACAGACAACTATTTTGCAAATTAGGGGAACCAGCCCATCCACTGGTACATCTGTAAATTGGATTGCCATAATAGCAGCCCTGTTTTTTATTATGATTTTTGTAATAACGGGCTATTTGCTCATTCGCAATATTTTTGAGATTTCTGTTGTTCAAGAAATAAAGAAATATGGCTTATTAAGAACAATCGGAACAACGGAGAAGCAAATCAAGCGAATTGTTTATAAGCAAGCATTTTGGCTGTCTATAATTGGTATATCTATTGGGTTGATTTTAGGATATATAGTAGGAATACTTATGCTTCCGTGGATTCTTAATTTTATGAAAGGCGAGTATCACAATCTTTCTGTGAACTTGAGTTTTAATCCTATTATTTTTGTCGTTGCCGGGATATTTAGTGCGATTACTGTTTGGGTGAGCATAAAGAAACCATTCAAAATTGCAGCTACGATTTCGCCCATTGAGGCAACCAGATACTATGAAAAAGACAATTATCATAGTGCCAACAAGAATCGTCTTTCGTTTAAGAATAGAATAATAGAAATGGCATGGAGAAATTTAAGAAGAAATTCAAAGCGTACCATATTTATCGTCTTATCCATGATACTCTGCATTATTCTCCTAAACAGTGCAATCGCAATCGGAAATAGTGTTGATGTTAAAAAATATGTATCTTCTGTTACCTCATTTGATTTTGTTGTGGCAAGCCCAAACACATTTTCTAATGTGCAAGGTTTTCGATTTAAAGATGATTCTGTTAGTAATGAAATCATATCTGATATTGAAAATAATATTCCTGTGCTGAACGGAAGTCGAATTTATAAAAACACTTTGGATGATGTCAGTGTTACTTATGATTATGGTAGTTTGGTCACGGAAGTATTAGACGAATACACAGAAGATAATCACCTTATACGAAGTGGTATGGTTGATGGCAGAACTTATCCAGTAAAACTCGGTGTTGATTATCGACCTCTTTGCAATATTTACGGGGTAGAAAAATCAATACTTCCTAAATTGAATTTCATTGAGGGAGAAACAGATATACAGCAACTAACCTCATATTTGGAAAGTGGAAACTATGTTATAGAAATTTCAGCGATCAACCCAAATGAATCTCCTGAATTTCTTTGTCCGCTCAATCAGGAAGTTACCATTTACAAAGATGGATTGCCTTATAAAACGGTTTCGGTAATTGCGCGTGCAGTGGTTGATTTTTCATTGGTAGAATCTCCGGGTAAGAATGTTGGCTACACTGATGTTGGCGGCGATTGTCCTATTTTCTATATGAGTAATGAGATGTTTGTGGAATTGTATAACAATCCAGCCATAATGAGTTATGTGTTTGATGTGGAAAAAGAACACTTTTTGCCAGCGACCGAGTACATCAATTCTTTGCCTACCGTTGAATACGCATCGTCTGAAACATTGGCACAAACTATGAATGGATTAAAACAAACTATTTTTATCATAGGTGGCCTTATTGGGTTTCTATTAGGAAGTATCGGGCTTGTGAATTTTTCCAACATCATTATAACGGGCATTATAAACCGGCAACGGGAATTTGCTACATTAGAGAGCATCGGAATGACGAAAAAACAAATTAACAAATTGACCGTATTGGAGGGATTGTTTTACGCATTTCTGATTTGTGTAATGGGTTTACCTCTCTCTCTTATTGTTGCAAATACAATTCTTCCTACTTTCTTTAATCAACCTGACTTATGGCTGTTTACAATACAGCCTACGATTTTCCCGTTGATATTAGAGGGAATTGTTATTTGCGTTGTGGCGATTATAGTTCCTCATGTTTCGTTTCGCTATTTTAGAAAAACAAGTATTGTAGCTCGATTAAGGGTAGTTGAATAATAATTTTGAAATGTCCGAGCGTTGTAACATTTCACCCCGATTTTCGATGAAATTTTTTGGCCGCTGTAACATTTCGCAGACATTTGGGTTTTACAATGACCTTATCAACAAAAGTGAGGAGGCGTTGCAATGGAACTGACCCCGACCATGATTTTGAATCTGGCGCTGCTGATCGTCCCGCCCGTTGCCCTTGTGCTGGCGTTCTGGCAAAGGCTGGCCCAGCACATCCGCTGGACGGTTGCCTTGACTGCCCTCTGCGATGTTCTCCTGTTTTGGGATGAACTGTTCTACTATGAGAGCTTCGGACTGTTCGCTGTGCTGATTCTGGTACAGTTGGCGGCCACCGGCGCAGCAGCGTTCCGCATTTACAACAAACAAAGAAAGGATTGAATTTTATGAGAATTTTACAGACTATCGACCTGAAAAAGTATTACGGTACAGAGCCGAATATCACCCGCGCCCTTGACGGCGTGAACTTCTCTGTAAATGACGGCGAATTTGTGGCCGTTGTGGGAACCTCCGGCAGCGGCAAGTCCACCCTGCTTCACATGATGGGCGGGCTGGACACCCCTACTTCCGGCAATGTGATTGTCCGGGACAAAGAACTGTCGAAAATGAACGACGAACAGCTTACCATCTTCCGCCGCCGCAACATCGGCTTTATCTTCCAGAACTATAACCTTGTTCCTATCCTGAATGTGTATGAGAACATCGTCCTGCCGGTGGAGCTGGACGGGGACACGGTGGATCAGAAGTTTTTGGACGAGATCGTTCACCTGCTGGGGCTGGAAGATAAACTGAAAAATATGCCGAACAATCTTTCCGGCGGCCAGCAGCAGCGTGTGGCTATCGCCCGCGCCTTGATTACCAAACCGGCTATTGTTCTGGCCGACGAGCCAACCGGCAACCTTGATAGCAAGACCAGCGCCGAGGTGCTGGGGCTTATCAAGCGCACCAGTGCAGAGTTCCGGCAAACTGTTGTGATGATTACCCACAACAACGACATTGCCCGCCTTGCAGATCGGATTGTCCGCATTGAGGACGGCAAGATTGTGGAGTAAGGAGGTGGCAGGCTATGACATGGCCTTTTGAGAATGATACCAGCGCCATTACAAAGAAGCTGGCAAAGAAAAGTTTGCAAAGCGAGAAGCGCCGGAATCTGATGGTGGTGATTGCCGTTGCACTGGCGGCGTTTCTAATCTGCTTTACGGGAATTGTGTCTACCTCCCTGACACAAATGCAGCGCAATCAGGTTGTCGATACTTATGAGGCGGTCTGGCTGGGCGTGGAGGAAAACGACATTGAAACCCTGAAAGGACTGCCGGAGTTTGAGCGTGTAGGCGGCTACTATATGCTCGGTGAGGAACTTTCAGAACAGGGCTATCATGCGTCCTATGTGTATTGTGACACACAAATGATGGAGATTACCAAGGCGCAGATGGAGTTATTAGAGGGCCGGGTTCCTGAAAAAGCAAATGAAATTGTCGTAAGCAAATACTTTCTTTCCACCTATGGAAACAATGCCAAGATCGGGGACACTGTGACCTTAGACACCGAGAGTTTTCATGGTGATTATGTCGTTACCGGCATTATGAACAGTGTAAATGAAAAGGAAGCGAATACCTGCGCGATCATTCTTTCCAAAGCTGCCCTAACAGAATGGAATGAGTTTGACCCGGCTGGCTATCGCGCCTATGCCCATTTCAAAAACAGCGATCAGTTGGGTGAGGAACTGATGACCTCTTATTGCAGGGAGATTGCAGAGGAATATCAGCTTCCTATGCCCAAAATGAACAGTAAGTATTTTGCCTATGCTTCTAAATCCTTTGATTTTGCACTGATGGCAGGTGTGATTGCCCTTGTTCTGATTGGCGGCTATATTGTGATCCAGAGTATCTTCCGTATCTCCATCAATGACAAAATCCAAAGCTACGGGCAGCTTCGGACGATTGGTGCGACACCAAAGCAAATCAAGCGGATTGTAAAGAACGAGGGACGCAAACTCGGCAGTATCGGGATTCTGATTGGCACAGTGCTGGGCGTATGCGGCGGTTTCCTCCTGTTTTCCAAGGGTTTTAACGCTGTTTCCTATGTGGCAACGGTTATTTTAACGCTTATAAGCAGTTGGATCATGGTATCTGTTTCCATCCGTAAGCCGGTGAAAATTGCGGCAGGGATTTCCCCCATTGAAGCCGTCCGTTTTACCCCGGCGCAAAAGGACATCCGCAGCCGCAAAAAGAATATCAAGCTCAATCCTATTTCAATGGGAATTGCAAATTTTAGGCGTGACCGAAAAAAGACCGTTGCTATTGTAGCCTCATTGAGTTTGGGCGGAATTATCCTGCTTGTGGTATCCTCCATTGTTTTGCTGCGCTCACCAGAGGCGCTTGCAAGACAGTTTTTCCCAGACGGCGACTATAAAATTTATTTGGATTCTGAAATGACAGAAGAAAAGGTTATGGCAGCGGGAAATCCATTGAATGAGGAATTAAAGCAGGAAATCTTATCTATTGATGGCGTTACAGATATAATTCCAAGCAGGCAATCTCTCCATGCAACTTATAAAACAGAGATTCATCAAGCTGGTGGTATGTGCGATATGCTGACCGACCAGAATTATGCGGTAGTTGAAGCGGCTCTGACAGAGGGAACCATGCCAACAGATTCCCGTAGTATTGTAATTGACTATAATGTGCTAAAGCAGAATGAGGATATGGGTGTTGGTTCAACGGTTGAGATTTCTTTGGGAGAAGAACAGCCATCCGTTTCTGTTACCATATCGGGGTTATACGCTCCTGCAAAGGTATATTCAGGACATGGCAGGATGCACTTAGATGGGGCAACTCTTTTTGCACCAGAAGCGTTGTTCCACGAACTGCACCCGGAAATCACCTCTTTTGACTATTCATGGAGCATTGTAAATGACCCTAAAAAAACGGACTATGTAGGAGCTGAATTGAAAAATATTGTTGCCAGCCATAGTAATATTGCCTTAGATGAAATCAATACAGTGATTGAATATGAAGAAATGACAAATTCTTTTGCGTTTGGCAGTATGGAGGTACTGTCATGGCTGGTATTTCTCTTTGGCGTTATCAACCTGATTAACACGACACTCTCTAACCAGATCGCCCGAAAGCAGGAAAACAGTATTCTGCGTTCTATCGGCCTAACACAAAAACAGCTATGTAAAATGAACATCTGTGAGGGGCTGTGCTATGCGCTCTTTGCAACATTGGCAACGCTGATCGTTGGGCTTCCGGCTTCCATCTTTGCTTGCAGAAAAATGAGTGTAGGTGCTTTTGCCGGAAATGTAGTGCCTTATCAATTCCCGGTTTTGGAAATGGGGCTGTTCATTCTGGTATTGTTCGGAATGGAGCTAATCTTGTCTGTATGGACAATCCGCAGACAGAAAAAACAATCTCTGATTGAACAAATGCGGGCAATGGAATAACCGTATGGGATCGGCGGGGCGGCGTGTGCTGCCCCGCTTTTTTCGTCATTTCTCAAAGAAATTTTTGAAATGTCCGAGCTTTGTAACAATTCAGCCTGTTTTTTTGTCGAAATCAAAGGCACCTCGGACATTTAT
>NZ_JBBMEN010000043.1:0-7248 GCF_040096575.1 Faecalibacterium intestinale
CGCAGCAAGATTGAATCCGACGGCGGCGCGCCCTACATCAAGACCGTTTACGGCATGGGCTATCAATGGACGGGAGGTGAGGCAAAATGAAGTTTCAAAATCTCTCGGTAAAGCGGCTGTTTAGCCGGGTGGCAATGGGGCTTGCCCTCTCCATGTCCGGGATCACCATAGCCCTGTTTCTTGTGACAAAACAGATTGCGGTGCTGCTGACAGGCGGGGCGCTGCTGTTGTGCGCCCTTGTAGGGATTTTTGTACTGACGCAGGCGTTTGGAAAACGGTTATCACAGTTTACCGCTGACCTGTGCCAGACTTTAGACCACATGATCGCCGGGAATGAAGCGCCCCAGCGCCCGGAGGACAGCGAAACCCAGCTTGCCAGAATCGGACACCGGCTGGCAAGGCTTTACCAGATCATGCAGGAGAACCGCCGCCGGGTGGACGAGGAACGGCAGGAGTTACAGACCCTTGTATCAGATATTTCCCATCAGGTGAAAACGCCGGTGAGCAATCTGAAAATGGCGACGGACACCCTGCTGGAAAAGCCCATGACCGAGGCGGAGCGCACCGACTTTATCCGGGGAATCCGCAGCCAGACGGATAAGCTGGACTTTCTCTTTCAGGCCCTTGTGAAAACCTCACGGCTGGAAACGGGCGTGATCCAGTTGGATAAGAAGCCGGGCCGCCTCTTTGATACCGTGGCGCAGGCCATGAGTGGGATCGTGTATGCAGCGGAGAAAAAGGAAATCGCCGTGTCCGTGGACTGCCCGGAGGATTTGGCCTTTTCTCATGACAGCAAGTGGACATCCGAAGCCCTCTTTAACCTGCTGGACAATGCGGTGAAGTACACCCCGGCAGGCGGGAAAATCGCTGTGTCGGTGGTGCTGTGGGAAATGTATGTGGAGATCAAAGTGACCGACACCGGCAAGGGCATTTCCGAAAGCAATCAGGCCGCCATCTTCCGGCGCTTCTATCGTGAGGAAGAAGTACACGAACAGCAGGGCGTGGGCATTGGCCTGTATCTGGCCCGCGAGATCGTAACGCGGCAGGGTGGCTATATCAAAGTGGTTTCGGAGCCGGGCAAGGGTTCAGAATTTTCCATTATGCTGCCTACAAAATAAATCGCGGCGGACGGCCATTCCCGGCTGCCCGCCGTAAATTTTTTTGAAATGTCCGAGCGTTGTAACATTTCACCCCGATTTTCAATGAAATTTTTTAGCCGCTGTAACATTTCGCGGACATTTGGGTTTTACAATGGCCTTATCAAATATGGAGGTGATACAACTATGACATGGCCTTTTGAGAACGATACAAGCGCCATTACAAAAAAGTTGGCAAAACGAAACTTAAAAGCAGATAAAAGTAGAAACATCCTCATTATCATTACGATTGCCTTAGCTACCTGCTTGATAATGACAACGACCTTGTATTTTTTTGCTTCGCAGCGAAAATCATTAAATGATGCAGCTGGGCGTTATCAAGCAATTATCAATGAAGTCGATAATGATACCATTACAAAATTAGTAAATGACAGTAGGGTTCAAGTGGGTGTAAGTCATTTATTGGGTTTAGTATCTTATGGGGACTACAAATTAACCGTCCGTTCAATGGATGAAACACTAATGAAATTAGCAAAATATCCTGATTTGGAGGGGGAATTGCCCAAATCTACAAATGAAATTGCTATCACAAAGGCGTTTCTTGATAGAGCTGGATTGTCCAAATCCGTGGGCGATATTATATCGTTAAATCTGGGAGATGGAGAAAAAGATTATACCTTATGTGGTATTTTGCCTGTCGAAAATTCAAATTATTCCGTATTCGTGTCGCAGTCCTATATTGAAAACAAGCTCAGCGAACCGGCATACTCCGCTTATATCCGTTTGAATGAATCTGATGGTTGGTCTAAGGCTGCTATACAAGCTGAATTATCAACATTGTGCAGAGAATTGAAAATACAGCCGGAGCAAATGCAGTTTTCAACATATTATTTTTCTCTCATTGAACAGAGAAGCAGTCAATATATCACTGTAATAGCATTTATCAGTCTTATTATCGCTTTGGCGTGTACCCTTGTTATTTACAGTCTGTTCTATGTGTCCATAGCCAGAAAAACAAAAGAATATGGAAAACTGCGGACAATAGGGGCAACTGGAAAACAGATGAAAAGAATCGTTTTTAGAGAGGGATTTCATCTTTCCAAAATTGGTATTCCGATTGGAATATTAGCCGGTGCAATAGCGGGATATGTCCTTGTCCCGCAAGGCTGGAACACTTTAATGGTATTTGTAATTGCCGCTGTCACAGCTCTGTTTGTGTATTTATGCGTTATGATTGCTGTAATTAAGCCAGCCAAGATTGCTGCTCATGTTACGCCTATTGAAGCAGTCCGTTATATGGCGAGCAATAATGATGTAATGTCCAACAGTACAAAAGTGTTACATCGTTCTCTATCCGCAAAAAACTTAGCTTTTCTTAATTTTGCAAGGAACAGAAAGAAAACCGCCTTAACGATTCTGTCGTTAGGGGTATGTGGAATTTTGCTGATGGCAAGCTCTGCATATTTTAATTCCATTGATCCTTTAGCGATGGCGCGTAGGAGTTTTCCTTACGGAGAAATTCGCCTTGAATTAGGCGATTACGGGCCACAGGCACATAACAGCGAACAATATTCAGAACTCCAAAAATCGAATCTGCTTACAGAAGATTTTAGAGAATCCATTTTGGACATAGATGGTGTGGAAGAAATAAAAGAATACCAAGGCACCGTTTTGAATGTTCGTATGCCAACGGGAGATATTGAACCGATTGTTTCAGACGCATATACACGAAGCTCTCAAAAATTGATTGAGCAATATTTGATTGATGGTACAGCAGATTTGCAGGAACTACTTAAAAACAATGGCATTATTATTGAAAATGGCCCACAGTGGAAAGAAACTTTTGGGTGGGATGCAGCGATTGGGGACGAACTTCTGATTGAAGTTGGCGGACAAACATTGGAAGTAAAAGTAATGGGAATTGTGGACGCTAATATCCCGTATGGCGGATATGATACGCTATTTATTCCTTTAGAAATGCTGTCAAAGATCGTTCCTATTGAAAACCTCAATTATCAATTTATTGTAGATACAGATGACAGTAAATGGGCAGCCGCAAAAGATGAAATCCAAAAGATAATTCCACCGACTTCCAGCCTCTATGTTAGTACCTTGAATGATTGGGTAGAGGCATACAACGAAAAACTATTGAACTATCGTATGCCAGTCTACATTTTTGTTATGTTTATCGGGGTTTTTGGCATTATCAATCTGCTAAACACACTGATAACAAACATCTTGACCCGGAAGCGAGAACTGGGTGTTTTGCAAGCGGTTGGTTTGAGCAGTAAACAGCTTTCAAAAATGTTATTGATAGAGGGCTTGTTCTATACATTAGGGGTGCTTCTTCTTTCCATATCATGCGGAACTCTTATCGGGTATCTTCTCTGCACCGTCTTTAGTGCAATGAGTATTTTTGGAAAAGTAAGCTATCATTTTCCGACAGTTGAAATGTTCAGTTATTTTATACTGATGCTTGCTGTCCAAATGCTTTTCTCGTATTTGGCAATCCGGCAGATAAAAAAACAATCTCTGGTAGATCAAATACGGGAATTATCATAGAAATTTTTGAAATGTCCGAGCGTTGTAACATTTCACCCCGATTTTCAATGAAATTTTTTGGCCGCTGTAACATTTCGCGGACATTTGGGTTTTACAATAGCCTTATCAACAAAAGCGAGGAGGCGACGCAATGGAACTGACCCCGACATTGATTTTGAATCTGGCGCTGCTGATCGTCCCGCCCGCTGTCCTTGTGCTGGTGTTCCGGCAATGGCTGGCCCGGCACATCCGCTGGACGGTTGCCTTGACTGCTCTCTGTGATGTTCTCCTGTTTTGGGATGAACTGTTCTACTATGAGAGCTTCGGCCTGTTCGCTGGGCTGATTCTGGTACAGTTGGCGGCCACCGGCGCGGCAGCGTTCCGCATTTACAACAAACAAAGAAAGGATTGAATTTTATGAGTATTTTACAGACTATCGACCTGAAAAAGTATTACGGCACAGAGCCGAACATCACCCGCGCCCTTGACGGCGTGAACTTCTCTGTAAATGACGGCGAGTTTGTGGCCGTTGTGGGAACCTCCGGCAGCGGCAAATCCACCCTGCTTCACATGATGGGCGGGCTGGACACCCCTACTTCCGGCAATGTGATTGTCCGGGACAAAGAACTGTCGAAAATGAACGACGAACAGCTTACCATCTTCCGCCGCCGCAACATCGGTTTTATCTTCCAGAACTATAACCTTGTTCCCATCCTGAATGTGTATGAGAACATTGTCCTGCCGGTGGAGCTGGACGGGGACACGGTGGATCAGAAGTTTTTGGACGAGATCGTTCGCCTGTTGGGGCTGGAAGATAAACTGAAAAATATGCCGAACAATCTTTCTGGCGGCCAGCAGCAGCGTGTGGCGATTGCCCGCGCCCTGATTACCAAACCGGCTATTGTGCTGGCCGACGAGCCGACCGGCAACCTTGACAGCAAGACCAGCGCCGAGGTGCTGGGGCTTATCAAGCGCACCAGTGCGGAGTTCCGGCAAACCGTTGTGATGATTACCCACAATGACGACATAGCCCGTCTTGCAGATCGGATTGTCCGCATTGAGGACGGCAAGATCGTGGAGTAAGGAGGTGGCAGGCTATGACATGGCCTTTTGAAAATGATACCAGCGCCATTACAAAGAAGCTGGCAAAGAAAAGTTTGCAAAGCGAGAAGCGCCGGAATCTGATGGTGGTGATTGCCGTTGCGCTGGCGGCGTTTCTGATCTGCTTTACGGGAATTGTGTCTACCTCCCTGACACAAATGCAGCGCAATCAGGTTGTCGATACTTATGAGGCGGTCTGGCTGGGCGTAGAGGAAAACGACATTGAAACCCTGAAAGGACTGCCGGAGTTTGAGCGCGTAGGCGGCTACTATATGCTCGGCGAGGAACTTTCGGAACAGGGCTATCATGCCTCTTATGTATATAATGACGCAGAAATGATGGAGATTGGGCGCGACCAAATGAAGCTATTGGAGGGGAATCTACCCCAAAAAGCAAATGAAGTTGTCGTAAGCGAATACTTTCTCTCCACCTATGGAAACAATGCCAAGATCGGGGACACTGTGACCTTAGATACCGAGAGTTTTCATGGTGATTATGTCGTTACCGGCATTATGGACAGCGTAAATGAAAAAGAAGCGAATACCTGCGCTATCATTCTTTCCAAAGCTGCCCTGACAGAATGGAAAGGGTTTGATCCGGCTGGGTATCGCGCTTATGTCCATTTCAAAAACAGCGATCAGTTGGGCGAGGAACTGATAACCTCTTATTGCAGAGAGATTGCAGAGGAATATCAGCTTCCTAATCCCAGCATGAACAACAAGTATTTTGCTTATGCTTCTAAATCCTTTGATTTTTTACCGATTTTTGGTGTGATTGTTATTGTTCTGATCGGCGGCTATATTGTGATTCAGAGTATCTTCCGTATCTCCATCAATGACAAAATCAGGAGCTACGGACAGCTTCGGACGATTGGTGCAACGCCAAAGCAAATCAAGCGGATTGTAAAGCGGGAGGGACGCAAACTCGGCAGTATCGGAATTTTGATTGGTACAGTGCTGGGCGTATGCTGCGGTTTTCTTCTGTTTTCCAAGGGATTTAACGCTGTTTCCTATGCCGTTATGGTTTCCCTGACACTCATAAGCGGTTGGATCATGGTGTCTATTTCCATCCGTAAGCCGGTGAAAATCGCGGCAGGGATTTCCCCCATTGAAGCCGTCCGTTTTACCCCAGTGCAAAAGGACATCCGCAGCCGGAAAAAGAATATCAAGCTCAATCCTGTTTCAATGGGAATTGCGAATTTTAAGCGTGACCGAAAAAAGACAATCAGTATTGTAGCATCTTTGAGTATCGGCGGAATTTTGCTGATGGTGGTATCTTCCATTGTTTTAGTGCGCTCACCAGAACAAATTGCAAGATTATATTTTCCTGACAGCGATTACAAAATATATCTCCAAGATCTATCGGAAGAAATGTTAGTAAAAGGTAATCCGCTAAACGAGGAACTAAAGCAGGAAGTTTTATCTGTTGATGGTGTTACGGATATAATCGTAGCCAGACAATCGCTCCATACCAGCATTAAAACAGATGCTAACCAAAATTCAGGAATATGTGATACGCTGACTGACCAGAACTATGCTATGGTTGAGGCTGCATTGACAGAGGGAACGATGCCGACAGATTCTCATAGTATCGTAATTCACGACCAGATTGTAGCGTATTTTGAAGATATGGGCGTCGGTTCCACCGTTGAATTTTCTTCAATAGATGGTAAGCAGTCCATCCCTGTTACAATATCGGGAGTGTTTTCCACTTCAAAAATGCCTGTGATTTTCGGGCATGGACGCGCTCATACAGATGGCTCTGTTTTCTTTGCTCCAAAAGATTTATTCTACGAACTGTACCCGGAAATTACTACCTTTGATTACTCATGGAGCATTGTAAGCAATCCGAAAAAAGCTGAAACTGTAAAAGCTGAACTGAAAAATATTGTAGCCGAACACAGTAACCTTGCTTTAGATGAAATAGATACAGCGATTGCGGCTGAAAAATCACAAAATTCTGCGGCGTTTGGTAGTATGCAGGTTCTTTCATGGTTGGTGTTCCTCTTTGGTGTTATCAACCTCATCAATACGACCCTTTCTAATCAGATGTCCAGAAAACAGGAAAACAGTGTTTTGCGTTCCATTGGTCTGACACAAAAACAGTTATGCAAAATGAATATATGCGAGGGTCTGTGTTATGCGTTCTTTGCAACATTGGCAATCCTGATTGTCGGATTTCCTATTTCTATTGTTGCAAGTAGAGAAATAAGTATAGCTACTTTTGGTGGAAATGTAGTACCTTACAAATTCCCGGTTTTGGAAATGGGATTGTTCATTCTGGTATTATTCGGAATGGAACTGATCTTGTCTGTATGGACAATCCGCAGACAGAAAAAACAATCTCTGATTGAACAAATGCGGGCGATGGAATAACCGTATGGGATCGGCGGGGCGGCATGTGCTGCCCCGCTTTTTTCGCCATTTCTCAAAAAATTTTTGAAATGTCCGAGCTTTGTAACAATTCAGCCTGTTTTTTTGTCGAAATCAAAGGCACCTCGGACATTTAT
>NZ_JBBMEN010000044.1:0-6952 GCF_040096575.1 Faecalibacterium intestinale
TTATCCGCACCAAACCATGAAAATCCGAACCTTTTCTCGATAGGAGAAGGGTTCGGATTTTTTGTTTTCTTCGGAAAGCAAAACGAAGGTGTCTTTCCAACCGCTGTGTGTCCAAAACCTTATCAGTAGAATCGCGTAACGAAAGTCACAACTGTAAAGGTGCCGTAAGGCAGAAAGGACACAAACATAAAGTACGATGCAAGAGCTTGCCATTTCAACATGGACACCGGGTGCGTGGAACTTCTGCTCCGGGATGGGAGAATGATCTCCATTGACTGCACTGGGGTCGAGGATGAATTGGACGTGACCATGGCGCAGAGGTTGGAGTTAGATTATCTCATCTACAATGACCCGCTTGGCTATGCAGACTTGATTCTGAACGGCGAACCAGAGGAGTATCTGAAGAATGTGGCGGGAAGTCACGGATTAGAAGATTAAGCATAAAAGGGTATGCGGCTATAAACCGCATACCCTTTTACACTTTATCGCTTCCAGACCGCTGCGGCATTGGAACGTGACATCAGTTCTTCGACCGGGATTCCGGCTGGGCAGATGTCCTGGCACGCAAGAGATTTTCCGCAGCCTTCAAAATAAAGCTGACGATACGCATTTGCGAGTTCTGTCTGATGGGCAATATCCTGTTCTTCGTTCAGAATACGGTAAGCGTTGACGGGCAGAACAGCTCCAGCAAATTCACTGTTCGGGTCAAAGTTCGGGCAGACCTCCAAGCAGCAGCCACAGAGCAGACACTTAGCAGATCGATACCGCTGGCTGTGCGTATAGCTGGTCTGGAACGCATCTCCTTCCAGCCACAGCTTTGTCCGCTTCAGTGCTTCAAAGATCACGGAACGGTCTACGACCAGATCTTTCACCAGTGGGAATTTGCTCAAAGGCTCCAGAGTAACAACGCTTCCCTTACAGTCCCGCAGAAAAACGGAACAGGCAAGACGAGGCAGACCATTGATCCGCATGGCACAGGCACCGCACTTGCGTATCATGCAGCCGCATTCCCACGCAATGGGGGAAACGACCGTTCCGCTCTTTTCGCACAGAGGGCTGCGGTGATTCAGCTCGTTCAACACCGAAGCAATCGAGGTGTCCGCACTTCCCTCAAAGGAAAACTCCTGCCAGCAGGGTGAAGCCTGCGGGTTTTCCTGCCGTTTGATTCGGATGGTGTAGTTCATAAATCATGCCGCCTTTCGGGGATGGATTCAAAGCTGATGGCGATATGCTGCCCGTTCCAGTGTGCCACGGTGGTTTTGCAGTAAACGGCATCGTTGCGTTGGGGATAATCTGCCCGCCAGTGCGCACCCCGGCTTTCTTTTCGGGCGAGGGCACTTTCCAGCATGGCACAGCCCAGAAGCGGAAGGGTGCCAGACAGTTTGCGGATTTCCTGAATGCCCGCTTCCAATGTCTGTGCATCCCGCACGACACCGAGTGCGTTCAGCAGGATACGATTCATCTGCATTTGAGCGTCCGGGGAAAGTTCGGGCAGAAGGGATTCTTCGGCACAGGGCATATTGGGGGAACTGACTGTTTCCCGGCAGGCAGTTTCCGCAGCAATCTGTCCTCCATAGATCGCACCCAGAAGAGAATTTCCACCCAGACGGTTTGCGCCATGGTACTGAGCGCAGCATTCACCGGCAGCGTACAGATTCCGCATCGAAGTGCGGTGCCGCTCGTCCACCTGAATGCCTCCCATAAAGTAGTGGATACCCGGCAAAATCGGAATGGGTTCTTTGCGAATATCTTTGTGCAGATAGGTCTGACAATCATCCACCAGTCCGGCAAGTTTATGCTCCATGACTTCTTTAGGAAGCTCTGTCATATCAAGGAACACCTCATAGTCACGGCTGACCGTCCAGACTTCCCGCGCGGTGATGTCACGCGGCATCAGGTTGCCGAGTTCCGGATATTTTTCTTCCATGAAATACCACGGCTTCCCGTTCCGTAATGCAAACAGCCGCCCGCCCTCACCACGGGCGGCCTCACTCAGAAGCATCCGTTTTTCGCCCAGTTCGACCGTGGTAGGGTGGTACTGGATCATTTCAAGATTTGCCATCGGAACGCCCAGACGGAACAGTTCTGCGGTGACTTCTCCGGTATTGGCAAGAGAGCCGGTCGTATCACCGAATAAGCCATGCAGCCCGCCTGTGGCAATCAGGACGGCATCGCATACAAACCGCAGCAGTTCGCCAGTATAGGTGTCCTGCACTGTGCAGCCACCGCAGATGTTCCCGGAAAGCAGCAGGGTGCGGAACTTATGGTGTGGAAAGCGTTCGACCGTTCCTGCGCTTTCTTCCCGGCGCACAGCATCAATCAGAGCGGTCATTAGCTGCTTTCCCGTATCGCTTTGTGCAAAGGCCGTCCGCTTTTTCTTCTGTCCGCCAAAATTCCGCAGGTCGAGTTCATCGTCATCTGTCACGTTGAATTGTACTCCCAGATGGTGCAGGCTGCGCACCAGTTCGGACGCAGCCTGCGTCATCCCCCAGACTGCATTCGGGTCAGCAAGTCCGCAGGCAGCGGTCAGGGTATCTGTATAATGCTGCTCCGGGCTATCCTCCTCTCCCTTGGTATTCAAGGCTGCATTGATTCCGCCCTCTGCCATAACAGACTGCGCCCGCTCGGAGGCAAGGGAGGACACCAGCTTTACCGTCCAGCCGTTTTTCACAGCAGTCAAAGCAGCGGAAAGCCCTGCCAGCCCTGCACCCACGATCACCAAAGTGTGTTTCATACATTGTTCCACCCGATATAATATAGAATGATCGAACCGGCAGCAAACAGCACCAGTATAGAAAGAATCAGATAGAGGTCGCCGCGCTGCTCCTTATCCCGGACGATGCCCAGCGATACCAGAAGGGGTCGGAGATTGAGCAGAAGATGCACAAATACCGAAGCAACCAGTAAAAGCTGCGTCAGCAGCCGGACCGTTGTGAACGGAAACAGAATGTATACGCCGTCCTGCACTCTGCCGAACACGCCAATATGGAAAAAGAGCATGAGCAAAATAGCAAGCCCACTGGTGCGCCTTGCCCAGAACAGAGCATTCTGCTTTCCGTAGAGTTTTCCGCCGGACCGGGAAGCCCGGAATGTCTGTGCGGTCAGCAAAAGCCCAAGGACGGTGTGCGCCGCCAGAATGCCAACGCCGATCCATGCCAGAAACTTTCCTGCCCCGGAACTGATGCCCAGCAACATAAAACTGCCCATCAGCCCATGAAGCAGACAGATGAAAAGTAGCAGAACGGAGAGAATGGTGTTCAGTTTTCGCATGAGGGGTCCTCCATTTCTTCTGCGGAGAGCAGAAGGATGTCTGCATCCGGCAATGCTGTTGCATCAAGCGTATTTTCCGAAACCAGCAGCAGTTGATACCGCCCATTGATTGCACGGGAACGCAGCATGGTTTCGCTGTACTGCTTCAACGTGACATCTGCTCCGGCAGCAGTCAGGCGTTCACAAAGAGCCGTTGCATAGCAAAGCAAGGGATAGTCTGTTTCGCAGACCGAAAGCGTCATGTGCGGCAGTCCGGCATCGGAAAGGACTTCTGTCTCACCGGAAACAAATGCTTTCAGATCATTCCGGAAATCCGCATCGGAAAACGGTTCCAGCGCAGGGTTGATGCAGAACAGATAGTTGCCCTCCAGCGGTGCGGCCATCTGTGCGGCACGTTTCGCTTTCGGGGTCGCACCGGTCAGCCCATCCAGAATAGAGGGCGGCGAGTGCATAAATACGCCAAACGCGGCAAGAAATCCCAATGTCAGAACCAGAGTGATGAATTTTCCTTTCACAGGCAGACCTCTTTTATTTATTGCATGGTTGTTCAAATGAAAAATCTTCTGCGCAAAATACGGCAGTTGAGTAAACACTCAACTATATTGTATGCGAAATAAGGAGGCTGTCAAGGTCTGTTAGACGACAAATCGCAGGAAGCAGATGCTAACTTTTCCTCTTGACAACGGAGGAAAAGCAGATATAATATGATTGAACGGTTGTTCAACTACAAAACAAGGAGAACGTCTGATGTCAAATTCTTTATACACCTGTAATTGCGATGTGATCCATGAGGACATCGTGAACGATGTAAAAGGCAAAATGCAGCCGAAAGACGACTACATCCAGCTTGCATCGCTTTTCAAGCTGTTCGGAGATGGCACAAGAGTGCAGATCCTTCATGCTCTGGAACAGAGCGAGATGTGTGTATGCGACCTTGCGGTTCTGCTGGGCGTCACCAAATCGGCGATCTCTCACCAGCTGAAAGCACTCCGGCTTGCCGGACTGGTCAAATTCCGCAGAGAGGCCCAGATCGTGTATTATTCGCTGGCGGATGATCATGTAAAGGAGATCATCGACAAGGGATTTGAGCATTTAAGAGGATGATCGCGCAAGCGATTATCTTTTTGTCTTTTAAGTTGAGCGATTGAACAATTAAGAAAACGTAGTGGAGATCAAAATGAAAAGAGTATTCATCCTGAAAGGTCTGGATTGCCCGAATTGTTCCGCCAAGATAGAAAAAGAGGTCGGAGCATTGCCGGGAGTGGAATCCTCGGTTGTGAATTTAATGCAGCAGACACTGACCGTTCAGTCAGAAAAGTCTGCGGATGCAACACTGGCGGAACAGGTCGAAACGATCGTTCACAGCCATGAACCGGATGTTGAGGTGTCGGAAAAGACCGAACCTGCGGTGACGAAGGTCTATCTCCTGAAAGGTCTGGATTGTCCGAACTGCTCAGCAAAAATCGAGAAAGAAGTCGGTGAGCTGGGTGGCGTGGCTTCTTCGACCGTGAATCTGATGAACCAGACGCTGACTGTTCAGGCTGGAACATCGGTAGCTGCTTCCTTGCTGGATACCGTTACCACGATCGTACACAGCCATGAGCCGGATGTTGAAGTGTCGGAAAAGCAGCTGGAAGCGACTGCACCTGTCAAAAAGGATGAAAAAGCGGCGGTCTATAACGATGAGGATAAGAAGCGCACGATACGGCTTGCCGTGGGTGCTGTGGTCTATGCAATCGGTATGGCATTGACCGTATTCGCAAAGCTGCCGACTCTGGCGGAACTGGCGTTTCTGATTGTGGCGTATGTGATTCTTGGCTGGGATGTCGTATGGCAGGCAGTGAAAAATATCACCAGAGGACAGGTGTTTGACGAGCATTTCCTGATGAGTGTTTCCACGATCGGCGCATTTGCCATCGGGGAATACCCGGAAGCTGTTGCAGTTATGCT
The DNA here is from genome assembly GCF_040096575.1 of Faecalibacterium intestinale. Taxonomy (NCBI): domain Bacteria; kingdom Bacillati; phylum Bacillota; class Clostridia; order Eubacteriales; family Oscillospiraceae; genus Faecalibacterium; species Faecalibacterium intestinale. Next base: position 5,221 of record NZ_JBBMEN010000044.1, read on the forward strand.
GTTCTATCAGGTCGGAGAGTTCTTCCAGTCGCTGGCGGTAAAGCGTTCCAGAAAGTCCATCTCTGACCTTATGGACATCTGTCCGGATTCGGCGACCGTTAAGCGGAATGGCGTATTGCAGGTCGTTTCTCCGGAAAGCGTTGCGGTGGGCGAGATCATCGTGGTAAAACCCGGTGAAAAAATCCCGCTGGATGGCATCGTTGTGGATGGCGAATCCATGCTGGACACCAAGGCACTGACCGGCGAATCTGTGCCGAGAAGCATCCGCAAAGGCGATGAAGCCCTGTCCGGCTGCATCAACCAGAGCGGTTTGCTGACGCTGAAAGTCACAAAGAGCTTCGGGGAATCCACGGTATCGAAGATCACTGACCTTGTGGAGAATGCTTCTGCAAGAAAAGCTCCCACCGAGAACTTCATCACGACCTTTGCACGATACTATACGCCGGTCGTTGTTGGAATGGCGGCTGTGTTGGCGATCATTCCGCCGCTCGTCCTTGGCGGCGGCTGGTCTGAGTGGTTGCGCAGAGGTTTTGTGTTCCTGATCGTTTCCTGCCCGTGTGCATTGGTCATTTCTATTCCCCTGACCTTCTTCGGCGGTATTGGTGCCGCATCCAAGCGCGGTGTGCTGGTAAAGGGCAGCAACTATCTGGAAGCACTGAACAAAGTGAGCGTGGTGGTCTTTGATAAGACCGGCACCTTAACAAAGGGTGTTTTTGAGGTCGCAAATATCATTCCGGCAGCCGGATACCAGAAAGAGCAGGTATTGGAGTATGCTGCACAGGCAGAGAGTTATTCCAACCACCCGATCGCAAAGTCGATTCTTGCGACTTATGGAAAGCCAATCGACCAGAAGCAGTTCTCTGGCTTTGAGGAAATCTCAGGACACGGCATCAGCGTTATGGTGCAGGGAAAGAAGGTACTGGCTGGCAACAGTAAGCTGATGGAATCTGAAAAGATTGCCTATGCCGCTTGCGATGCAGCCGGAACAAAGTGCTATGTAGCAGCGGATGGTAGCTATGTAGGCTGTATCCTGATCGCAGATGAAGTGAAGCCGGACAGCAAGTGCGCAATCGCAGAGCTGAAAAAGATTGGCGTGGAAAAAACTGTTATGCTTACCGGCGATGATGAGCGAATCGGCAAGTCGGTGGCAGACGAACTTGGTCTGGATGCGTATTATGCACAGCTCTTGCCCGACCAGAAGGTCGAAAAGCTGGAAATGCTGGATAAGCAGAAACGGCAGGGAAGCAAACTCGCCTTCGTGGGCGATGGCATCAACGATGCCCCTGTTCTTGCCCGTGCAGATGTCGGCATTGCCATGGGAGGTCTTGGCTCGGATGCCGCGATTGAAGCTGCGGATGTTGTTCTGATGACAGATGAACCATCGAAACTTGTAGAAGCCATTGATGTTGCAAAGGCTACGAAACGGATTGTGATGCAGAACATCGTGATTGCTCTTGGCATCAAGAGCGTGTTCCTTGTTCTGGGCGCACTCGGCATGGCCGGTATGTGGGAAGCCGTGTTCGGTGATGTGGGTGTCACGATCATCGCTGTTCTGAACGCAATGCGGATTCTGAAGAAATAAGCACAAACAAAAACAGGGTGCGCCCTGCCGGACGCACCCTGCAAAAATCCACACACGATAAGTAAGGCAGGGAGTTCCCCGTAGCAGAGTTCCCATAAAACAGTATTTGCAAAAGCTCCCGAAATGGGGAAGATTTGGCGTGACTTCGGT
>NZ_JBBMEN010000045.1:0-6452 GCF_040096575.1 Faecalibacterium intestinale
GAACTGTGCCGGAAATGCCAGCACGAATGTAAACAGAGCTTCCGGGCGGTTGTGGTTGACTGCCCGAAGTATCTTTCCAAGCGTTCCAAGAAAAAGGACAAGACTGCCGGAAACGGCAAAATCCCTTAGGAACTAAGGGCGCACTTCTATACATAGTCTAAAGACCATGTATCGTGCGTCCTGCGGAGCTTACCTCTGCCGCTGATAAAATCAGCAATCCGAGGTCTGCGTTCGCTTCGCTCCGACAAGGTGGCTACACCCCCTTGCGCCGCTAAAGCGGCTATCCCCTGTGTACCCGCCGCAAAGAGAAATCCGCTCTGCGGTTTTCCCTTTTCATCGGGTTTTATAGAAGCACTGACACACGGACTGTCTGCGGATGGTCTTTCTTTATCTTATCAGCAAAGGATGTGAGAACATGGAAAAATCTTTGGAACAGTTGAAGCAGGAATATGAAAAAACCACTGTCCTGCTGGAACAGGAAAAACGGAAAATGCAGCGTTTGAAAAACCGGCAGGCGTATCTGGAAAGCGGTTCCCGGAAACAGAGGACGCACCGGCTGATTACCCGTGGGGCAGCTATTGAGAGCATTGCACCACAGACAAAGGAGCTATCCGAAGCGGAATTTTATTCCCTCATGGAAAGCATTTTGAATCTGCCGCAGGCGGAGCATTTCATCCGGTCTGCCACAGAGAACCACGCCCGTATTTCCGGGCAGGAGAAAGGCGGTGACTAAGGATAGCACTTTATCATTTTTCAATCGCACAGATCAAGCGCAGCGCCGGTCAGAGCGCCATTGCCAGCGCAGCCTATCGAGCCGGGGAGCGTCTTTACAGCAGCTACTATGGAGAAGTCAGCGACTACACCAAAAAGGGCGGCGTGATCGCTTCGGAAATCATGCTGCCGCCCCATGCGCCGGAAATATATCTTGACCGGGCGACCCTCTGGAATGCTGTGGAGAACTGCGAGAAACATCCAAAAGCACAGCTTGCCTATTCCTTTGATATTGCCATGCAGAATGAATTGACGCTGGAAGAAAACATGGAGCTGGCGAGGAAGTTCGTACAGGAGCAGTTTGTGACAAAAGGCATGATTGCCGACCTTGCTTTTCACAGCCCGGAGAAAGAGGACGGCGGCATCCCTAACCCGCATTTTCATGTGATGACAACCATGCGCCCTTTGAACCCGGATGGCACATGGGGACAAAAACAGCGTCGGGAATATCTTCTTGATGAAGATGGAAACCGAATCCGGGATAAAAACGGCGATTATATGTTTAACGCTGTCCATACAACAGACTGGCATGAGCCGGAAACGCTGGAACACTGGCGGGAGCAGTGGGCGGCTGCCGTTAATACAAAATTTGAGGAAAAAGGGCTGGATGTGCGTATCGACCACCGTTCCTATGTGCGGCAGGGGCTTGACCTGATACCTACTGTCCACGAGGGAGCTAATGTCCGGCAGATGGAAGCAAAGGGCATCCGCACCGAGAAAGGGGAACTGAACCGCTGGATTAAAGCCACCAACCGGCTCATGCAGGATGTGAGGAAGAAGATCAAAGCCCTGTTTGTCTGGATGGCAGAGGTAAAAGAAGAACTTTCCAAACCACAGACACCGAACCTTGCCGACCTGCTGATCGCTTATTACAACCAGCGCAACGCAGGGGCATGGAGCAATAAAGCCAGAACCGGAAACTTAAAGCAGTTTGCCGAAGCCGTCAATTATCTGACGGAAAACAAGCTGCTCACATTAGAGGATTTGCAGGAGCGTCTTTCCTCTGTCAACGAAGAATTTGAAGCGTTAAGCGACTCCATGAAAAAGAAATCTGCCCGGATAAAGGAATTGCAGGAATTGATACGGGAGGGCGAGAATTACCAGCGGCTAAAACCTGTTCATACGGAATTGAACAATATCAAGTTTAAGAAACAGAGGGAGAAATTTGAAACATCCCACGATGCGGAGTTACGGCTGTTTTATGCCGCCCGCCGTATTTTGAAAGAAAAACTGGACGGAAAACCCATTGCCCTGAAAGCATGGAAACAGGAATACGCACAGTTAAAAACAGAGTATGCCGAACTGTCTCCGCAGCACAAGCCACTCCGGGAGGAAGTCATACGGCTACGGCAGGTGCAGAACGCCGTAGATACCGCACTGCGCCGGAGGGAGCAGCCACAGGCAGTACAGAGAAAGAAACATGAGATGGAGCTATGATATAACCGGCAGCTTTACCGCTACCAGTATTTTTATGGAGGGAGCATTTGAATGTATTTGAAGCGGTGAAACAGTCTGTTACCACCCGGCAGGCTGCTTCATTCTATGGAATCCGGGTGGGGAGAAACGGCATGGTCTGCTGTCCATTCCACAATGACCGCACGCCCAGCATGAAAGTGGACAGCCGCTTTTACTGCTTCGGCTGCGGGGCTTCCGGGGATGTGATCGACTTTGCCGCTTTGCTGCATGGATTGGGGAAACGGGAAGCTGCGGTCAGGCTTGCGGAGGACTTCGGCGTTTCCTATGAGAAATCCGGCAATGCGCCGCCAGATAGGAAGCGTCACAACAGGTCACAGCCCCGACAAAAATCAGCGGAGCAGAGATTTCAGGAAACGGAACGGTATTGTTTCCGGGTGCTATGCGATTATCTGCGCCTGCTGGAGCATTGGAAAACAGCACACGCCCCACAGCCGCAGGATGCCATCTGGCATCCTCTTTTTGTGGAAGCGTTGCAGAGGATAAGCTACACAGAATACCTTTTGGATATTTTGTTATACGGAGAAATAGAAGAAAAAGCGGCATTGATCGCCGCACAGGGAAAGGAGGTGTTGCGGCTTGAACAGCGAATTTCAGAGCTTGCCGCCGGAAACGCAGGAAGCGGTCAAAAGGACGATGGACACAATGGAACCGGCGCAGACACCGGCAGAAATCCGGGAAACATTAGAGGGGACGCAGAAAGGCGGCGTGAAGAACAGCATCCGAAACTGCCTGACGGTGTTCCAGCGTGACCCTCTGTTTCGCGGGGCGCTGCGCCTGAACCTTTTGACGGAGCAGATTGACATTGTGAAGCCGCTGGGCTGGGAGCGCACCAGTACCACGCTGACCGACATGGACATGAACTACCTGCTTTTGTATCTGGAAGAAAATTACGGGCTTACCAGCGAGAAAAAGGTGCAGAGCGCCATCAAGATTGTTGCCAATGAAAACCGCTACCATCCAGTCAGGGATTACCTGAACAGCCTGCAATGGGACGGCACAGAGCGCATCCGTTACGCCCTGCATCACTTTCTGGGAGCCGATACGGACGAATACACCTATGAAGCCTTGAAACTGTTCCTGATGGGAGCCATCCGGCGGGTATTCAGACCGGGGAGCAAGTTTGAGGTCATGCTCTGTCTGGTTGGTGGTCAGGGAGCCGGGAAATCTACCTTTTTCCGGCTGCTGGCAGGCAGGGACGAATGGTTTTCAGACGATTTGAAAAAGCTGGACGATGAAAATGTGTACCGCAAGCTGCAAGGGCATTGGATTATCGAGATGTCGGAGATGATTGCCACAGCCAACGCCAAGAGTATTGAGGAAATCAAGTCATTCTTAAGCCGCCAGAAAGAAACCTACAAAGTGCCGTATGAGACACATCCGGCAGACCGGCTGCGGCAATGTGTATTTGGAGGGACGACCAACCGGCAGGACTTTTTGCCCCGTGACCGCACCGGCAACCGGCGCTTTCTCCCCGTGACGGTGTACCCGGAACGGGCGGAGGTTCACATACTGGACGATGAAGCGGCGGCGAGGGCGTATATCGAACAGATGTGGGCGGAAGCCATGACGGTTTATCGCAGTGGGAAGTATAAGCTGTCATTCAGCATGGAAATGAACCGATACCTGAACGCCCACCAGCAGGACTTTATGCAGGAAGACACACAGGCCGGCATGATCTACGCCTATTTGGAGGACTACACCGGCGACAGGGTATGTTCCAAGCAGCTTTATGAGGAAGCGCTGGGGAACTTAAATTCCCCGGCAGACTGGGAGACACGGGCAATCTGCGAGATTATGAATACCGGCATTGCGGGCGGCATCATACAGGGCTGGGTAGCCTACAAAAGCCCGAAGCGGTATAAGAAATACGGTTCTCAAAAAGGCTGGGAGCGTGTCAACCAAGACCCGCCGGAGGGGGACGGTTTTCAGGAAATCACGGAAGAAGAAGCCCGGCAAATGGAACTGCCATTCTGAAAAGCCACCGGTTGACAGTTTGGTTGACGCTTTGGTTGACAGCCGGTTGACGGGGAAAAGCCTGATATTTGGGGCATTTCTCTCCTTTGTCAACCATGTCAACCAAGAAATCAAAGAAAAAGTAAAAAGTAATAATAGAGCGCCTATGGATTGTTTTCAAAGTCTTTTCTGCCGGTTGACACGGTTTGGTTGACACGGAGACAGTCTGCGGCTGTACACCTGTCTGACATTCCCTTGTCGGGCATATTTCATTTATGGAGGTAACTGCCTATGGCAAAAAGCAAAAACGAGAGCAATAACAAAAGCAGCGGCACCCTGCTTACCGAAAAAGACGGCACCCAGTATTTTGTCATGGGGAAAGTCCGTATCAAGGTATCGGAGCATTTCGCACAGGATGGGAAGCCGCTTGACAGCCTGCTGGAAGATGTGATCCAGCACGCTGCCGCCGCTTCCTGAAAAAATACGGAATAACGACTGTCAATCAGCCCACGCTTATGATATACTTGTACCAGCGAGTATTGTATAAGCGTGGGTTGTTTCTTTTAGAAGGAGGATTTTTAACCGTGAAACAACCATACAATACAACGATTTATAACACTGCACTATATTTGAGATTGAGCCGTGACGATGAATTACAGGGGGAAAGCGGCAGTATCCAGACCCAGCGCATGATGCTTAGACAGTATGCCGCAGAGCATGGGCTGACCGTTGTAGACGAGTACATTGACGACGGATGGAGTGGGACAAATTTCGAGCGTCCAAGTTTCCAAAGGATGATTGATGACATCGAAGACGGGAAAATCAACTGCGTTGTCACAAAGGACTTATCCCGTCTGGGAAGAAACTATATCCTGACCGGTCAGTACACGGAAATCTATTTCCCCAGCAAGGGAGTACGCTACATTGCCATCAATGACAATGTGGACACCATCAACGGAGAAAGCGAGCTTGCACCGTTCTTAAACATCCTGAATGAAATGCACGCCCGACAGACCAGCAAAAAGGTCAAGGCTGCCATGCACACAAGATTTGCCAATGGCGCACACTATGGAGCCTATGCACCGCTGGGCTATGTAAAAGACCCGGACAAAAAAGGTCATCTTCTGATCGACCCGGAAACACGCTGGATTGTAGAGAAGATTTTTGACCTTGCTGTACACGGGCGTGGAGCCGCCAGCATTACACGGATTCTGGTGGAGGAAAAAGTACCTACCCCCGGCTGGCTGAACTATGAAAGATACGGGACTTTCGCCAATATCTACGCCGGTGCGCCCGCAGAAAAAGCCTATGCGTGGACGATAGCACAGGTCAAGAGCATTTTGAAAGAGGAAACCTACATCGGTCACAGCATTCACAACAAGCAGAGCAACATTTCATTCAAGAACAAGAAAAAGGTGCGGAAGCCGCAGGAAGAATGGTATCGTGTGGAAAATACCCACGAAGCCATCATTTCTGAAGAAGTGTTCCAAAAAGTTCAGGAGCTGATTGCAAGCAGACGCAGACGACAGAAGAATGGCACAACGCAGATATTTTCCGGGCTGGTAAAATGTGCGGACTGCGGATGGTCATTGGCTTATGGTGTAAACAGCCAGAACAAAAATCCCTATGCACACTACCATTGCAGTAAGTACGGGCAGGGATTACGCCAGTGTTCCATGCACTATATCCGCTATGATGTACTGTATGCCTATGTGCTTGCAAGACTGCAATACTGGTCTATGCTGGCACAGAAAGACGAGGACAAGCTGCTGAAACGCCTGCTCAATGCCAGCGACAGGGAAAGAAACTCTGCGAAGAAAAAGCAGGCTGCGGAGCTGAAAAAGGCAGAGAAGCGTAAAGCCGAGGTTGACGGGCTGTTTGCTAAAATGTATGAGGACTGGTCTGCCGGACGCATAACCGAGTATAACTTCAATATGCTGTCCGAGAAGTACCAGAACGAGCAAAAGGAGCTTGAAACAAAAATAAGACAGCTTCACGAAACGATGGAAGCCGCCGTACAGACCGCAGCGGATGCTGAAAAGTGGATTGCCCTGATGAAACAGTATGTCAACCCTGTGGAGCTGACCGCCGAACTTCTGAACACTCTAATTGAAAAAATAACCGTCCACGAAGCTGTCAAGGGCGAGGACGGAAGCCGTGAGCAGGAAGTAGAAATCTACTACCGCTTCATCGGCAAAATCGACTGACCTTTCTTTTTTACCCAACAATATCTTTAATTAAGGGAGACGGGC
>NZ_JBBMEN010000046.1:0-5790 GCF_040096575.1 Faecalibacterium intestinale
CCCAGCGGAGCGTCCCTGCACGCTGAAGGCAGGCAGAAACTTCCCCCGCGGAGCGCAGCGCATTCCCAATCGTCCCACCCCGCGCGGGAGCGCATTCCCCCAAACGCACGACTGCCCGGCGCAGGGGTCAAAACTGCACCGGGCGGTCATGTGTAAAAAGGAGGATTGCTCTCTCCTGTGTCGGAAGCATAGGAGAGTTGCCAGGATAAAAGAGAGTATTTGAAAAGAGAATATCAATTTTCAGGCGGCAACTGCCAGCTTTAAAATGGGCGTGCCGCTGTGGAACAGCCGCAGATACACCGCTGTGCACTTGGCCAGCTGGTCAAAGTGCTGCTGGGCGGCGGCGGGGTCGCCGTAGGACTTCCAGCACCCGCAGCAGGTAAAGCACTTGCCCCGGTAGCGGATAAAGCCCTCCACGTCCTCCAGCGGATAGCCCAGAAATACCCCGATCTCATGGGGGAAATCCGCCGCCTCTGCCGCACAGCACAGACGCAGGCTGAGCTGGTCGAGCAAGGCACCGCAGTCCGCTGCATCTTCCGGCAGACGGTAACCCTCCCGGGCTAAAAAGCCGCGCACGGCGGCATCTGCCAGCACCGTTTGCAGCTTGGCGGCGCGGTAGACGTACACCAGATACTGCCGGGTAGCGATGCACCCCCGCAGCACCCGCACCTGCAGACCCTTGGGGTTCAGCTGGGCGTTCCAGCCCGCCACCCGCCGGGCAAGGTCGGCACGGTCGCGCGTTTCGTAGCGGAACAGCCCCGCAGGCTTCAGCCCCGCCAGTACCGGGGCACATTGTTCGATCATTACGGTCTCAAAATCACGCTCCATGACGGTTCTCCTTTGGCGGCGGTGTCAGGGTCAGTGTGCCCCGGATGCCGGGCTGTTATGAGTAAGACGTAGCTAACCATCACTTCAAAAAAGAAGCAGCACGCCCGGGCTGCGGGCACTGCCGGTGGGGTCTTATGTGGTTAGTTATTTCTAACGTCAGTAGTGTACCACAGCACCACCGGCTGTGTCAAGCCTTTATGACAAAAAAGTTATTTATAGCAAACCACACCCGCGCTACCCTTCCGGCGGCAGTCGTGGTATAATGGGGATATTCTCGGGTCTGCCCCTTGGGGCGCACCCTGCCAAGGAGGTTCACCCCCATGCCCACACCCATCACCGCGTCCACCCTGTCTGCGCTGCTGAGCGCCGCGCTGGCGCAAAAGCCCACCCGCCCGCTGGTGCTGGCGCTGGACGGCCGCTGCGGCAGCGGCAAGACCACCCTTGCCAACGGGCTGGCGGCGCAGCTGCCCGGCTGCACCCTGCTGCGCACGGACGATTTCTATCTGCCGCCCGCGCAGCGCATCCCGGACTGGGCGCACACCCCCTGCGCCAACATGGATCTTACCCGTCTGCGGGACGAAGCGCTGCGCCTGGCCTACGCGGGGCAGACGGTGGCCTACCGGGCGTACAGCTGCCGGGAGGGGGCTTATCTGCCCCCGGCACAGCTGCCCGCGCAGCCGCTGGTGATCTTAGAGGGCAGTTACAGCCACCACCCGCTGCTGCGCCCCTACGAGACGCTGCGGGTATTCGTGACCTGCGCAAAGCCCGAGCAGACCCGGCGCTTACAGGCGCGGGAGGGCGCACGCTACGCGGATTTTGCCGCCCGGTGGGTGCCGCTGGAGGAGGGGTATTTTGCGCAGTACGGCATTGAGACATCAGCGGATTTTGTGGTAGATACCACCGCAGGCGGGACGATTTGAAATGGCTTCCGCTTTGCTCCGGCCATGTTCAGCGGAAAGAATATTTTTATTTCAGAATAGCGGAGCGTCTGCGGACGCTCCGCTATTCCATTTTCACGGGAGGGGTCACCCCTTCAGGCGCTAACGCGCCAGCTCCCCCAAGGGGGAGCCTTTGGGCTCCGCCGAAAACTTTACCGCCACCGCAATAAGCCGTCCCCTTGAGGGATGACTTCCCCCGCTCCGGGGGAAGATGTCGCGCAGCGACAAAAGGGGGAGTGTGGCTTGACGCGAAGCGGCAAGACGGAAGGGGTAACTGCCGGGAAAGCAAGCGTTGCACTTGAATCAAAAACTCCCCCTGCACCGTGAGATGCAGGGGGAGTTTAACTTTACAGGCTGTTACTTATTCTTGTACATATCCTGATAGTAGTTCTGGTAGTCGCCGCTGGTGACATGGTTCATCCACTCCTCGTGGTTCAGGTACCAGTCAATGGTCAGTACGATGCCCTTCTCGAAGGGAGTTTCGGGGTACCAGCCCAGATCGTTCTTGATCTTGGTGGGGTCGATGCCATAGCGGCGGTCGTGACCCAGACGGTCGGCGACGTGCTTGATGAGATCCTCGCTGATGCCCTCGTCCTTCAGGCGGTCGTGCAGCTGGGCGATGATGGTCTTGACGATGAAGATGTTGGGGCGCTCGTTGTGGCCGCCCACGTTGTACACCTCGCCGATCTTGCCGCCGTTGGCCACCATATCAATGGCCTTGCAGTGATCCTCCACATACAGCCAGTCGCGGATCTGCATACCGTCGCCGTAGACGGGCAGCTGCTTGTGGTGCTTGACGTTGTTGATCATCAGGGGGATCAGCTTCTCCGGGAACTGGTAGGGGCCGTAGTTGTTGGAGCAGCGGGTGATGTTCACCGGCATCCCGTAGGTGTCGTGGAAGGCCATGACGAACATATCGGCGCTGGCCTTGGAGGAGGAGTAGGGGCTGTGGGGGCACAGCGGAGTGGTCTCCATAAAGAAGCCGTCCGCACCCAGAGCGCCGTACACCTCATCGGTGGACACCTGCAGGTACTTCTTGCCATCTTTCCAAGTCTTGGCATCGGCATCGTACCATGCCTCCTTGGCGCGCTGCAGCAGGTTGACAGTGCCCATCACGTTGCTCTGCACAAAGATCTCGGGGTTCTTGATGGAGCGGTCCACATGGCTCTCGGCGGCAAAGTTGATGACGTAGTCGAAATCGTACTTTGCAAACAGGCTCTCCACCAGCTCCTTATCGCAGATATCGCCCTGCACGAACACATGGCGGGGGTCGCCCTCCACGTCCTTCAGGTTTTCCAGATTGCCTGCGTAGGTCAGCTTATCCAGATTGACCAGCAGGATCTCCGGGTATTTTTTGAGCATATAGTGCACAAAGTTGGAACCGATAAAACCGGCGCAGCCGGTGATCAGATAGGTTTTCATAGGTCAGTATTCCCCTTTATTTATTTGTTGTTGTTCCCGGACTGCGGGCGGGCTGCGGCGCGGGCGCGTTCCTCCTCGGCGCAGCAGTACTTTGCCACAAGGTAGAGGTTCTTGTTCATGCTGTTCATGGTCTTGCCCATGGCCTTGGCGTATGCTTCCAGCCCTTTGTTCATGCTGTGAATTTCCTCGTAGGTGGCTTGGGTGTACCGTGCCAGACCCTTACTCATGTTGCTGAGCTCCTTGTGGGTCTCTTTGGTGTACTCCACCAGCTCCGCGAAGGCATACAGTGCCCATGCAAGGAACATCTGCAGCACCCACAGCACCACAGCGGCCACCAGCCCCGCCACGATAGCTGAAAACTGGCTGAAGGGCTTCAGTGCTTCATGGATCGAACCGCACAGCATGGCCGCAAGCACAAAGGACAGCACACACTGCACCTTTGCAAAGATCTTTAATATCTTGACAGATCTGCTAAAAATCGCATCAAACATGATACATCCTCAGTTCTTCCGCAGGGGGTGTTGTTTTAAAAGCTGTTTTCGTAAGCGGTGCGCTTATGAAAACGGCTTCTTTACTTCATGCCGTTTTCGCCGTCCCAGTTGGCGAAGAAGCAGGCCAGTGCGTCCTTCCAGTCGCGGACATCGTTGCCCACAGTGCAGCGCAGCATCCGGTTGTCCAGTGCGCTCCACTTGGGGCGGTCGGCGCTGTCCGGGTGCTTTGCCTTGTACTCCTCGCTGGTGCAGGGGGCTACGGTAGCATCTACGCCGGAAAGGCGGATGATCTCGGCAGCAAAATCGTACCACGAGCAGATGCCCTCGCCGGTGCAGTGGTACAAGCCGTACTCGTGGGTCACGCACAGCTGCAGGATCTCGTGGGCAAGGTCGACTGCGTTGGTAGGGTTGCCGCACTGGTCGTTGACCACCTCCAGCTTACCGAACTTTTTGCCGACATTCACGATGGTCTTGACAAAGTTTTTGCCGTAGTAGCTGTACAGCCATGCGGTGCGCACGATGAAGTGGCGGTGGCAGAACTGCTCCACATACTTTTCGCCCATGAGCTTGGTAGAGCCGTAGGCGCTGATGGGCCCGGGCAGGGTGGCTTCATCCTGCGGAATGCCGCCGTTTTCCCGGCCGGAGAACACATAGTCGGTGGAAACGTGCACCAGCCGTGCGCCGGTCTTTTCGGCAGCCTGCGCCAGATTGCGGGGGCCAAGGGCGTTTGCCTTAAAGGCATCGTCGTGGTGCACTTCGCACCCGTCCACGTTGGTGTAGGCAGCGCAGTTGATGATGATATCCGGGCGGTTGCGCCGCACGAACTCGTCCACCATCTTGTAGTTGGAGATATCCAGCTCCGGCAGATCCACCGGGATCACCGTAGCGTTGAGCAGCTTTTCGGGGATGGGGCCCAGCTCGCTGCGGCCCTCCTGCAGCTGCTTGAGCAGCTCCGTGCCCAGCTGCCCTTTGCAGCCTGTGACAATGATTTTCATACCAATGTGCCTTTCCTTATGCTTAGTAGCGCAGCTTGCCTTCGGCCACGTTCTTCAGGTGCTGGCCGTAGGGGCTCTTGCCGTAGCGCTGGGCGCTTTCCAGCAGGGTGTCGCGGTCGATCCAGCCGTACTTGAAGGCGATCTCCTCCGGTGCGCTGATCTTGATGCCCTGACGCTTTTCGATCATGTGCACAAAGTCGGCAGCCTCCACAAGGCTTTCCATCGTGCCGGTATCCAGCCATGCAAAGCCGCGGCCCAGCAGCTGCACATCCAGCTCGTCCTTCTTCAGGTACATATCGTTCAGGGTGGTGATCTCCAGCTCGCCACGGGCAGAGGGCTTTACCTGCTTTGCCATCTCCACCACTTCCTTGTTGTAGAAGTACAGACCGGTGATGGCGTAGTTGGACTTGGGATGCTGGGGCTTTTCCTCCACGCTGAGCACCTTGCCGTCCTTGTCGAACTCCACGATGCCAAAGCGCTCGGGATCCTGCACATAGTAGCCGAACACGGTGCAGCGACCCTTGTTCTCTGCATTGGCCGCAGCGCTCTTGAGCAGCTTGGAGAAGCCGTTGCCGTAGAAAATGTTATCGCCCAGGATCATGGCGCAGCAGTCATCGCCAATGAACTCTTCGCCCAGAATAAAGGCCTGTGCCAGACCGTCCGGGGAGGGCTGCACCTTATACTGCAGATGGATGCCGTACTGGCTGCCATCGCCCAGCAGCGCCTCAAAGCGGGGCGTATCGGTAGGGGTAGAGATGATCAGGATATCCTGAATGCCCGCCAGCATAAGGGTGGACAGCGGATAGTAGATCATCGGCTTGTCGTAGACCGGCAGCAGCTGTTTGCTGGTGACCATGGTCAAAGGATAGAGCCGTGTGCCGGCACCGCCGGCGAGAATAATGCCTTTCATACTTGTGCACTCCTTTTTTCTTATAAAAAGATGTGCAGCTTAATTCAAAGCGGAGCTGCGTCCGCTGTAAACAATTTTGGGTCTGCCGCGTCCGTATTTTTGCAAAAGACGATAGCAGTACACTTTATTTTACTATGAAAGCACGCAAAATGCAAGAGGGTGAAACGTCAGAAAGCGGCGTGCCTTCATAGTAAAATAAAGTGTAC
>NZ_JBBMEN010000047.1:0-5759 GCF_040096575.1 Faecalibacterium intestinale
GGACATGGGACTTGATGCTTCCTCGGCCTAGCCGGGTACTCCGTAACCAATCCTGACAGGCAGTTGCCGTGTCATTTTTCGAAAACTGTTTTACGGATACCCAGCAAGCGGGAACTTCCTGTTTTTCTTTGCCAGAGATATGAGCCTGTTCCGCCTGCCATAGGCAAGCTCGCGTTTGCGCAGCGTAGCGGAGCAATGAAAGCCCCAGTGGGGCTTTTAAGCGACCGAACGGTCTTGCGTTAGCAAGATGGAGGGGCCTCCGCCCCGACAAGTGACCGCTGTCCTTCCTCGCTGTTCCAGCAGGCAAGGATGGCCGGGTAGAACGCCCGTGCCAGACGGTCGATGACATCATCGGGGTAAGGGGAAATGTTTGTGGACTTTTTCTTTTTGTTCAAACGCACGCTCCTTTGATCGTCCCACCGTGGCAAAGCCGGGCGAGAAAATCAAAGTTCCAATTCTTATCAGGCGCAAGGGCGCGGATGCTTTCCGCCCTGCACTTGCGGCTGGTGGCTCGTTGATGGCTTACAGGTGTCTGATGTTATGCGGTCTTTTCTTCTTCAAGGGCTTCTGCAAGAGCCTTTTCCAGATAGGTTTCGATTTCAGTCAGGTAGTTAGCAGGTCGCTGCATTGCGAAGCGGAGAACCTTCTGCTTTTCCGGGTCAGTGAAATAGCTGGGATTGTTTTTGAGCGTTTTCTTCCATGAGTTTTTCATCATTTCGGTCGCACGGCTCAAAGATTTGTAAACCTTCATAAACTCGTCCGGCACATGATAGCACCGGAATTCTTCTGTTTGTGGCGTGGGCATGGGAACGGGTTCCGCTTTTTCAGGCTCAAATTCAGCGCTGGCAGATTCCAACACTTCCAATGCCTCTGGATGCAGGATTTGAGCAAGGACATCTGAACGATGCTCGACACTTGCCTGCACAAGCTTGGACATTTCTTCGTTGGTGAACTTCACTTCACCGGAAAAGACTTTCTGCTTGATGCCGGGAGAGAGGTTGTCCGCAATGTCGATGTTTCGTGTATAGTGGCTGGCACGGAGAACAGAGACACGGCTGACACCGTTTTCTTCTGCGATTCGGTCGCAGGTTTTCTTGCCGGAGTGGTGGGTATCATCGTGAGACCCACCACTTTTCTTTGCTAAAGTGTACTGGTTGCCGTGAAAGATTTTCTCGGCTTTCTTTTCAGATTCGTACTGCTTCCCCAGCAGGTAACGCTTTTGTTCGGGGGAAAGATTGCGCCGCCCCAGCTGATTCTTGCAAATCCAAGCGAGTGCTTCCTCACGATTTGCAAAGCGGAGCGGCATGGTAGAAAAGCAGATTTCGGGGTGCACCTGTGGAAATGCAACGTATGGACAGCATTTAATTGGTGTTACTCGTTTATAATGTTCTGATAAATAATGCGAACGAGTGAATCTGGTTCAAACCAGTCCCCCTTTGCAAACTGTAATTGTCCCTTAATCGTGATCTTTGAAATTGCAAGATTTTTTGTAAGTAGGCCTTTCTTTACATCCTGCTTTTCAATAACGATTTGCGTAAAGCCAGCATCGGAGAACTCTTGTACAACATCCTGATAGCTTCTACCGATACATTTCTTAGCTGAATCAGGTGCTTGGATTCTTCCACTGTGCAACGTGGCAAGCTCTTCGGTACTAAGAGGTTCATAGTAAGTGATAATTATTTCAGAATCGCTACGATGCCAAGAATCTTTTTCAAAACTATTGCTTTCGCCTATGCTGACAGAAATGACTTGTCCACTCTTTGTAAAAAGTCCTTTTTCCGCTGTCTTGACTGCCTTTACAGAAATAAAGCCGTCAGATTTAAAAACGGATTCAACTTCATTGTAATCTTTTCCAATGTAAAACTTAGAAGATTCTCTTACTGGAATTTCTCGACTGGCAGGAGAAAAATCGTTTACAAAGTGATTTTCATTTAAGTATAACTGAATTTTCTTGAATTGTTTGGTATCAGACCATTCATTGCATTCATACGCACGCAAAGCTGTAAGAGGGTGGTCATATTGACTGAACATTAAAAACTCCAAGGTTTTATCCCATGTAGAGTTGGTAACAAGTTCCTTGTAGTCCTTTGCCTGTTCCATAAATGCAGCTACGCTGGCGTCCGCGACAATGTCTTTGTCATAACCAGCGAGGCGCATACAGACTTCTACCATTTTATCCGGCGTACCATCATAAAGAACCGCTGCTCTGTCTGCGGAAAACTCACTGCACCGCATCCAATAGGCAAAAGCGATTTGAAGCGGTGTTGTGACCAGAGCTGAAAAACCGGATAGTCCCAAAACTCCCTTCAAAATCATTCTGCCCATCGTGGAATAAAGAACATGATGACAAGCAATATGTCCGCACTCGTGAGCAAGAACCGTTGGAATCAATTCGTCTGGCAATGTTTCGAGTAAACCGGAAGTCATTACGATAAAAGGCTTTGTGTCTCCGCTGGTATACGAATTAGGAGAGACATCCAATTCAATATACAAATCAGGAATCTCAATTCCAAGTTTTTTGCAAATGGGTGGAAGCATATCATAATACTTGGACATCTGTTTCTCGCTTAGCCGTAGACGAGAGGACATATTTAATAACTGAAACTGCCGCTCGTTCCAAATACTCATAAATCCCTTCAAAAGCTGTGTAAATCCTGGAATGGCTTTTAATGCCTGAAGAGCCGCTTTGTCTGAATCGTGCATGAAAACGCTTGTGTTCATTGCCATTTGAAACATCCTCCTCTTTTATAGAACCAACCTGTTTTAAGAATAGCACAATGCGATAGTAAATACTATCCTTTTCAATTGAGTGGAACGCAAAATTTTGAGCGTTGCCATACAGTTCACCCAGAACTTTCTCGGCGTGCAGCCGAAATGCGGTCAGGTCTGCAAGTTCGTCAAGGAGTTTCGCCCGGATCTGCTCGGTGTCTGCGCCGCCGGAATTGAAGTGCCTTGCAAGCTGGTTGAGGTTTCCGCCCACCTTGCTGCACTGGGCAAGCAAAGTGGAAACAGCGGTCAGGGTTTCTTCGCAGCCGCCTGCAACGATGACCGTTTTCTCGATCTTGACGTTGTGAATGGCTCGGCGGATGAAAGTGGAGAGGGAGAGATTCAGGAGTTTGCAAGTGAGTTCCAGTGACGCTTTTTCCTCCGCTGTCACACGGAACTTGATGACGTGCGTTTTGTTGTTCGGCGTGTCGTGGTGCTGGGAATTACTAGGAATCGGTTGAACATTCGTTTTGGTCATTGTACCTCCTGTCTGTTCGATAACTCCTCGGTGAAGTTATGTAAGCACGACACGCCATTGCTGTTCGCACCATCAGGTGCGAACCATGAGCAGGGTTTGGGGTGGGACCGCGTTTGCGAAGCGCAGCGCAGCAATGAAAGCCCCAGTGGGGCTTTTAAGCGGCAGCACGGTCTGCGACAGCAGATGGAGGGGCGTTGCCCCGACAAGCGCTACCCCAACAAGATCACATCGGAAATGCAGACGCATTGAAGAAGTGAAGTCCCGGTGGAACACAACATTTTCAAGAATTGAAAATTTGTGGCCACGGGACGGTTCTTGCCCTCTACCGCTGCGCTCAAAACCGTTTCTGGGTAATTGTTTCCGAATTGTTAAGACGCAAAAATAAGTAGAGGTGGTGCTGCTCATGTAATGGGGTCACCGTTTGCTCCGAACGAAGTTCCTGCCCCTGTTTATGCAGCGGCGTTGACGAAAAGTCGGTATCACGTTCGGACGGCTTATGAAATTTTCAAGGTACGGTTTGCGTTTGCAAGCGTAGCGTAGCAATGAAAGCCCCAGTGGTTTTTTAAGCAACGGAACGGTCTTGCACAGCAAGATGGAAGGACTTTGCCCTGACAAGTTCCCAGAAAAGAAAAATACCGCCCACGCAGCGCAGCGATGATTTTGTCGGGTGAATCGGCGGCAAAATTGATCGGATGTGTTGCGGGGCGGTAAATTCTTTTGCGGACTTTCCCTCACTGAAGTGGTGGGTCTCACGGTGATAACCAACCACTTTCTGTGGCTGTGTTCAAAATGAACACGACCACATCTTGTGGATGACTTGTAACCAATCCACAAAACCAGTGGGACTTACAAGAAAAATACCACGGCATGTAGAATGCGTCAAGAGGGTTTTGAAAAATTTATTGAAGTGAAGCAAGAAAAGTATGACACATCTTGTAGCTTTAGGAAAAAATACGCTATGTGAATCAGAACAAACCCCATTTTCTGTCTGCGGTAGATCTTTCTATTGCTGGCAGCAACAGGATGTTGTATTTTTGACCATTGTCTAACAATCGATGCAAAAAAATGCAGGGGAAAACCCCTCAGATGGTTAGGCAAAACAAATTCACGAAGTAAAAATAGCACTCCACCGGGCGTTGTCAAGCAGAAACAGACAAGTTTACAGGGGCGAAATTTTTTCGATGAGGGAAACGTTTTGCCTCCTCTATGCCGCAGGGGAAGCTCCAATAACGAAATCTTTTTCAAAATCTCCGAAAATGACTAAACTCCTTGACAGAGGAGACGGCAGGGCGTATTATTTTGGCAGAAGGACCGCTGAGAAGCGGCTTTTTATAGAATGAAAAGTTAGCTTTACCTAACTCAAAACTCTGCCCTATACGAAGAAATATATCTCTTCTATTTACAGGTGGAAAATAAATAGAGAAGGAACGTATCACGATGAAAATCTACACATTTGGTGCAGCGGATGCCCCGGTGCTGTTACTGCTGCCGGGCACCTGCTGCCATTGGAAAAGCAATTTCGGTGCGGTGATCCCGCTTCTGGCAGATAGCTTCCGGGTGCTGTGCGTCAGTTACGACGGCTTTGATGAGACCGAACAGACCGAATTCTCCACCATGCTGGAGGAGACCGAAAAGATCGAGGCCTACCTCAAGACCCACTGCGGCGGTCGCATCCGGGCGGCCTACGGCTGCTCTCTGGGCGGCTCGTTCGTGGGGCTGCTGGCGGCACGGCAGAACATCCACATGGACTACGGCATTCTGGGTAGCTCCGATCTGGATCAGGCTTCGCCGCTGGCAGCAAAATTGCAGACTGATTTTCTGCTGCCAGTGATCTACCCCGTGGTGCGGGACGGAAAGTTTAAGGCAAAATTTCTCCAAAAGCGTCTGGATAAGCGTGCCAGAGAGTCGGGGGATTATGTCAAAGCCTTTCTGAAAATGTTCGGTGAGGCCCGCCCTTATGTGACCATGCAGAGCTGTAAAAATCAGTTCTACTCCGATCTTATCACTCCGCTGCCGGATAAGATCCATGTGCCCGGTACCGAAATCCATATTTTTTACGCCCTGAAAATGGGCGCAAAATATCGTGCCCGGTATCAGCAGCATTTTGCACATCCTGTTCTCCATGAGCAGAACTTGCAGCACGAGGAATTGCTGGCCTGTCACCCGGAGCAGTGGGCGCATCTGGTAAAAAGCATTGCATTGTGAACGGTAAAACGTATCTGGAGCAAGCAGGATTTTGTAAGATCCAGAACCACAAAAATAAAAAGGGCTGGCTGTGCATCACAGCACAGAAATGAGGTGCGATCATGTCGAAAAAGGCAACGGAATTTCAAAGAAAAGCAATGAGCTGGATGTACCGGGGCAAGGAGATCTTTAAGCCTTTGAACACCGGCTGGATCGATGAAAATGTCGCTTGTGTGCGAGAGTGGGTGGCAAATATCTTCTTCTACCGCAAAGGCGATACGACCATTATGGTCGATGCGGGATATAACTACGACCGCCTTGCCGAAAAAAT
>NZ_JBBMEN010000048.1:0-5138 GCF_040096575.1 Faecalibacterium intestinale
AGGATAGTTCTCGGAGGTGACTTTTCTGACTTTGTTACTCGATGGCATCCAATGGGCCGATAAAGCGGTAGAAAATCTGGATTTTCTGGACGTATTCGCCATCGACCTTTTCCGCTCTGGATACCAGAATCTTGTCAATCAGCTGATGCAGAATCTTATAGTTCAGTTCGGTGATACCAGCGTATTTGCTGACTTCATCAATAAAATCCTGAATCTTGTCCAGCTGATCGTGTTCAGCACGGCCTTCCCGCTCGTACTGCTCAATCTTCTCGGTCAGTTCAGCCTGTTCTTTGTCGTAGCGATCTGCAAGCATTTGAAAACGTTTCTCCGGGAGAAGTCCCTTTGATACGTCCTCATAAAGTTTTGCATACAGGTCTTCGATTTCTGCGATTCGTGCTTTACACTGCTTCAAATCCCGTTTGTGCTGCGCCCGGTCAGAGGACACCCGGAGGTGCATCTGATTTGCAATCTTCTTCACAAGGGCTTCCCGATTGCTCACAGCGGCCTTTGCGTGTGCCTGAATGTCCGCAAAGACAGCTTCATGCAGAACACGGGCTTCCAAATTATGCGAGTCACAGGCTTTCGCACCATATTTCCGATAAGTGCTGCAACAATAAAAGGTCTGATCCAGAACACTGTTACGTTTGCGCCTGTGCTCGACCTTGACTAACATCGTTCTGCCGCAGTCTGCACAGCGGACGATGCCTTTGAAGATATTGTCGTAGTCGGTCTTATCGCACATAAAACTACTGGAACGGCTGTAAAGGATTCGCTGCACGTTCTCCCAACGGTCTTGTGGGATGATTGCTTCATGTGTATTCGGAACGATAGCGCGTTCTTCAAACGGAATATAACGCCGCTTTTTGGATTTCATGGACACGGTGGGCTTGGCTTCGTAGATGATGTGTCCGGCGTAGACTGGGCTGTGCAGAACCTGACTGATATAGGCACTGTCCCAATCATACATCTTTTCATCATCAATAAAGCGGCCAAACATCTCTTTCTTGTAGTAACACGGCTTCAAGACTTTTTCATCGTGGAGCCGCTTGGCGATGCGGTGAAGCCCCAGCCCTTCCTCTGCCATTGAATAGATATACTCAACAACGGGGGCGGTGTTCGGGTCGATCACAAGGTGATTGTGGTCGGCAGGGTCTTTCTGGTAGCCAAACGGTGCGCCGCTGGAGATATACTTTCCGCTTTTCTTGCGTGTCCGAAGGGCACTCTTGATTTTTCGGGAAGTGTCTTTGGCGTACATTTCATTGATGATGTTTCGGAACGGGGCAATATCCATCTGAGATTGCTCGTTGGAATCATAACCATCGTTGATTGCAATATAGCGGACACCGTGTTCAGGAAAGAAGATTTCCATATACGTTCCGGTTTCGATGTGGTTGCGTCCAAGTCGGGACTGGTCTTTGGTAATGACTGATGCCACCTTTCCTTCCCGGATATCATCCAGAAGTTCCTGAAAGGCAGGGCGGTCAGAGTTCGTACCGCTGTAACCATCATCAACATAGAACTGGCAATTCCCGAAACCGTTGCGTGTGGCATACTCCATAAGCATCGCCTTTTGAGTGCGGATGCTCAGGCTTTCGCTGTTTGAACCGTCATCTTTTGACAGTCGGCAGTATAAAGCAGTTACTTTTTTGTCCTTTTCCATGTGTACCTCCATAATGGAAAAGAGACCTCATCAATCACATTGTAGCGGATGCTGCGTGATGATGCAAGCCCTTTTCCGCAGTAAAACGTCCAATTAGCCAGCGGCGAGATACGATTCGGCAGTTTTACGAATTTCTTCTTCCGCAAGCCGCTGAAAAAGCGTATTCATCGGCACATTGCCGATATAATGGCGTTCCACGATTAGGCGCACGGACTTCGGACTTCTCGGCGCACGTTTGCGTGTGGTGGGTTCCTTCTCAGATTTTTCTTTGTTCAAGGGCAGACCTCCTCATTCATGTGGTGCAAATACGGAAAGGAATGGATGGATTCTATTCGTTTTTCTCTTTTTGTTTTATTACGTTGGTTAGGTGAAAGTTTTCTTTGATACAGTCTTAAAGGCTGCTATACTGCATAGAAAAAATATCTTTTGCAGATGCCATTAAGAATCTGCATCGCAGAATCGTGATTTTGGCGGTTCTTGAATCGTGAAAAACGCAGAACTATTCAACATTTGGAATTTTCACAAAGATGTGATTGGGCGAAGAAAACCGCGTTCGTCTGCGCTCAATCAATCCTGCAGCGTCCAATTCCTTAAGCGCACTGGAAACACTGACAGTGCTGCGCCCTAGCTGCTCAGCCAAAGAGCAAATCGTAAAAATGACAAACACGAAACCACATTCATCTATCCAGAGATTTTTCTGCGAGAGCGTGGCACGGTCGAGCAGCAGCACATAAGTCATTTTTGCAGTCTGGCTCAGGTCAAGTTCCAAAAGGAAGCGTGGGTATGGGAGAAACGGCGGCAGCAGAGTTTGCGTGGTAAGATATTCTGAAATGTTGATCACCTCCAGCTGAAGCAGAAATCAGAAACAAAGAGTATGTAACGAGAATTGGTGGGTTCCAATTCTCCAGTCGCAGAAAAGCACGAAACAAGTGCTCAGCTGCGTTAATAAGTTAAGGTCTCCCATATTGGTCCTCGACTTCCCTAGGAGTGGGGAATCGTCCGGCGGCGGACTTGCACCGCACCATTGGCATTTCAGCCACCCCGTCTTCGTTATGACCGGGCTGCGAGTTACAGAAGTACCTTTTGTGAAGTACCGGACGATTGAACTATTCACTTGTCAAGGAACATATGGAAGATTTCTGGACTTTGACGGACGAAAAACATCCTTCTACTTGGTAGCCGATGAAAAAGGCCATTTCGTAGCATTGCAAGCAATTTTGTAAACAAAACGTCATAATAGTCCGAGAATGGTCTTGAAAAAGATGCCCTACACTTGGTAGGCATCGAGAACGCCTGTTTCGTAGCATTGGTGAGAAACTTGTAATTGAATTGTAATTCTTGAGACCAAATCTCCGCTTTTGAAAAATCCTCTCAATAGGTAGGCAACGAAAACAGCCCAAAGACAACCATCTTTTTGAGAATTAACAAAAAGGTCACAAATGACCGGCTTTCAAAGAGGCGCTTCTACTATTAACAGAAAAAGTGGCCTAAAATGGGGGGTGTTGGAGAAAATTTCTGCCTTAAAAGTACGCCTCTACTCACTAGCCAGCGAGAATAGCCAAAAGCCAGCAAAAAACAAATGAATTATGTACTTCTGCCACTGATTGCAACGGCATATCGGTGACAGAAAGATCGTTTAGAGCGATTCTTCGCGGTTTGGGGTGGTAGAAATCGTTTTGTAGTTGGACTTTTTCTGCTGAAGCTGCTCCAGCTGTTTCAGCACCGATTCCTTCTCCGGGGGCTTGCCGCCCGGTGTGGAAAGCTGCTGCTTATTCAGCACCATGTCGATATACTTGCGGATATTTTTCAGGGCGGAGATGTCCGGCTGCAAGGTTTCCAGTTGGGTACGCAGTTCTGCGCTGCTGGATTGCAGCGCAGAAAATTCGGCATCCAATGCCGAAAAATCCACCGCTGTGCTACCGTTCAGCTTCATCAGGGTGCGAACGGCTTTGTTGAATGCGTCCAGCTCGTCCTTGTGCTGGGCGGCGTAAGCGTCCTTGGTCAGCTTAAAGTTTTTCTTAATAAAAGTGTCGTGGACGGGTTTCAGCTTGGCATGGACGGCCGCAGCGTCCTTGATTTGAGCAATCGAACGCATACGGTTCTCGTTCTGCTTCAACTGCTTGCGGAGAGGGGCGATGGTCTGGTTCAGGTTGGAAATTGCGGTATCCAAATCCTCGATGATGTTCAGAGAATGGGCTTTCAGATAATCAACAGCCTGCATAACTTCGTTGAGGTCACGGGCAGTACATTTTATCTGCGCCCTGCTCGACCAATCGCTCCGCTGATCATTGCGAAGGTTGAAGTAATCCACCAGCAAGTCGGACAGCGTGGGTTCTTTCGCCTTTTCCAGAGCGTCCAGAAGAAGCTGCTTCTTTTCGTTCAGGTCTGCGATCCAGCGTTGCAGCCCACGAATCGCACTGCGGATGGACTGTATCAGGCTGTTGGCGGCTCGAATATCCCGATTGAGATTTCCGAGAAAGGTTTCCACTCCACGCTTTTCCATCTGGTGTGCCGCAGGACCGAGATGCACGGTCGGTATCTGCTGGATGCCCTGCCGCTCAAAGGAACGGAGATCAACACGCTCCGGTCTGCCTGCAGCTTCCAGATAGCGGTTGGTGATGGTCTGCCAGCCATGCCGCCAGACCTCG
Source organism: Faecalibacterium intestinale (assembly GCF_040096575.1). NCBI lineage: Bacteria > Bacillati > Bacillota > Clostridia > Eubacteriales > Oscillospiraceae > Faecalibacterium > Faecalibacterium intestinale. The sequence continues at coordinate 4,309 of NZ_JBBMEN010000048.1, forward strand.
GCGTACTTCTGGTCGTTCCAGTCCACCGTGTTTTCTTTGTGGCATTTCCAGTTGCCGGATGGGAGTTGGATGCGCTCTTCGTTTTCATCAAGGTCGTACACCTTTCTGGCTTTTGGAAGCCACTTTCCGTGTTCGTCCATTGCCCGGAGCGTCAGCAGAATGTGGGCGTGTGGGTTGCCATCTCCCTTGTCGTGAATGGCAAAGTCGGCGATCATGCCCTTGGATACGAATTGCTCCTGACAAAACTCCCGAATCATTTTCAGATACTGTTCTTTCGGAACCTCCACTGGAAATGCCAGCACGATGCGCCGGGCAAGTTGGGAGTTCCACTGGTTCTCCACGGCTTCCACGGCGTTCCAGAGGGTTGCCCGGTCTGCAAATCCGGGCGGCGCATGGGACGGCAGCATGATCTCGGCGTGGACAAGCTCTTTCTTCTTGTTGTAGAATTTTGTTTTCTGGTCGTACTCGCTGAACAGCCGTTCGCCGCTTTGATAAGCGGCCCCGGCAACAGCGGACTGTCCTTGGCTGCGCTTGACGATGGTGATTTTGAAATGCGGACACGGAATAGGCATCACCTCCAAACAAAAAGACCGCCCAGCAAGATTGCTCTTGATGAACGGTCTGGAATCGTATTCGGTTTTGCTCGCCGCCTTGGAGCGGAGTGCTGTGCGCTTCGGTCTCAGGCGGGAGCCGCAAAAGGATAGCTGCAAAGCAGCGCAAGGAAAATGCAGTTTTCCTTGGGATGGAATCGGGCTGGCGCACAAACGCCAGCTTCGATTTCATCGAGCCGTCTGCAAGACCGCAATTTCACCGGAACGGTGTATAATTGC
>NZ_JBBMEN010000049.1:0-4117 GCF_040096575.1 Faecalibacterium intestinale
CTTTTTATACTCCCGCTTGGCCTTGGCCTGTGCCATTACGCCCGCAAAGCCCACCCGGCGCAGGGTGGCAAAAAAGATGAAAAGCCCGCAGGCTTTTCAGAACCCCAAAATTAAAAATATTCTTTCCGCTGAACATGGCTAGAGCGCAGCGGAAGCCATTCTAAATCGTCTTACCCCCGGTTCGCCCGCTCGATCAGGGTGCGGATGTGGTGCGCCAGCATCTCCACGGCGGTGCTGTTCTCGCCGCCGTTGGGCACAATGATGTCCGCGTTGCGCTTGCTGGGCTCTACAAAGGCTTCGTGCATCGGCTTGACCGTGGTAAGGTACTGGTCGATCACGCTGTCCAGGCTGCGCCCGCGCTCCTTTACGTCCCGCAGGATGCGCCGCAGGATGCGCTCGTCCGCGTCCGTGTCCACAAAGATCTTGTAGTCGAACAGGGCGCACAGCTCCGGCTCTACAAAGGGCAGAATTCCCTCCACGATCAGCACCGGGGCGGGCTCGATGTGCTGCACCTCGTTGCTGCGGTTGTGGTTGGAGTAATCGTACACCGGGCAGTCGATGGCGCGTCCGGCCTTCAGCTCCTGCAAATGGTAGATGAGCAATGCGTTGTCGAAGGCGTCCGGGTGGTCGTAATTCAGCTTGCAGCGCTCTTCAAAGGGCAGCTCATCGTGGCGCTTGTAGTAGCTGTCGTGGGAGATCAGCCGCACCTCGTCCTCCCCAAAGCGCTCCTTCAGCCGCAGCGCAAGGGTGGTCTTGCCGCTGCCCGAGCCGCCCGCGATGCCAATGATCAGGTTGTTCATGATGCAAACTCCTTCTGTACAAAATCTGCCGGTTTCTGTGGAAAAACCGGTCGGAATCGATTATAATAGACTTGTATATGCTCTGCTGCCGCCCGGCAGCAGTTCTTCCCCTTTATCATAGCACAAAATGTGTCATTTGGACAGGGCTTGCAGGCTATCCTCCGACACATTCCAAAAAAAGGACGGTCAAAATGTCAAAAGAAACATTGCAGCACACCATGAGAAGCAAGGTCCGGGTATTTGAGGACGGCGGCATCCGTCTGCTCCGTAAAGGCCAGAAAGGGCTCATCCATGCCATCTTCAGCCGCTTTGGGCTGGTGCTGGTGCTGCTGGTGCTGCAATTCGGGGCGCTCTTCAGCCTGATGCGCTGGTTCAGCGACCTGCTGCCCCATTACTTGGGCGGCACCTTGCTGGTCACGGCGGTCATGATGGTCTACCTGCTCAATCAGGACATGAACAACAGCGTGCGCATCCCGTGGCTGGTGGTCACGGCGCTTGCCCCGGTGCTGGGCGTGCTGCTGTTCTGCTACACCAAGGAGGATGTCGGTCACCGGATGCTCAAAAAGCGCCTGCTGGAGCTGGAGGGGCAGACCCGCAGTCAACTGCCGCAGAACAAAAAGACGGGCAAGGCGCTGGATGCCGACTGCCCCGGCGCGGCCTCTCTGGCGCAGTACCTGCGCGGACGGGGCGGCGGCTTCCCGGTGTACGAAAACACACAGGTGACCTATTTTCCCAGCGGAGAAGCCAAGTTTGCTGCGCTGCTGCCCCAGCTGGAAAGCGCCACCCAGTACATTTTTCTGGAATACTTCATCATCGACGAGGGTTTGATGTGGGGGCGCATTTTGGAGATACTGGCACGCAAGGCCGCGCAGGGCGTGGATGTGCGGGTAATGTATGACGGCACCTGCGAGTTCTCCACCCTGCCCCGGGACTACCCCAGACGGCTGGAAGCGCTGGGTATCCGCTGCAAGGTGTTTGCGCCGGTCACGCCCTTTGTTTCCACCCACTACAACTACCGCGACCACCGCAAGATCCTTGTCGTGGATGGCCGCGTGGGCTTTACCGGCGGCGTGAATCTGGCCGACGAGTACATCAACCACGTTGAAAAATATGGCCGCTGGAAGGACGCCGCCGTCATGCTGGAGGGCGAGGGCGTGCGCACCATGACCGCTCTGTTTTTGCAGATGTGGAGCATCCAGCGCGAGCCGGAGTTTGCGCAGTTCCTCACCCGCCCCCTCCCGGAAACGCAGGCCAACGGCTTTGTCATCCCCTACGGCGACTGCCCGCTGGATGGCGAGCGGGTGGGCGAGATGGTGTACATCGATTTGCTCAACCGCGCCCGGCACAGCGTACATATCATCACGCCCTACCTCATTCTGGACGGCGAGCTGGAGACCGCCCTGCGCTTTGCCGCAGAGCGCGGCGTGGATGTGCACCTGATTTTACCCGGCAAGCCGGACAAGTGGTTTGCTTATGCGCTGGCTAAGACCCATTACCTGCCACTGCTGTCCTCTGGTGTAAAGATCAGCGAGTGGGTGCCCGGCTTCACCCACGCCAAGGTGATGATCATGGACGGGCAGGAGGCGGTCGTGGGCACCATCAATCTGGATTACCGCAGTCTGTACCACCACTTTGAAAACGCGGTCTGGATGCGCGGCGTGGACTGCCTGCCCCGTATTGAAGCTGATTTTCAGGATACGCTGGCACAGTGCCGCACAGTAGAGCCTACCCGCCAGAGCGTCTGGCAGGGCAAAAAACTGCTGCATCTGGTGGGCATGGTACTCAAGTTCATCGCCCCGCTGATCTAAACGAAAAAACGCCCCGGAAACGTTTTCAAACGTTCCCGGGGCGTTCTTTGCTTATGCTTTTGCGCCTGCCGGCACTTTCTTTTTTTTCAGGGTGGAGGGCATCGCCTTCAGCGGGTCGCCCACCACATGATGATAGACCTCCTCGTAACGGTCCAGCATCACCTCGTACTCGAAATTTGTATGGATGTACTGGATCTGCTGCTGCCGCATTGCGTCCGGGTACTCCTGTGCGCATTCCCGCTCCAGCGCCCGTGCAAGGTCGTCCGTATCCTCCGGCGTAAAGGCCGCACCGTAAATGTCGGTCACGACCGTATTCTCGGGGATATCGCTCACCAGACACCGTGCACCGATGGACAGCGCCTCCAGCAAAGAAAGGGAAAGTCCCTCGGTGTGGCTGGGCAGAACAAACAGTCCGCAGTTGCTGTAAAGCTCCTTCAGCGGGTCGCCCACCACATAGTCTGTCATGATGATATTGGGGTCATTTTGTGCCTGCTGCTGTACTGTCCTGCAATATTCGCTGTCGTCCAGCGGGCCGACCAGCACAAGCTTTTTCCCTGTCTTGGCCTTGCGGTAGCCCTCCACCAGATCCATCGTGCCCTTTTCCGGCGAGATGCGTCCCACATATAGGATGTACTCTCCCTGCTCCAGCCCATATTTTTCCCGGATCAAACTGCAATCGTGCCTTTCATAAAAGCGGATGGCATTGGGGATCAGAATGGACGCGCGGTCATATTTCTGCAAAAAATAGTTCCATTCCGTCTCCGAAAGCACCACCAGATCATCCGCATATTTTGCGGCGATCCTCTCTCCCAGCTTCATGTAACGGCTTGCAAAGCCGCGCCACTTGTCTACCTTCCAGTTCAAACCGTGCACCGTACATACGGTGTGCTTGCCGAACAGTTTAGCGATCAGCAGCGGTACGCTGGGTCCGATGGCGTGGTAATGTATCACATCATAGCCCCGGAACAGCGCGTCAAAGGTAGCCAGAAAGGAGTAGATCGTGGCATTCAGCGAAGGCTTTTGCAGGGTAAATACCCGCCGTGCGTGAACGCCGTCCACATCGTACACATTATGGTGCTTTTCCAAGCCGCGGTTATACACGGTTACGTCATAGCCACGTTCCACCAGACTTCTGGCCAGCCCGCCGACCATGACCTCTACACCGCCCGAGCGACTTGGAAAATCCTTGTGCCCGATCATCGCCACCTTCAACGTAACTACTTCCTTCCGTTCTGTAATACATCTCTATCAAATCCCATTTTTCATCACAGTATCATATTATTATTGTATCATAAGCATCCCTTAGCTGCAACTAATTCCTATAAAGTATTTTAACAAAATATGAATTTTCAGTTATATCTTGCTCTATTTGTAGGAATTTCATCTTTTACATACTAAAAAACGCTTCAGGAAAACTCCTGAAGCGTTTCTCTAAGTCGGCGACTACCTATTTTCACAAGCCGTTTCCAGCTAACTATCTTCGGCACAAGTAAGCTTAACTTCTGTGTT
>NZ_JBBMEN010000050.1:0-3818 GCF_040096575.1 Faecalibacterium intestinale
GTAATCGGCTGGGTCAGCGGTGTTACCACCGCTTTCCCGCCTAAGAACCGTACGTGACAGTTTCCCGTCATACGGCTCAAGCATTTCATCACTTTTTCAAGCGGTTCTCAGCATAAATTCTCTGACAGGCGCAATGAACGTAGCGCATATTACGAACATCTTCCGTGCCAGTCTTTGCCTTTGGTGCAAGGTAGAAGATTTCTCTTTCTTCCGTTACATCCATCGGCATTCCGCAGTGGTAGCACAGCCCGTTCTGGTTTTTCCAAATAGTCTTGAATTTTCCAGTCAGCCGGTGCATTCCTTTGTCGAATTTCCTCTTCTGGAAATACGCCACATCGAGGAACGGATTTGCAGTCGCTTTTATCTTGGTGTGCCGCACAATAGCTGTGCTGTCCACCCGTATCAGCGCCTTGTTTTCCGTAGAGAACACCCAGTTCCGATTGCCGACACGATGCCAGTATCTCGTAGAAATCCACCATTTGTTCTTCTTTGGGTGCCGTCTTTTAGCCCATCGCCACAGCAGTTCGTACAGGACGTAGTCCAGATGCGCGAACGCATCACTTGCGCATACGGACTGATGGTAATTAGTCCAACCTCGAATTTGTTCGTTCAACTTCATAATCAGAACATCTTGCTGCCACGCTTTTCCTCTGCGGAGAATCGTGTCAGAGATATTGGAAACGATAGCCTTGACCGCCTTTTGAGAAGGCTTGATAATCAGCTTTTCGTTATACTTTCTGAAGTTCCAGCCGAGGAAGTCAAAACCATCGTCAATGTTGGTGACAACGGTCTTTTCATCAGAAAGTTCCAATCCGCGTTCAGCGAGAAACTCTCGAATCAGCTCCTTTGCTTCAAGAGCCAATTCAGGTGTTGCCGCTGTGACCACAAAATCGTCTGCATAGCGGACGAAGTTTACTTTGTGGGCATTCTTAAATCTTGAATCGACCTTGCCGAGCGCGTTCGTGTGAAAGCGTTCGACCAGCTTCTTCTCGATACCATCCAGCGTCATGTTCGCCAGAATGGGGGAGATAATACCACCTTGCGGAGTTCCTTCCTCGGTAGGAAAGAGTTCGCGCTGATAGATAAATCCCGCCTTTAAGAACTGCTTCAAAATGTTCTTGTCCATGGGGATGTTCGCCAGAAGCCAATCATGGCTGATATGGTCGAAGCAACCTTTGATGTCACCCTCCAAAACCCACTTCGGAGAAATGTGCTTGCGCGACAGTGCATTGAACAGATATTCGCAGGCATCCTGTGCGCATCTTCCTTTTCGGAAACCAAAGGATTTCCCATCTGCTGTTGTTTCCGCCACCGGCTCCAGTGCCAAAGCATAGAGAGCCTGCATTGCGCGGTCATACATTGTAGGAATGCCCAATGGACGCTTTTTCTTCTTGTCCTTCTTTTCGATATACACTCTACGGAGAGGACGTGCACGATACCCTTTATCTGTCAGCGACAGAACCGCTGCCATTTTCTTCGCCGGAGTGTTCCAGAGAACACCATCCACACCGGGAGTTCTGCGCCCGTCGTTGGTGACGACACGCTTAACAGCCAGTGCTTTGGCGTAAAAGGAATGTGTCAGAAGATACTGAAGTCGTTTTACTGCGTTGTAGTCTTTTTGCTGAGTTGCCTTGACAATCCTGATTTGTAGCCTGTTGACTTCCCGCTCTGCCTTATGCCAGTCAATGTTTTTCCATTGGGCACTCAACATAGCTTCGTCCGACAGCTTCTCAGAAGTTTTACCTTCCGTCGTTGAATACTTATCGTTCACAGGGATACCTCCAATCTTGCCATGAAATACCCGGAATAAGTCAGCACCCTTTCAGGTCAGGGCAAATTTTGAACCCCTATGCTCACTGTTACAGTGAACCGTTCGCTTTTTATTCCATCTCATACCCTCTGCACCGTTTCTCCCTCTTGCGAGGTCGATACCTTTATCAAAGGAGTGCATAGGGTTTTCCACGTTCCACGTAATGCATAATTCATGAATGCCTTAGCCGCCATCTTTGAACCGGGAGGATTTGTGTCCATTTGCTTCGGGGTAGCGAAAGGCCCCTTGGCCACCTCCAGCACCTTTTGGTGTAGGTGTATCAGCCTTATTTCACCTATTCCCTGTAACGATCCTTACGATGGTTCACATTACATTCGACATAGCATTCTTTACCCTAACGGTACGTCTGCTTTTAGGCTGGCAGATTTCCCATATTGTCCTGTGAGCTTCCCAACGCCGGCTTTTGACCAGTGCAGGTCACAGTAGGGGGTACTCCAAATGGATAGAGTAGCGTTTACACGCAATACATTACGCGACTTCGTGTCGCACCTCACATTCCGGGTCACAGATGATGATATCATCGTCCGTCACGAGGAATGCGTTGCAGATCTCACGCTTTGCGCTGAACGACTTGCCAGAGCCGGGGGTGCCGAGGATCAGGCCATTGGGGTTCTTCAGTTTTTTCCGGTCTACCATAATCAGGTTGTTGGACAGGGCGTTCAAGCCATAATACAGGCTTTCCTTGCCGTTGTCGAACAGTTCCTGTGTGGTAAACGGCACAAAAATCGCTGTGCTGCTGGTGGTCAGACCGCGCTGGATCTCAATCTGGCAGTCTGCCAGTGGCAGGCTGCTCATCAGCCCCTGCTCCTGCTGAAAATCAAGGCGGCATAATTCGCAGTTGTGCTTCTGGGCAATACTGACTGCCTGAAACACGTTGGTTTCCAGTTCCTGCTCGGTCTTGCCGGTGTTCAACACCAGAAAAGTGACAAGGAACATCCGCTCGTTCTGGCTCTGCAATTCCTTCAAAAGTGCCTTGGCATCTCTGCCGTAGGTTGCCAAATCGGACGGCAAAACGTCCATATCGTATCCTGCGCGGACGGCTTTCTTCTGCTCTTCGATTTTGCTGCGGTCCAGTTCCGTGATGGTGTGCTTGATGGTTTTGATGGCCTTGTTCTGGTCAACGGACTGGATGTGCATGGTAACGATCTGGCTGGAATCCATATCAAGGAAATCCTTCAAAAGCTGATCGCTCAGGTCAGAAGCCGTAATATTCAGGAAGCTGACCGCCCCGAAGATGCCGCCCACCTGAAAGGTACGGCTGTTCTTAAACGCCAGCGCAGTGGGGGCAATGGCATCCTTTACGGACAGACCACTGGGCACAAGGTCTTTCCAGTTGAAGTGGAACTTGTTGGCTCCATCCATGTTCAGCATCCCGTGCATCAGCCGCAGACGCTCCGTACCGTCCAGCGGCTTTGCCAGAACGCCCAACCTGTGAAAGTTGTTCATCAGGTCGTTCTGGATGTGCTCTAACCGAGGTTTGACCTGCGCCATGCTGTCGCCCTCGATGCCATAGGTCAGAAACTTCGTTTTGGTCAGGCCGTTGTTGCCCTTGGAAAGCTGCTGCCGCAACATCTGGCTGTACTCGGCTCGCACATCATCAAAGCCATCCTGCTGGTACGGGATGCGGATGGACTTCTCGAAGTCCGCCGAATCGGTGGCGGTATTCACGAAGGACAACTCGAAGTGGATAGAGCTGTCGAAAAAGTTGAGAAAACTGCACCATTCCTCAAAGATGGCGGTCTTGTCCTCCTGCTGCGCCAACTGATAGTTGATATCCTGATACTGGATGGTGCGGGTGTAGTAGCCGGGACGGACACGGCAGGTACCGTCCTCAAACATCCGCTGGAACGGGATGCTTTCCTGTGCCGTGTGGGGCACTGTGGGCTTGGGCGGCTTTTTGCCGTCTTTATTCTTTTTCAGAAACGGAATCATGGGCGTCATCTCCCTTCACAAGCAGTGCATAGTAATTGCGGGTCTGGTACGGACG
>NZ_JBBMEN010000051.1:0-3358 GCF_040096575.1 Faecalibacterium intestinale
GCGTTGCAGAAGTGTAGTCCCGGAGGAACACAGAATTTTCAAGAATTGAAAATTTGTGGCCACGGGACGGTTCTTGCTCTCCACTGCTGCGCTCAAAACGTATTTCCGAAAGTTGTTTCCGAATTGTTAAGACGCAAAAATAAGTAGAGAGTTCCACTGCTCATATATGTGAATCGCCGTTTGCCCCGAACGAAGTTCCTGCCCCTGTTTTGCAGCGGCGTTGACTGGAGAGCCGGTATCACGTTCGGTCGGCTCATGAAATTTTCAAGGTGCAATCTTCCCCGGAAAAGAAAAATACCGCCCACGCAGTACAGGCGAAGGATTTTGTCGGGTGAAACAGACGGCAAAATGATCGGGTGTGTTGCGGGGCGGTAAATCTTCGCAGGAAATAAAACCGCACAGAATCGTTTCTTTACAGAAATCTCTGTGGATTTGTTGGGAATGATAACATAAGTACGAATGCGTGTCAACACTTCAGGATAATGAATACATCAGATGAACGAAACACACAAAGTACAAGCGAAAGCAAGGCTGCGTTTTAGAAGAATGTTTTAATTTTCGCAGTTCAGGCGGACTTGGACGGTAAACACACCGTCCTTCTTCTTTGTGTAGAAGTCGCCATGGTTCTCTTGAACGATACGATTTATGTTCTTTAGTCCGTAACCGTGATACTCTCCGATGCGGATGCTGCGAACGGTATCGCTGTATGGATTCTCAAGCCGGTAAAAGAGACTGCGATACTGCTTGCGCAGCTGTAGATGAATGATTCGCTGTTCTGCTGGCAAGTCGCAGCAGGCTTCAATGGCATTGTCAAATGTGTTTCCGATGATGATGCTCAAAGACAACGATGAGATCGTCAGAACTTCAGGAATCGTCACATCCAGTTTGACTTTGATGTTATTCCTTTCCGCAATTCGTAAGTAATAATTCAAAAGAGCATCAACAACAGGATTTCCGACAGCAGAAATATTTGTGGAACGCTCGAAAACATTCGTGGCGGCCTGTGCGATCTTGTGAAGTTCTTCGGTATCACCGTGTTCTGCAACTGCCTGCATCGCCAGAATGTATTTCTTCACATCATGCTGTAGAGAACGGACTTCTTCCTGACGTTCTTTGAGCTGCTGGTAGTATTCCATTTGAAGGTTGTACTGCTGCTCATTGAACTTGACTTTGAATTTTTCTAGCTCATTTTCCCGGAGAGCTTCCACATAGAACACGATCAGGATGTTTATAAGGAGAAGTACAGCCATAAGGCCGACCATATAATCAGGGAAATACTCATCCGCAGTATGATACTGTGCCACATAACAGACCGCGATACTTGCGATTTGAATCGCAATGATCGGCAACAGCCATAGGATGCGCAGAGCATTTCCCTTTCGGCTGAAAAAATGTGAGATCAGAACTACGAGTGGAATTTGAATCAGGTTTGAAAAAACAATATAGACCAACCGTGCTGCCCCAGCCTGCATCAGAATGTCGGTATCCGGGATACGCAGACCAATCAGGAGCATTGCAAGCACTTCCACCAAAGCAGCCAGTGTAAAGAAGGCTCCGCTTGCGAAAACCGCCTGCCACGGTCGCACCTCATAGAACAGCAATGCAAGGAGAAATCCGCCAACTAAAAGATAAATCGTGCGCTGCGTTACCCAATCCGGGAATAAACTCAAAGCGCACTGCCCAGCGATCAAGAGTGCAACATAGGCATAGAACCACCTTGAGACGGGCTCCTTTTTGGGAAACAGCCGACCGATAAAAAGCAGCAACAGGGCAATGTTGGCAAAGCTCCCTGCAAACTCAACGAAATAATAAAGCATCATCTTCCCAAATAAGCGTTGAAGATCTGATTGAACTCCTGACGCTTCCTCCTGCTGATCGGCAGCTGATGTCCGCTGGAAAGAAAAACAGCGGTTCCCGTAGCGTAAACAATGTGTTCCATGTTGACGAGATAACTTTTGTGTGGTGACACAAAGCACCGTTTGGGAAGTTGCTCCAAGGCTTCAGGAATGCTCATTCGCAATGTAAGGTCTTGCTCCTTACAGTGAATCAGAACTTTATGTCCGTGGCTTTCCAGAAAGTAAATGTCCGATGTTTCCAAGGACATGGTAATACCATCGTATTCGATCGTAAAATGTTTGGAGTTCAGTTCCTGAAGGACGGCATCCATTGCCGCAGCGAACAGTGTCTGATCCAAAGGTTTGACAAGGTAGCGGAATGCAACGCCATATCCCTGCACAGCGTACTCATGCCGCTTCGTGACAAATACCACCAAAGGATGCTTCTCCATTTGGATCAAAGACTGCGCCAACTGAAAACCGTTGGATGGCATCTCGATATCGAGCAGCAGCAAATCGAAGGATTTTTTCTGCATTTGCAATTCGCTCAGAAGTTCATTCCCATCCATGTAAGTCTCAATGTCAAAGCAGCCTTGCACATCGTACTGCTGGACGCTTTGAACAATGCCATCAAGGTCTGACTTCTCATCATCGCAGACTGCAACGTGGTACTTCAGCATTTCGACAACCTCCACAAAATAATGTCCTGCTACTATTATAGACTGTGCAAAGGCTCCTTACAAGTAGCCTGACCTACCACTTTTGTCACCAGAACGACCAGTTTTGCCAAACCTCTTGATTTTGCTGAAATTTATGATACAGTGAAGCAAAAATCAGAAGATAAGGTGGCGCAACTGCAATGTGGGAACGCACGCTGTCTCAAAAATTAGTCCGTCTTTTCTGCGAGCAAAAAGTGATAGATGAAGCAAAGGCGGATGCGTATGTCTATGGGTACGAGTTGCTCATATCATCTGTTGTGAGCGTTCTGCTTGTTGTTTTAATCGCTGTTGTGTGTGGTGATGTGCGGTACGCACTTTCATTTTTGATTGGGTTTATCCCACAGCGAATCTACATTGGCGGATACCATGCAACATCGCACACCAGATGCTATTTGGCATTCTCCGGACTGGCACTTATCTGCATTTTGCTAAGTAAGGCAATCGCAGCAAATCACCTTTTCCGTATCCTGACAACAGTAGCTCTTTTGGGCATCTCTATCTTTCTCTCACCTATCGAAGCAAAGAATAAGCCTTTAAGTGAAAAGAAGCGGTCAAGTTACAAGATGGTCGCATCTGTTCTTTCGTCAATAGATTTCCTGCTTGCCATTTTTAATGTGCTTCCGTATACACGTCATGTAGTTTGCTACTATCTCTCCAAATGGGTATTGATTGTATTCTCAACAATTCCTTTGGTTCAACAAAAATTTAATGCCAACTTTTGTAGATAGGGAGACTAACTATTAAAAGTCAAGCCCCAAAATGAAAAAATCCGCCAACCGACCGCTGCCCCTGACAAACAGCATT
>NZ_JBBMEN010000052.1:0-3136 GCF_040096575.1 Faecalibacterium intestinale
TTATCCGCACCAAACCATGAAAATCCGAACCTTTTCTCGATAGGAGAAGGGTTCGGATTTTTTGTTTTCTTCGGAAATGAAAATTCAGGCTCTTCCCTGACGGCCGTGTGTCCGAAACCTTATCAAAAGAAAGACCGTATCACGAAGGTCACAACTGTAAAGGTGCCGTAAGGTAGAAAGGACACGAGTATGAAGTACGATGAAAGAACCTGCAAATTCAACATGGACACCGGCTGCGTGGAGCTGCTGCTCCGGGATGGAAGAAAAATTTCCATCGACTGCACCGGGGTCGAGGATGCGTTGGATGTGACCATGGCGCAGAGGTCGGAGTTGGATTACCTCATCTACAATGATCCGCTGAGCTACGCGGATTTGATTCTGAATGGTAACCCGGAGGAATATTTGAAGAATGTGGTCGGAGGTCATGGATCAGAGGATTTATCGTTTAGAGATTAACTCGATATAAGGAACAAGCCCACAGGTCTGCCGTATTTTTATGCGGTCTATCCTGTGGGCTTGTTTGCTATTATCGACTCATGATTGAATTTGAAATTTCAAGCACGACCGTATCATGTTTATAGGTGGTAACAACCATCGGCAGGCCTCCAGCCTTCAAAACTTATGCAGACGTTTGATTTTCGTATCGTTTAAGCCAGAGGAAAAAGCAGATGTTTAATAAGATGCCCACTGCGGTGGAGGTGGGTGCGGACAGACCGATCATCGTCAGGCTGGCGTTGGGCTGGATACTCATAATATACGCCATGGGGAGACGCACCAGCAGAGTCTGCACCAGCCCCTGTACCATGACCCAGAGGGTTTTGTCGTTGCCATTGAAGTAACCTACCATGCTGAACAGGATGGCAGTGGCGATGGTCTCGGGCGCAAAGCCCTTGAGGTAGGCGTAGCCGTTGGCAATAACCGCGGCATCTGCCGTAAACAGACCGGAGAGAACGTCACCCTTGCACCACACCAGTGCAAATACGACGCAGCCGAACACCAGACCGATGCCAATGCCGGTGAGCATGGACTGCTCGGCGCGTTTTTTATTGCCAGCACCCACGTTCTGGGACACAAAGGATGCCATGGACTGCATCAGAGAACTGGGGATCAGCATGGCAAAATTAACGATCTTGCACGCCACACCGTAGCCGGAAGATGCCTCCAGCCCCAACCGGTTGACGAAGGCGCAGAGCGCCAGAAAGGAAAGCTGGGTCAAAAACTCCTGCAAAGCCAGCGGCAGACCGATGCCCAGAAATTTTTTGCACTGGGGGTTCGGCTTGAAATCAGAGCGATGGATTTTGAAGGGCAGCTCCTTCTTCAGCAGCATTGCGATTGCACAGATTACGCTGACGGCTTGTGCTGCTACCGTAGCAATGGCGGCACCGGCAGCATCCAGATGAAAACCAGCCACCAGCACCAGATCGCCAATAACATTCACAATGCACGCCACCAGCACAAAGATCAGCGGAGAGCGGCTGTCGCCCAGACCGCGGAAAAGAGCCGAGAGCATATTATAGGCTACAATAAAGAAGATGCCGCTGCCGCAAATGCGCACATAGCTGGCGGTCAGGTCCAGGGCTTCGGCAGGAGCCTGCATCAGACTGGAAATAAGCCGTGCAAAAAACACCAGCACCACGAACAGTGCAGCTGCCAGAAGGGTGAACACAACAGCTGCCCCGCCAATGACTTGCCCGATGTACTGCGGTCGTTTTTCGCCCAGATAGCGGGCAATGAGCACTGTGACACCCATGGCAAGCTGGGTGACAACAAAGGTGACGAGGTTGAGTACCTGACTACCGGTGGAAACCGCAGACAAGCCTGAAGTGGAGCCAAAGCGCCCCACTACCAGAAGATCTACTGCGCCGTAAGCGGCCTGCAGCACCAGCGCACCCAGAATGGGCAGCATGAAAAAGGCGAGCTTTGGCAAAATGCGGCCTTGGGTAAAATCGGTCTTATCGTTTTTCAAGAGAATCTTTCCTTTCGCACATAATAGCATAGAATTTTTCCAGCGTTTGGATGGTGCACGCTGCATCCTCCTCGGAAATGCCGTCCAGATACGGGAGCAGTTGCGAGAAGTAGTCCGTATTGTACTTCTGGGAAAGCGCTTGCCCGCTCTCGGTGAGGAACAGATAGGTCACGCGGCCATCTTCAGCGGACACCTGTTTTCTCAGATACCCTTTGTGCTCCATCTCTTTTACGGTACGGGTCACACCGGGGCGGGGCAGATTCAGCGCATCGCTGAGATCAGAGATCTTCGGCCAGATGCCACGGGTCTGCAATTTCTGAATAACATCCAGACACTGGATATAGGAGGATGTCACACCCTCCGGCAGGGCAGGCAGCATCTCCCGTGCCCGCTTTGCCAGATAGCAGGCATCCAGCAGCTGCTTGATCAGTTCGATGGTCATAATGAAATTCCTCTCCAAACGATTATCGAAGGTAATTAACATTGATAATTATATAGAACTACCCGGGAATGTCAAGTCTTTTTGAAAAATCGGAGATGTCGGCAGCTTTGAGGCATCTGCTTCCGGCATACCATTCTAGAGGGTGTTTGAGCGAATACAGTCTGAACCATGGATTAGAAGATCAAATACAAAACAAAAACAGGGTGCGTCCCTGAATAGGACGCACCCTGCCAGCGTAATTCACGATTTGATTCGTTGGCAACAACCGTGAATTGCATATCGCAAACAGGTCGTTGAGAATTGCTCTGCTTGTAAAACTTGCGATTAAAGCCACAGATAACAGCGATATGTACAACAGGGCGTTCCCCGTCGGGAACGCTCTGCTTTTCTTTGCTGGGGGCATGATGAGCCTGTTCCGCCTGCCATGCAGCAAATTCTCTTTGCCCTTCCTCGCTGTTCCAGCAGGCAAGAATGGCCGGATAGAATGCCCGTGCCAGACGGTCAATGACTTCATCGGGGTAAGGGGAAGTATTTGTGGACTTTTTCTTTTTGTTCAAACGCACGCTCCTTTGATCGTCCCACCGTGGCAAAGTCGGGCGAGAAAATCAAAGTTCCAATTTTTATCAGGCGCAAGGGCGCGGAAGTTTTCCACCCTGCACTTGCGGCTGGGGGCTCGTTGATGGCTTACAGGTGTCTGTTGTTATGCGGTCTTTTCTTCTTCAAGGGCT
>NZ_JBBMEN010000053.1:0-2932 GCF_040096575.1 Faecalibacterium intestinale
GCGTTGCAGAAGTGTAGTCCCGGAGGAACACAGAATTTTCAAGAATTGAAAATTTGTGGCCACGGGACGGTTCTTGCCCTCTACCGCTGCGCTCAAAACCGTTTCCGGGTAATTGTTTCCGAATTGTTAAGACGCAAAAATAAGTAGAGAGTTCCACTGCTCGTGTATGTTGATCGCCGTTTGCTCCGAACGCAGTTCCTGCCCCTGTTTGTGCAGCGGCGTTGTCCGGCTCGCTCACGGAAAGTGTGAGGTCATCGCACGGTATCACGTTCAGACGGCTTATGAAGGATTCAAGGTACAGTATGAAGAAAGCCGGGTGCAGTGCGGACACTACGTCCTGCTTCTTTCAAGCACAAGAATAACACTTTGGAGTTGTACAGTCAACAACTAAAAACAAATTTCAGAGACTTGTACAACCACATAAGATTTTATTTGTGAAAAAGAAAAATACCGCCCACGCAGCGCAGCGATGGATTTTGTCGGGGTGAATCGGCGGCAAAATGAATCGGGTGTGTTGCGGGGCGGTTAATCTTTCAGGGATAATCCACGGTGAGGCAGTGTTCAGAATGAACACGACCACATCTTGTGGATGGCTTTTGACCAATCTACAAGAACGGTGGGATTTACAAGGAAAATACCACGGGATGTAGAATACGTCAAGATGGTTTTGTAAAATTTATTGTGCTAAAGCGGTGATAGTAGGACTTATCTACTGGAAATTGAAGCATCTAGCAAAGAATTTATGCGCACAAATTGGAAAATCGGCACATCTGTGCTATACTCAGAGCAGAATTTGTTGAGCTAAAACGGAGGTATTGAACCATGGCAGAGAAAAACACCGCCGACATTGGATTTGAAAAACAGATTTGGAACGCTGCCTGCGTGCTTCGGGGCAATATGGATGCTTCGGAGTATAAGGGCGTTGTCCTTGGTCTTATTTTCTTGAAATATATTTCGGATCGTTTTGAAGATAAGTACAATCAGCTGGTTGCAGACGGTGATGGTTTTGAGGAAGATCATGACGAGTACACATCGGAAGGAATCTTCTTTGTGCCTGCTGGTGCGCGTTGGAGCGATGTTTCTGCAAAGGCACATGATCCCGAAATCGGTCAGGTAATCGATGATGCAATGCGCGCTATCGAAAAAGAAAACGTGCGCCTGAAGGATATCTTGCCGAAAAATTTCGCGCGCCCGGAACTGGATAAACGGCGGTTGGGTGAAGTCGTTGACCTGTTTACGAACATCAAAATGATCGAACATGGCAGCGAGAAGGACATTCTGGGACGCACTTATGAATACTGCCTGTCTATGTTTGCAGAACAGGAAGGCAAGCGCGGCGGCGAGTTCTTTACGCCGTCCTGCGTTGTGCGGACGCTGGTAGAAGTGCTGCAACCGTTTAAGGGACGAGTGTATGACCCTTGCTGCGGCAGCGGCGGTATGTTTGTTCAATCTGCAAAATTTGTAGAGAACCATAGCGGAAATATCAACGATATTTCGATTTATGGTCAGGATTCCAACCCGACCACATGGAAGCTGGCACAGATGAACCTTGCCATCCGTGGCATTGAACCCGACCTTGGCAAGTATGCAGCAGACACATTCCTTGATGACCAGCACCCGACCATGCGGGCAGACTATATTATGGCGAATCCCCCTTTTAACCTGTCGAATTGGGGCGCAGAGCAGCTCAAAGATGATGTACGCTGGCAGTATGGTATGCCGCCTGCAAGCAACGCGAACTTTGCATGGCTTCAGCACATGATTTATCATCTTGCGCCGGGTGGCCGCATGGGTATGGTGCTTGCAAACGGTTCGCTCTCTTCTCAGTCTGGCGGCGAAGGTGACATCCGCAAAAATATTGTGAATGCTGACCTTGTGGACTGCATCATTGCCATGCCGACACAGCTGTTTTATACGACGCAGATTCCGGTTTCGCTCTGGTTTATCTCCAAACGCAAGAAACAAGCCGGTAAAACGCTGTTTATTGATGCCCGGAAGATGGGCGTTATGGTGAGCCGCAAGCTGCGTGAACTGACCGATGAGGATATTAAAAAAATTGCCGATACCTATAATGCCCATGTTAATGGCACACTGGAAGATGTAAAAGGTTTCTGTGCAGTTGTTGATACGGAGAAAATTGCAGAGCAGGACTATATCTTGACACCGGGTCGTTATGTTGGCGTTGAAGAACAGGAAGATAATGGAGAGCCGTTTGAAGAAAAAATGGTTCGGCTGACCTCAGAACTTTCAGATTTGTTCAAGCAATCGCACAAGCTGGAAGCAGAAATCAAGGAGAAGCTGGGGGCGATTGGATATGAGTTATGAAACGTATCGCGTTGCCGACCTAATTGATGAAATTGCGATGGGTCCATTTGGCTCAAATATTAAAGTATCTTGTTTTGTGGACAGTGGAGTGCCTGTCTTAAATGGCAGCAATCTTGAGGGCTTTTCTTTGTCTGAAAAGGCGTTCCGCTATGTCACAGAGGAAAAAGCTGATTCTCTTAACAAAGCGAATGCACATCGCGGAGATATTGTAATAACACATAGAGGAACGCTTGGACAGATAGTTTTTATTCCGCAAGATTCAAGATATGACCGGTATGTGATTTCGCAATCTCAGTTTAGGGTTAGATGCAATGATAAAGTTTTGCCTGAATATCTTGTCTATTACTTTCACACTCCGATAGGGCAGTATAAACTTCTTAGCAATGCCTCACAAGTTGGTGTCCCTGCACTGGCAAGACCGTCTTCAACTTTTCAACAGATCGAAGTTACGCTACCTGAACTGAGTATTCAGAAACGTGTGGTCGAGATTATCACCACAATTCAAAGAAAGATTGAGAATAATCAGGAGTTAAACGATAATTTAGCAGCTTAGAGCTGGATACTTGCGATATCAATCGCGCCAGACATTAGTTTGGGTAACAGACTA
>NZ_JBBMEN010000054.1:0-2294 GCF_040096575.1 Faecalibacterium intestinale
TTTCTTTTTGTTCAAACGCACGCTCCTTTGATCGTCCCACCGTGGCAAAGCCGGGCGAGAAAATCAAAGTTCCAATTTTTATCAGGCGCAAGGGCGCGGAAGTTTTCCACCCTGCACTTGCGGCTGGTGGCTCGTTGATGGCTTACAAGTGCCTGTCGTTATGCGATTTCTTTCTCGTTCAGCATTTCTTCAAACTGTGCCATATACGCCTTGTGCTGCTTGAGGATTTTCAGCGTTTCAGTTTTGGCGTAGGAATCGTCCGGCAGCTTAGGCAAGTATCTCATCAAAAAATCAAAGTCCTGCTGAATCCGCCGGACAGCGACTTCCAGCGCGGAGTAGTTGATTCCAGAGTAGTGTGAGTAGCTCGACTGCGGAGCGGGGCGGTCCTCCGGGTGCGGAATCTCGTGCACGATTTGCTTGCGGTTCGGAAAATCAGCTCTGGCGAGGCGGTGCATATCAGCATCACGGACTTTGAATTGCCCAGACAGAATTTTCTCCTGCATACCGGGCACCATCTGTTCCATGATCTCTACGCCACGCATGAATTTTTCAGAACGGGCAACGTAGGATTCGCTGACATTGTTCCGCTCCGCAATCTGCTTACGAACGCTTGCTTCTGCGGCAGTGGGAGGAATTGTGTCAATTTGACACAATTCCTCCGGGGCGGTTTTCTTGGCAGCAGCCGTGTGCTGGTTGTTGCCGTTTCCACCGGGCTTCCGATGTTCCACACTGTACTGCTTTCCAATGAGGAACTTCTTCTGCTCCGGGGTTAAATTGCGCCGCCCCAGCTGATTCTTGCAGATCCAAGCGAGAGCTTCCTCACGATTTGCAAAGCGGAGCGGCATGGTAGAAAAGTAGATTTCGGGATGCTTCTGAAGAATCGCATAACGATTGTGACCGTCAACAAGTGTATTGTTCCACACGATCAAAGGAGAGAGCAGCTTGCCCGCTTTCAGGATATTTTCTTCAAGCTGCTTGAATTCATCATCGGTCAGAGGGGGAATCTGGGACTGAAACTCCGGATCGATTTTCAGATTGATCATACGCACACTCCTTTATCTCTCCTGCTGCGCCGGTTCTTCCTCCCGGAAAAAGGACGCAACATTCTGCTTTGCGGTTTTCAGTTTGAGCAGTTCTTCCTTAGCTTCCTTGTACTGCTCGTAGAACTTTGCCTTTTCGGATGCCAGCTGCGCATACTCGGCTTCCAGTTTTTTCGGGCTGGGCAGCTTGGTGATGTTGTTTGCCTTAAAATAGGCTGCTGCTGCCCGGTATGCTGTCAGCTCTGCACGGTGCTGCTCCTCAAAGGCTGCGGGTCGTTTGGCAGCTTTTAACTGCTGTGTGATTATCTTGGTGCTGGCATAGGCTGCGACCTGATAGCGCAGCTCTTTGTTGAATTTCATGCGACCTTCGAGGTCTTTCACCACCGCCAGTGCGTCGTGATACTTGGTTTCCAGTTCGGCGATGCGCTGGTTCAGGGCGTCCTCGTTGAGCAAATCTTTCTCCTGCAAGAGGATCAGAGTTTGTGCCATGGCTTTGAGGTTGTACTTCTTTGCCCAACGCTCATAGCCTGTGCCCTTACCCTTGGCCAGCTTTGCCTGAATGTCAATCAGTTTCCCGATGGTATCCTGCTTGAACTGCACCTTGGGTTTGTGCTCTGCGTTTGCGTTCAGGGTAGCAAACACAGCTTTCTTGTCGTAGTTGTCACCGAGATGTTTCGCTCGGATAAACTTCGTTCTGCCAGCAGGCAAGTAGCTGAGTTGTTCACGGCTTTCCTTGACGGCAATGCCGTACTGCTGCAAGAGCCTGTCGGAAAAATCTTCAAAGCTCGTGGCACGGTGCAATACAGACGAAATCTGTCTCCGTAAAGTATCCTTCACAGTTTCAAACTTCTTCTGCCGAGGCTGCTGTCCAGCTGTGGTGAGGGCTGCGTTTTCACGGTCAAGTTTCAACTGGCCGCGTCTACGCGCCCAATACTCAGCTTCGCTCACGCGCTCCTTGGAGCCGTTGAGCAGGTCGATCTGGTACAGTCCGGCACCCTCGCACATCTCCATGACCTCGACACGCAAGTGCCGCATGGTCTGGGCAGTGCTGGAGTGCTTCATGCCCTCTAGCCAGTCACGGGGCTTCTGCATATAGGGTTTGCGCTCCACTTCTCGTGTTCGGATGCTGCCGATCACAATGTGGACATGGATGTTCCCGGTACTGTTGTGCCCATCCGGGTGAGTGCAGACGATGGCAGGATGAGCGGGGAAGTTGTCCTTGCAGAACTGCAAGCCAAGGGCTTGCGCCCGCTC
>NZ_JBBMEN010000055.1:0-1794 GCF_040096575.1 Faecalibacterium intestinale
GGGATCGTCCATGCGTTCGTGTGCCCCACCCAGTAGCCATCGATCAAAAAGCGGTCCATGAGATTCATAACGGACAAGATGACCAGCAGCTGCCAGAAGCCCGCCGCAAAGCTGCGTGCACCGTTTATCCCATAGACACAGACCAGCACATAGGCGATGTAGCCGGGAACGCATACCGCTTTGAAAATCAAAGCATTTTGCTTTATTTTTTCGCGTGTTGTAAGTCCCAGCTTCACGCACCGCCGCTGCACCGCCGGGCTGTAAAGATGCACCATCCCAACAGCCCCTTTGCGGATGCCCACGGCACAGACAAGAAATAGCAAAGCCCCCAACCCAAGACCTTCCAAAATCACCTGTAAAAGCATTACTTGTTCCTCCTGTATCCGTTTTCGTCCCGGTATTCGGGATGTTCCTTTAAGTATAGATCCTGATCGCCGCAGATGGTGTAATCACACTTACAGCCATTCGCACAGGTGGTCGTCCGCACCAGCCTTGCGTGAAGCAGTTCCATGGACGCATAGTCCACATTGCACAGGGCGGGCATAATGTCCGTAAATCCGAACCGCTTGGCAAATTCCGCCGCCGGGCACTCCGTAAATTCATAATAAATAGGCTTGTCGGTTTCATAAGGCGCAACCGACATCTCGTAATCGTGCCATTTGTCGCAGCCGCTTTTCGCACGAACAAACGCCTTGTACATCAGCTTCCTCCAGAACGGCTTGTTGCAGTCCACAAATTTCAGCTTGCGGAAAGTTGGAAGAATCAGTTTTTCCTCCATCTCTTCAATTTCACGGAATGTGGTCACATCCCGGCACACATCGTAAAAGCACATGATGGCGATGCAGTCGTAGGTGCCGCCTACGCCGTTGTGGAAGTTCTTTTTGCCGCCCAAGTCGGTGCGCCAGTCGGAGAGAAAGACCGCGTACTGCCGCTGCACCTTTTCCCATACTGTCTCCCACTCTGCTTCCGGATAGTGCAGGGCGATTTTCGCCAGAATTTCCTTTTTGCAGGGTTTGGAATATAGCACATGGCAGCTACGGTCAATTTGTAATTCGCTGTCCTTCATCTTCCCACGCCTTTCAGAAAACCGCTCTTTGCATTTTCTTCGGTGTCGTCCGATTCGTCGTAGGCATCATAGGGTGCTGATGGGTCGTGTACTCGTTTTTTGAATGGTGAACAGTGCTTGTCTTTGTGGGCAAACGCAAAGGCAAAATTGTCCGTCCATCCCGTGTGACCGGTGATGAAATATGGATGCAGCCCACGCGCGCGCAGTTTCCGCTCCAGCTCCGCCAGTGACTGCACAGCCAGCTTATTGTCCTCCGCCAGCGAGGAAATGAAGCTGTAGCCGCCGTCCGCGCCGAACCAGAGGGTATCGCCGGTAAAGAGATATTTCTCGTCCACAAGGTATACCATGTGCCCCCATGTATGACCGGGAACCAGAAAACACTCGATCCTGACGCCGTCAATGTCAAGTACCTGCCCATCGTGCAGCAGTACCTTTTCGTTGTTGAGCGTGACCTGCGGCAATTTATAGAGATGATAGATGACTTTTCGCCGCTCCTCGCCGGTGAGATACCGGTTCTCGATCTCGCCGATGTACAGATTCGCATTCCGGAACAGCCCCGGACTGTCTGCTTCCACCGCACCCACATGGTCGGTGTCCTGATGGGTGATAAGGATATGGTGTATCGACTTCGGATCAATCCCAAGCCAGCCCATTTTTTCGGCAAGGCGGTCGTAGTTATATCCCGCATCGACCATAATGGTCGTATCGCCTTTGCGGTAGAAGAAGAT
>NZ_JBBMEN010000056.1:0-1735 GCF_040096575.1 Faecalibacterium intestinale
GACCATCTTAGATGCTCTGTCATTGCCTGACTCCTTAGAAAGGAGGTGATCCAGCCGCAGGTTCTCCTACGGCTACCTTGTTACGACTTCACCCCAATCACCAGTTTTACCTTCGGCGGCGTCCTCCTTGCGGTTAGACTACCGACTTCGGGTCCCCCCGGCTCTCATGGTGTGACGGGCGGTGTGTACAAGGCCCGGGAACGTATTCACCGCAGCATGCTGATCTGCGATTACTAGCAATTCCGACTTCGTGCAGGCGAGTTGCAGCCTGCAGTCCGAACTGGGACGTTGTTTCTGAGTTTTGCTCCACCTCGCGGTCTTGCTTCTCTTTGTTTAACGCCATTGTAGTACGTGTGTAGCCCAAGTCATAAAGGGCATGATGATTTGACGTCATCCCCACCTTCCTCCGTTTTGTCAACGGCAGTCTGGCCAGAGTCCTCTTGCGTAGTAACTGACCATAAGGGTTGCGCTCGTTGCGGGACTTAACCCAACATCTCACGACACGAGCTGACGACAACCATGCACCACCTGTCTCCTTGCTCCGAAGAGAAATACTGTTTCCAGCATCGTCAAGGGATGTCAAGACTTGGTAAGGTTCTTCGCGTTGCGTCGAATTAAACCACATACTCCACTGCTTGTGCGGGCCCCCGTCAATTCCTTTGAGTTTCAACCTTGCGGTCGTACTCCCCAGGTGGATTACTTATTGTGTTAACTGCGGCACTGAAGGGGTCAATCCTCCAACACCTAGTAATCATCGTTTACAGTGTGGACTACCAGGGTATCTAATCCTGTTTGCTACCCACACTTTCGAGCCTCAGCGTCAGTTGGTGCCCAGTAGGCCGCCTTCGCCACTGGTGTTCCTCCCGATATCTACGCATTCCACCGCTACACCGGGAATTCCGCCTACCTCTGCACTACTCAAGAAAAACAGTTTTGAAAGCAGTTCATGGGTTGAGCCCATGGATTTCACTTCCAACTTGTCTTCCCGCCTGCGCTCCCTTTACACCCAGTAATTCCGGACAACGCTTGTGACCTACGTTTTACCGCGGCTGCTGGCACGTAGTTAGCCGTCACTTCCTTGTTGAGTACCGTCATTATCTTCCTCAACAACAGGAGTTTACAATCCGAAGACCTTCTTCCTCCACGCGGCGTCGCTGCATCAGGGTTTCCCCCATTGTGCAATATTCCCCACTGCTGCCTCCCGTAGGAGTCTGGGCCGTGTCTCAGTCCCAATGTGGCCGTTCAACCTCTCAGTCCGGCTACCGATCGTCGCCTTGGTGGGCCATTACCTCACCAACTAGCTAATCGGACGCGAGGCCATCTCAAAGCGGATTGCTCCTTTTCCCTCTACCCGATGCCGGGTCGTGGGCTTATGCGGTATTAGCAGTCGTTTCCAACTGTTGTCCCCCTCTTTGAGGCAGGTTCCTCACGCGTTACTCACCCGTTCGCCACTCGCTCGAGAAAGCAAGCTCTCTCTCGCTCGTTCGACTTGCATGTGTTAGGCGCGCCGCCAGCGTTCGTCCTGAGCCAGGATCAAACTCTTTATAAATGATATTTATCACTTAAAAGTGTTAAATCTTGTTTCGCTCAGCACGCAATCGCTTGCGTCCTGTGTGAATTACTTTTGTTTGGAATTGTTTACCGTGTTTTTCCAACACGAATATAGGTTCCGTTACAAGTTCTTTCGATATTGTTCAATTTTCAAGGTCCTGTGCGCCGCAGCCTTGCGGCTGAC
>NZ_JBBMEN010000057.1:0-1666 GCF_040096575.1 Faecalibacterium intestinale
ATCACCTCGTATAATAAAATAGTAGTATTTATAGACCGCTCTCCAGCGGAATGCTACAATAAGTTCAGGATGCTGTGGATTGGTGGAACATCACCTACCGCAAAGACGGTTTTCGGGAGGCTCCAACCACAGCTTCTTTGTTGAAATGTTAATCAGTTAGATACCGCCAGACGGTTTATTTAGAACGAGGTTACAAGAGCAAAGAAGTCTGTGGTCCTGAACAGCATCGAAATAAATATACCGGAGGTATCAAAATGGTTTGTGTTGGAATTGATGTTGCCAAGGATAAGCATGACTGCTGTATTCTTGATTCAGACGGAATGGTTCGTGCTGACTGCTTTACCATCCCCAACAACATGGATGGATTTAAGCAGCTGCTTCAAACGATTCGAAACTGCACCAAAAAGTCAGACAAAATAAAAGTAGGACTTGAGGCTACCGGACATTACAGCTACAATATTCTTGGGTTCCTTCTTGACAACGGTCTGCCAACTTATGTCATTAACCCTTTGCACACCAACCTGTACCGAAAAAGTCTCAGCCTTCGCAAAACCAAAACCGATCGTGTGGATGCAAGAACGATTGCAACTATGCTATTGTCCGATGTAGACCTCAAGTCCTACACGGATATAGCATACCATAACGAAGAGCTAAAGTCACTAACAAGATACCGATTTGATAAAGTTCAGGAATGCGCTAAACTAAAGCAATCGGTGTCCAGATTGGCTACGATTCTGTTTCCCGAATTGGAAGGGCTTGTTTCGTCTATCCATGGCACTTCAATCTACGCACTTCTCAGCGAATATCCCGGTGCAAAGCAAATTTCAGAAGTCCATCTTACCAAGCTGACAAACCTTCTTACAACAGCGTCCAAAGGACGCTACGGAAAAGAGAAAGCCATCCAGATTCGAGAGGCAGCCAGAGCTTCTATTGGCTCTGTCATGCCTGCCAAATCTTTGGAATTGAAGCATACCATTAAACTCATTCAAGAACTTGCCTCCGAGATCGACGAAATTGAAGATTCTATTCAGAAAATCATAGATGAGCTCAATCCACCAATTCTCTCGATTCCCGGCATGGGAGTAAACTCCGCTGCTGTGATCCTTGCAGAAATCGGGGATTTCTCCAATTTCAGTTCTCCTGACAAAATTCTTGCTTACGCTGGCTGCTCTCCATCTACATACCAGTCCGGAAAACTCACGAACTGCTATGCTCACATGGAAAAACGTGGCTCCCGCTACCTGCGACATGCCCTTTACAACGCAACCAAGTACGTCTGCTACTGGAATCCTGTCTTTGCTGAATACCTTGCCAAAAAACGTGCCGAAGGAAAACACTACAATGTTGCCCTGTCCCATGCCATGAAGAAACTCGTGCGGCTGATCTACGCTTTGCAGAAGTCTGGAAAAACATATCTTACAGCTGCATGATTTTCTCCTGAGCCTGAGCTAATTCCAACAGAAACTTAGCTGGCGCAGCGAACCCTTGACGAACCGAAGCATTCAAATGCTATTCTGTTTCTGCGAGGGTTGGCCGGGCTTGCTTTGCTGTTCTCTCCGTCGCCCTCGCTGTTCCAAGACCAGCATTTGAATGCTGTTTGTCAGGGGCAGCGGTCGGTTGGCGGATTTTTTCATTTTGGGGCTTGACTTTTAATAGTTAGTCTCCC
>NZ_JBBMEN010000058.1:0-1666 GCF_040096575.1 Faecalibacterium intestinale
CGGCTTGCTGCTCTAAATTATCGTTTATCTCTACATTGTTTGAAATTTTCAAATCTATTGCAGAAAGAAGTGAAACTATTTGATCTTGCTTTTTTCTGTCAGGAAGATTTATCTTGATTTCCCCAATTTGTTTCAAATTAATGTTCGGTTGAGCTGATTGTGCAGATGTCGTATTAATAGTATGTATGACAGACTTTTGATTAAGGTAGTAGTACACATACTCATAGTTTGCTTTTGTATCATCTACCCTTATAATTGCAACCGCTTGATTCGTATTTGCTGGCACCACTTCAGCGGTTGCAATTCCCGTTTTGCCCAAGAACATACCGGCCATCGAGAAAAGGATATCGTTTTCCTCAATTTGAGATCTTTTTAGCCTTTCGTGTGTCCGCTCCGAGATAAAGGCAAATTTACTTTTATCAATCGTTTTCCCATCGACTAAAGACTCTGATTTAATAAAATTAATGCCGCTTTTCTCAAATTTACATCCAATAGATGTCGGCGTTGTCCCTTTTGTTATTTTGGTCGTAATATCTTTTAGCGTCACAATCATATTTTTCCTCATCCTATAAATTTCCTATGTGCCAATTTCACATTTTGTTGTTTTACCATTGCATAGTGCATAGTTGTGTCGATTTTCTGATGTCCTAAAAGCTGCTGCACCTGTTCAATCGGCATTCCCTTGTCAATTGCTGATGTTGCCAATGTACGCCGGAACTTGTGCGGGTGCACCTTATTTAGCTTCAATCGCCGTCCCAATTCACGGAGCATCGTTTCCACGCCACCGATCATCAATCGCTCGTGCGGCTCTTTCAGCGTCACAAAGAGTGCTGGGTTGCTATCTGACCGTTCATCCAGATAATTTTGAAGGTGGATCTTCGTCCGTGCGTCAAAGTATACCAATCGTTCCTTGTTGCCCTTACCAAATACAACACATTCGCGCTCGTTGAAATTGATATCCTCCCGATTAAGTGTCACCAATTCCCCGACACGCATTCCAGAAG
Source organism: Faecalibacterium intestinale (assembly GCF_040096575.1). Lineage (NCBI taxonomy): Bacteria > Bacillati > Bacillota > Clostridia > Eubacteriales > Oscillospiraceae > Faecalibacterium > Faecalibacterium intestinale. The sequence goes on from NZ_JBBMEN010000058.1 coordinate 1,005, forward strand.
ATGCCAGCAAATCAATAATCGCCAAATCTCGTACTGTTGAACAGTTGTCACGCATCAGCTCCAACGCTTCATCCGTATACGTTTCCTTGATGATTTTTGCGGTTTTCACTTTGTGAATCCTGCGGACAGGGCTTTTCATAATAAAATCTTCATCTTCCAGCCACGAGAAGAAGCTGGAAAGAATACGCCGGATATTGTCAATTGTAACTTTGCTTGACCGCCGCTGTGTTTGATAATCCGTCAAATACTTTCGCAAATCGTCCGTTGTAATTTGCTGCGGTGATTTTCCCACACCATTCAGCATCGCTTCGATAGTTTTTGAATAGTAGGCTAGTGTTTTCTCGGAACAGCCTTCTATCCGCTTTGCCGTAATGAACGCTGCTACCGAATCTTGTTCATCAACCTTTGGCTGCTCTTCACCCATTTCAATTATGACACCTTGAAATGACGCTTCCAGCACTGCTTTCAAATGCAGCAACTGTTCGTTATTGAGATACGGCAGCATTTTTCGCTGTATCTCGTTGATAATTTGTTTTTTCATCGCCGTATCTCCTTGTTACGATTTCAGAGAACGGCAGCAGTGGCAGTTTCTCCGTAGAATCTCCCGCCACTGGTGAGAGTTATTAACATTATGATAAACGATAATTTAGAGCAGCAAGCCG
>NZ_JBBMEN010000059.1:0-1654 GCF_040096575.1 Faecalibacterium intestinale
GGATGCAGGATTTGAGCAAGGACATCTGAACGATGCTCGACACTTGCCTGCACAAGCTTGGACATTTCTTCGTTGGTAAACTTCACTTCGCCGGAAAAGACTTTCTGCTTGATGCCGGGAGAGAGGTTGTCTGCGATGTCGATGCCTCGTGTATAGTGGCTGGCACGGAGAACAGAGGCACGGCTGACACCGTTTTCTTCTGCGATCCGGTCGCAGGTTTTCTTCCCGGAGTGGTGGTTATCATCGTGAGCACCACCACTTTTCTTTGCTAAAGTGTACTGATTGCCCCGAAAGATTTTTGCAGCTTTCTTTTCAGCTTCATACTGTTTCCCAAGCAGATAGCGTTTCTGTTCGGGACTCAGGTTTCGCCGTCCCAACTGATTCCGGCAAATCCACGCAATGGCTTCTTCGCGGTTCTCAAATCGGAGCGGCATGGTGGAGAAATAAATCTCTGGGTGCTTTTGGAGGATTGCATAACGATTGTGTCCGTCAACAAGTGTGTTGTTCCACACGATCAAAGGAGAAATCAGCTTGCCCTCTTTGAGGATGTTTTCTTCAAGCTGCTTAAATTCATCATCGGTCAGAGGGGGAATCTGAGACTGGAACTCCGGGTCGATTTTCAGATTGATCATACGCACACTCCTTTATCTCTCCTGCTGCGTCTGATCTTCCTCCCGGAAAAAGGACGCAACATTCTGCTTTGCGGTTTTCAGTTTGAGCAGTTCTTCTTTGGCTTCCTTGTACTGCTCGTAGAACGTTGCCTTTTCGGATGCCAACTGCGCGTACTCAGCTTCCAGCTTTTTCGGGCTGGGCAGCTTGGTGAGGTTGTTTGCCTTAAAATAGGCTGCTGCCGCCCGGTGCGCTGTCAGCTCTGCACGGTGCTGTTCTTCAAAGGCTGCGGGTCGTTTTGCAGCTTTTAACTGCTGTGCAACGCTCTTGGTGCTGGTGTAGGCTGCGACGTGATAGAGCAGCTCTTTGTTGGCTTTCATGCGACCTTCGAGGTCTTTCACTACGGTCAGTGATTCATGGAACTTGGTGTCAAGCTCTGCGATTCTCTGGTCGAGTGCGTCCTCGTCAGTCAAGCCCTTTTCTTCTAGGAGAATCAAGGTCTGTGCCATAGCTTTGAGGTTGTGTTTTTTCGCCCAACGCTCGTAGCCGATGCCCTTGCCCTGTTTCAGCTTCGCCTGAATATCCACCAGTTTCCCGATGGTATCCTGCTTGAACTGCGCCTTGGGTTTGCGTTCGGCGTTTGCTTGCAACGTGACAAGCACTGCCGCCTTATCGAACTTGTCCCCGAGATGTTTCGCCCGGATGAACCTTGTTCTGCCAGAGGGCAGATAGCTGAGTTGTCCACGGCTTTCCTTGACGGCAATACCATACTGCTGCATGAGCCTGTCAGAAAAATCTTCAAAACTCGTTGTGCGGTACAACACCGAAGAAATCTGTTTCCGCAAAGTGTCCTTCACGGTTTCAAACTTCTTCTGCTGGGGCGGCTGTCCAGCTGCGGTGAGGGCTGCGTTCTCACGGTCAAGTTTCAACTGACCACGCCTACGCGCCCAATACTCAGCTTCGCTCACGCGCTCCTTCGAGCCGTTGAGCAGGTCAATCTGGTACAGTTCGGCACCCTCGCACAGCTCCATGACCTCAACACGCA
>NZ_JBBMEN010000060.1:0-1582 GCF_040096575.1 Faecalibacterium intestinale
CTGTCGCAAAAGCAGCGGCACAGCTCCGGGCAGCCGTATTCTGTGCAGGTGTCGTGATAGGGACACTTCATCATATCCACACGCCAGACGCCGTTGCCGGTCTGCAGTTCTTTTGGGGCAAAGCCCGCCGCCGGGCCGAAAATGCTCCGGGTGGATTTGACGAAAACGCCGGGAACAAGGCGGTAAAGCCCCGGTATGTGCAGCAGGGCGGCAATCTGTTTGTGGCTCGTTCTCGCCAACCGCTCCACATAGCCGTGAACGGTTTGCAGTGCTTCTTCTTTCGGCATGACCCGCTGCAAGGTTTCGTAGGCCGCAATGCCCGGCAATATCTGCCGCTTGAGGTGGTATTGCTTTTCCTTGCTTGCACCCGCGTTTTCAGCCAGCAGCGCATTCAGGCGCATATCAAAAGCGGCGTTCAGTTGCTTTGCCTGCGCGGGAAAGCGTTGCGCCGCAGTCTCCCGAAAGTCACGGGAAAGATAGGTTTCCTTCCTCTTCATCGTCCGTTACCCTTTCTTTTTGTACCCGCAGTCGCAGTAGGGTCCGCCGGAGGCAAGGGTGTACTGCCGCACAAAATTTGTCACACCGTCCGCTTCGCTCATGGTGTAGTCCAGATGGCACAGGGCAGGGGTCAGATCGTACAGACCCAGTTCCTTCATCAGCACACAGATGCCGCACTTGGTAAAGCGTCCCTCGTAGCCGCTGCCATCCGGGTATTCGTAAAACTCCATGTTCCACGAGTAGGGGTTGCGGTCGGCGGCTTTCAGAGCGGCGGTTGCCTTCATAGCGGCAATATCCTTTGCGGTAAACTTGCTTTTTCCGCTTTTGCGGCAGAACCACTGCATGGGCTTTGTCATCATGGATCTTGCGTAGTAATCCGTCAGCCTGTCCACCTCCGGGCGCTGCGGCATGGAGAGAATGAACGCGCCGACCATGGCGCAGTTGACGATGTTCATCTTGAAGCGGTCCGCTTTTTCAAACTCCGGCAGCCTGCGGATGATCTGCCGGTATTGCGGCTTTGCCTTTTTCGTGATGGCTCTTGCGGTGGCTGCATCATAGCCCAGCACCGCGGTCAGCTGCTTTTGAAAGGAACCGGCAAACAGCACCCACATTCCAAAGGGCATTCCAGCGTATTTCATTGCAGATACCTCCCGGCTTCCGCTTCCAGTGCCTGCCATACCGGGTAGACTGCGCCATGTTCATCGAAAAATTTCTTAAGATCCCGGTTCAGCGCACTCATTTCGTCGATGGCGTTCATGGCATGGTCGGAGGCGCAGAGTTTCCCCAGCGAGGTGGCGCACATCAGCTTGAAAAAGCGCAGGCAGGTCTTGCGGTATTTCTCCCCTTCAAAGTCTGCATCCTCCTTGGGCAGAATGGTGTGCCCGGCATCTCGGATGGCGCGGTATCCCTCAATGTTGGCATCCAGCACACGGTTCAGGTACGCGGTATCTCCCCTGAGCTTTTTCAGGTCGCCGTCTGTCTTATAGCAGGCGAAGGCCGCCGGCATCACAAACGCGGCATGGCAGAGCAGATAGTCCTCCATGTTCGGCTCGTAAACAACCTTGTATTTTGTGCCGTGGAAGAT
>NZ_JBBMEN010000061.1:0-1501 GCF_040096575.1 Faecalibacterium intestinale
CGTTTGAGGTCTACAATCCGCTTCTCATTCCGGGCAAGCTGCTTCTTCAGGACGGTCAGCTTTTCGCTGCTTTCCACACGAAGCTGCTCCTCCATGACCTTGCGGAAGTAGTTTTCATGACGGAGAATGTAGTCCGTCACCCGCTGAACATGACTCAGCACACGTCCTTCCAGAACCTTTACCCGGATGAAATGTCCCTTGCACTTGCTCCCGTTCTTCTTGTGCAGAGAGCAATCAAAGAAGTCTTGACTGAAGTCCCTGTTATTGGACGAACCATATTGCATCTTGGAACCGCAGTCAGCGCAGTAGACCATACCGGAGAAAATGCTGCTCTTGCCTGTTCGGGTCATACGGTGACGCTGGCTGCGAATCTCCTGAACCTTTTCAAACGCATCATCGTCAATAATGCGCTCATGTGTATCCGGGAAGATAGCCTGATTTTCCACAGGATTCAGATGTCTCTTTTTATCCCAGATAGAGTTAGTATAGGTCTTGAAGTTGACTGTGCAGCCAGTGTACTCCCGGCGTTCCAGAATCAAACTTACTGCTCTTTTATCCCAGCGATAAGGGTCTTCCGGGGCAGGTGCGTTTGTGCTCCGGCCATGGCTCAACTTGTAGGCGGTAGGAGTCAGAACTTTATCTGCCCACAGTTGGTTCGCAATTTGGGTCGGCCCACGTCCCTCCATGCACATGGAGAAGATGCGCTTCACAATCGCAGCCGCTTCCGGGTCAACAAGCCAATGCTTCGGGTTCTCCGGGTCTTTTACATAGCCGTACGGAACATTAACCGTCAGCGGTACTCCACGCTCTCCCTTGGCCTTCTGAACGGCCCGAATCTTGCGGCTGGTATCGCGGGCGTAAAACTCGTTGAACCAGTTCTTAATGCCCGCAAAATCGTTGTTTACGCTGTTCGGGTCAATGGTGTCGTAGTTGTCGTTAATGGCGATGTAGCGAACGCCATACTGGGGAAAGGTGAAGTTGGTGTACAGACCAGTCAAGGCAGAATTGCGCCCCAGTCGGGACAAATCCTTCGTGATAACGATTCCTACACGCCCTGCTTCGATCTCGACCAGCATACTCTGAAAGCCGGGACGGTCATAGTTCGTGCCGGAGTAGCCATCATCCACAAAGAACACCGGGTTCGGGAAGTGGTTCTTTTTGGCGTATTCCAGAAGGATGACCTTCTGGTTCTCAATGGACAGGCTTTCGCCGAGCCGTGCGTCCTCTTGCGACAGTCGGCAGTAAAGTGCGGTGATTTTATTCGTTGCTCCAGACATTGTTGTGTCCTCCTTATTCTGTGGAGCAACTGTCAGTACAGGATTGGTTACCGGATCAAGTATAGCAGAATTGGACGCAGTTGTCATTCGTCTGCACCCTCATCTTCAAATTTTTGCTGGGCGTTCTTGGCAACAATGCGCTCCAGTTTCTTCAAAAAGGATTCCTTGCCCTCATAGCTGCCGGTCACGGTGTAGGTGGTGTGACCGACTTTCTCCGTGGTGGT
>NZ_JBBMEN010000062.1:0-1500 GCF_040096575.1 Faecalibacterium intestinale
AGTCGGGAGCTAAGGTGAGGCCTAACGGCGTAGCCGATGCACAGACGGTAGAGATTCCGTCACCACCAAAAGAGTTAAACACAGGGACACATTTGAAGTCTCGGAGCCGGGTGTTGGTTCCGGTAGCGATCGAGGGAAATTAGTACCGAAGTCCGGGATGGAAGATGGCGAGAAAAGCTGTGTGTATTTCTGCGGTGCCCGTACCGCAAACCGACACAGGTAGGTAGGAAGAAGATTCTAAGGCCAACGGGAGAAGGGTTGTTAAGGAACTCGGCAAATTGACCCCGTAACTTCGGGAGAAGGGGTGCTCCAGAGATGGAGCCGCAGAGAATCGGCCCAAGCAACTGTTTACCAAAAACACAGGTTTGTGCTAAATCGAAAGATGACGTATACGAGCTGACGCCTGCCCGGTGCTGGAAGGTTAAGAGGAGATGTGCAAGCATTGAATCGAAGCCCCAGTGAACGGCGGCCGTAACTATAACGGTCCTAAGGTAGCGAAATTCCTTGTCAGGTAAGTTCTGACCCGCATGAAAGGCGTAATGATTTGGGCACTGTCTCGACAGCCCGCCCGGCGAAATTGTAGTACCGGTGAAGATGCCGGTTACCCGCGACAAGACGGAAAGACCCCATGGAGCTTTACTGTAGCCTAATATTGGGTTTCGATGTTGCATGCACAGGATAGATGGGACACAGGGAAACAAGTGCTTTGGCATTTGTGGAGTGGCCGTTGGGATACCATCCTTGCGATATTGGAATTCTAACCTGCGCCTTTGAATCAAGGCGGGGGACATTGTTAGGTGGGCAGTTTGACTGGGGCGGTCGCCTCCTAAAGAGTAACGGAGGCGTTCAAAGGTTCGCTCAGCTTGAACGGAAATCAAGCAAAAGAGTGCAAACGCAGAAGCGAGCCTAACTGCGAGACTGACGGGTCGAGCAGTAACGAAAGTTGGAGTTAGTGATCCGGTGGTATGTGAGTGGAAATGCCATCGCTCAACGGATAAAAGTTACCCTGGGGATAACAGGCTGATCTCCCCCAAGAGTCCACATCGACGGGGAGGTTTGGCACCTCGATGTCGGCTCATCGCATCCTGGGGCTGTATTCGGTCCCAAGGGTTTGGCTGTTCGCCAATTAAAGCGGTACGCGAGCTGGGTTCAGAACGTCGTGAGACAGTTCGGTCCCTATCTGTCGTGGGCGCAGGATATTTGATGGGAGCTGTTCCTAGTACGAGAGGACCGGAGCGGACGTACCTCTGGCGCACCAGTTGTTCTGCCAAGGGCATAGCTGGGCAACTATGTACGGATCGGATAAACGCTGAAAGCATCTAAGCGTGAAGCCGACCCAAAGATAAGATATCCCATTGTTTCAAACAAGTAAGACCCCTTGAAGACTACAAGGTTGATAGGCACGATGTGTAAGTGGAGTGATCCATTCAGCAAGCGTGTACTAATAGGTCGAGGGCTTGACCACAATTCGCTTGAGACTTTTAAGTCAACGAAAAAATG
>NZ_JBBMEN010000063.1:0-1317 GCF_040096575.1 Faecalibacterium intestinale
GTGTAACACACTAGACTTTGTACCAAAGTCGTGTGCCAAGGGTGCTGCGCCCCTTTGGAATCCCTGCTTACATCGCCCATGGGCGATGTGGATTCGCCGCACAAAAAGCTCTCACAAATGCACACCCGGCTGTCTGCGGCGAGGAGAAGGCACTTCTGCGGAAGTGTAATAACCCACTATAACACTTTCATCCCTGCGGTCTGCAAAGTGTAGTGGGCTCTCCGAGGGGGAACGGCTGTATAGGGTGCGTTTCGAGCAAATCGCTGTGTACGTGCGTACGGGAGAAGTTGGTACGCACGTACGCAATAAAACGGCCAAGTTCTCCTATATAGGGGTGTTCTTTCATCGGAGAGTATGGTATACTCGGCTTAGCCCAGTAAATCGAAATTTTCGGAGGCAAAGATTATGAAGAAAAAAGCAACAATAGTGTCTGTTATCATTGGGATTCTTGCTGTAGCTGCAATTATTGTATTTTCTGCATACCGGTCTTCGGAATCCTATAGAAAGGCAAAGGCAGCAATACAGTGGGACTGCTCTGTGACCTGTACAGAAGAATCAACTTCTGCTAAGTATGTAATCACATACTCTGATGTAAAAGTTTTATCCAAAACAGGTACACTAACAATTCAAAATAAAAATGATTTTGACATTGTAGTTCATTTGCTTTGCGAAGGTGAACAGGAAGTCGTATCTGACAATATTCCGGCGAACAGTTTTTATTCTTTTACGAATGTTACGGATAAAGAATATACGGTGGGTATTCATGCGGATGTTGGTGTAGCTGCTGACATTAGGGTCGTTGTATATGATGGAAAAGACACAGAGCCATATACCAAATAGCGCGACTAGCTAAACTCGATAAAATAGTACTTGCAGAGGTGAGCATATTTGAAAAAACATCAATGTCCATGTTGTGGGCATTTTACCTATACTGTTCCACCGGAAGAAGACTGCGGGTATATTTGCCCCGTTTGCTTTTGGGAAAACGATCCATTTATTGCTTCTGATGATGACCCCAGCGACTCAAACCACGGAATAACTCTAAACGAAGCAAAAGCCAATTATTTGGAATTTGGCGCCTGTGAAGAAGAAATGTTGCGTTATGTTCGTCCGCCCGAAAGCGATGAGAATGGACACTCGTAACCCAAACTTCTAGTTTGCCGTACTCGCTCTAAGCAGGGTTTGGGGCAGGCACGCCCCAACAAGAAACAGTCCCAAAGGGGACAGGAAATTTTCGAGTATTGAAAATTTGTGGCCACGGGACGATTCTTGCTCTCACGAAAACCCATACTTTTTGAAAATCCGCTTTTCGCAGCC
>NZ_JBBMEN010000064.1:0-1312 GCF_040096575.1 Faecalibacterium intestinale
GATTTTCTACCGCTTTATCGGCCCATTGGATGCCATCGAGTAACAAAGTCAGAAAAGTCACCTCCGAGAACTATCCTACAGACGCAGGGCGCGAGGGAGAACTGATTTTCCGCTTGGTGTACCAGCAAGCAGGGTGCAAAAAGCCTTTTTCCCGCCTGTGGCTGTCCAGCATGGAGGAAAATGCCATCCGAGAAGGGTTCGCCCACCTGAAGCCGTCAACTGAATACGATGCACTGTACAACGCAGCACTCTGCCGGGAACGTGCCGACTGGATGGTCGGCATCAATGCGTCCCGGCTTTTTTCATGCCTGTACAACCAGCCTTTGGCGGTGGGGCGTGTTATGACCCCGGTGCTCGCTATGACCGTGGTGAGGGAAGCCGCCATCGCCGCCTTTGTGCCGGAGAAATTCTACACGGTTGCCCTGACCCTTGCGGACGGCGGCACCGCATCCAGCAAGCGGTTTGCCCAGAAAGCGGATGCCGAACTGCTGCTTTCCAAATGCCGAAAGGAGGGGCGTGTCACGGTGCAGAAGATGGAACGCAAGGAGAAATCCGAAAGCCCGCCGCAGCTCTATGACCTTACTGCATTGCAGCGGGATGCCAACCGTCTGCTGGGATTTACGGCACAGCAGACCTTGGATTATGCCCAAAGCCTTTACGAAAAGCGGCTTATCACCTACCCCCGCACGGACAGCCGGTTTTTGACAGAGGATATGGCGGCTTCCCTTCCGGGACTGGTGACGGACACGGGCAGGGCGTTTGCCGTGGAGGAGCCGATTCCCATCCATGTGCAGCAGGTCATCAATGGCAGCAAAGTCACCGACCATCATGCGCTGCTGCCCACGAAAAGCATGGCAAACGCAGACCTTGCCGCACTCCCTGCCGGGGAGTGGAAGATTCTGCGGCTGATTGCTGCACGGCTACTCTGCGCCGTAGGTGAACCGCACCGCTATGCAGAAACCTCGATTATCACCATCTGCGCCGGAGAGGAATTCTCCGCAAAAGGCAAGTTGGTGCTGTCCGACGGATGGAAAGCCATGGAACGAAAAATGCTGGGGGAACTTCTGGGCAAGCAAAAGGAAGCAGTTGTTCTGCCCGATGCGCAAGAGCAGAGCCAGTGCAGCGTTGCCGGTGCCGAACTGAAAGAGGGTCAGACGTCCCCACCGAAGCATTTCACCGAAGATACTCTCCTGTCAGCTATGCAGGTAGCGGGTGCGGATAGTATGCCGGAGGGCGTGGAGCGTCAGGGTGTCGGTACTCCGGCAACCAGAGCAGCCACCATTGAAAAGCTGGTGCAGAAGGGCTTTCTGGA
>NZ_JBBMEN010000065.1:0-1237 GCF_040096575.1 Faecalibacterium intestinale
ACCACCACGGAGAAAGTCGGTCACACCACCTACACCGTGACCGGCAGCTATGAGGGCAAGGAATCCTTTTTGAAGAAGCTGGAGCGCATTGTTGCCAAGAACGCCCAGCAAAAATTTGAAGATGAGGGTGCAGACGAATGACAACTGCGCCCAATTCTGCTATACTTGACCCGGTAACCAATCCTGTACTGACAATTGCTCCACAGAGTAAGGAGGACACAACAATGTCTGGAGCAACGAATAAGATTACCGCACTTTACTGCCGGCTGTCGCAAGAGGACGCACGGCTCGGCGAAAGCCTGTCCATTGAGAACCAGAAGGCCATCCTTCTGGAATACGCCAAAAAGAACCACTTCCCGAACCCGGTATTCTTTGTGGATGATGGCTACTCCGGCACGAACTATGACCGTCCCGGCTTCCAGAGTATGCTGACCGAGATCGAAGTAGGGCATATAGGAATCGTTATCACGAAGGATTTGTCCCGACTGGGACGCAATTCTGCCTTGACAGGTCTGTACACAAACTTCACTTTTCCCCAGTATGGCGTTCGCTACATTGCCATTAACGACAACTACGACACCATTGACCCAAACAGCGTAAACAACGATTTTGCGGGCATTAAGAACTGGTTCAACGAGTTTTACGCCCGTGATACCAGCCGCAAGATTCGGGCTGTTCAGAAGGCCAAGGGAGAGCGTGGAGTACCGCTGACGGTCAATGTGCCGTACGGCTATGTGAAAGACCCGGAGAACCCGAAACATTGGCTTGTTGATCCAGAAGCGGCTGCAATCGTGAAGCGCATCTTCTCCATGTGCATGGAAGGCCGTGGCCCGACCCAAATTGCAAACCAACTGTGGGTGGACAAAGTTCTGACTCCCACCGCCTATAAGTTGAGCCATGGCCTGAGTACGAACTCACCCGCCCCGGAAGACCCTTATCGCTGGGATAAAAGAGCAGTAAGTTCAATTCTGGAACGCCTGGAGTACACTGGCTGCACAGTCAACTTTAAGACCTATACTAACTCTATCTGGGATAAAAAGAGACATCTGAATCCCGTAGAAAATCAGGCTATCTTCCCGGATACACATGAGCGCATTATTGACGATGATGTGTTTGAAAAGGTTCAGGAGATTCGTAGCCAGCGTCACCGCATGACCCGGACAGGCAAGAGCAGCATTTTCTCCGGTATGGTCTACTGCGCTGACTGCGGTTCCAAGATGCAATATGGTTCGTCCAA
>NZ_JBBMEN010000066.1:0-1217 GCF_040096575.1 Faecalibacterium intestinale
GGGTGAGTGCAGACGATGGCAGGATGAGCGGGGAAGTTGTCCTTGCAGAACTGCAAGCCAAGGGCTTGCGCCCGCTCCATGGTCAGGCCGTTCTCTACTGCGTCCTTCGGGTCGAAGCTGATGATATAATGGTGGGTCTTCACGTCCGCAGACTGTTCGTAAAACAGTATTCAACAAATGACACGGCAACTGGATGTCAGGATTGGTTACTGTTCACTCCGCTAGGCCTAAAAAGCATTAAGTCCCATGACCACACCGCCGAGGTGTTGGCCATGGGACTTTTTGTGTCTGGGAGCGGCACACCTCTATCGAGGTGTAACACACTAGACTTTGTTCCAAAGTCGTGTGCCAAAGGAGATTACGCTCCTTTGAAATTTCCGTCATCATAGAGGAAAGAAACAACCTATTAACTTTCCCATGCAGCAACAATGCTTCTTTCTGGGTTTTGAGGGTCAATAGTCACCTTTATAGGTGTTCCCTTGCTCACGAGAGGTTTGAACCAAAACCAATGGGACTGTCCATAATAAGTGTCTTTTCCAATCTTGTATTGGTACCGAATCACCCAAGGATAAATTACATCTTCATCAGCAAGGTGATAGGTACTCATGTGGAATTTTATGTGAACCCTTTTTACTGCATTAACTTTTCCGGAAACAATCTTTCCGTTTTTCAGCAGGTCTGCTTTGCGGATGTCTGTAATCCATGCTACCCCGATAATTGCCATAGCAATAAGCCACGCAGCTATGAGTGCCCCGATTCCAACTTGCTTATAGGCGATAGAAATCAGAAAAGCAACAAAAATCCCAACAGCACCAAGAATATGGAGCAAATCTTTAGAAAAGAACTTATGGATTTTTTTCATGGAAAGACACTTCCTTTCTCGGTAGACAACATTATTTATTCTATTGTATCATATGCTCTGTGTTTTTTCAAACCAAGTCAAGTGATTGGTGAAACGACATGAAATAATTGCATCTCACGACAGGTCACCGAAGATAATTGGATTTTTGCAAAAAGAGGAGTAGTGTATCGTCGAAGGATGTGTTATACTCAGTCCATGGAACAATTATGAACTTTATTGTTACTCGGCAGGGTTTGGGGCAGGCACGCCCCAACAAGAAGCACTTCGGAAACGCACGAGCGTTGCAGAAGTGTAGTCCCGGAGGAACACAGAATTTTCAAGAATTGAAAATTTGTGGCCACGGGACGGTTCTTGC
>NZ_JBBMEN010000067.1:0-1131 GCF_040096575.1 Faecalibacterium intestinale
AACCGATGGGCTGCATATTCTCTCGTGGACTGCGGAGCCTTGCGTTCAGGGGACAGCACCCACTTCTTCGTGTCCTCGATCATCCGCATATCTTCCTTGCGGGTCTCGGTGCGTACCACGTCCGTCACGACCTCCACCGCCTTGTCGTAGGCCACAGCCGAAACCTTGTCAATCAGCGTTTCCACGTCGTTGACCTTAAGGGTCAATTCGTCCAGCTTGTTCTGCTGGGCCGCAAGCTGCTCCTTTTGCTTGGCAAGGATGAAGTCCTGCTTTTCCAAATACTTGCGGTTGCCATACTCCGCTTCTTCCTCCAATTCCAGACCATGCCGTTTTGCAATCTCGAACAGCATCTTCCGGCAGGCGGCATCAAAGGTGATCTTGCGGTTGTTGCGGCGGCTGAGGGGCTTGTCCGGGTCGGGCAGGTTGAAGCCCAACACTTCCAATGCCTTTTCCTGCTGGGGAGCAACCTCGCCGTATTTGTTCTCACAGTCGAACACATGACGCTCGTGGATGTGGGGTGTGCTTTCGTCCAGATGCAACGCCCAGTCCAGCACATGAACATGGTCGCCGAATTTAGCCTTGAACTCCTCAATGAACTCGGTGACGATGTTCAGCAAGTCCTCTGCCGAAGCGTGTTCATCCAACGTCCCAAGCTGGTAAATAGTCTCCTCCGGGCAGGTCTTGCGGCTGGACAGCAGGTCAGGAATGGAGCGGTTGCGTTCCGTGTGCCGGATCTTGGCATTACGCTCGTTCTGACCTTCGATAAAGGTCGTGTACCGGCTCTCGTAGAACTGCCGTTCCACATCCGAGAAGGTCGTCCCCAGATCGTCCGGGTCTTGTGGGCCGAGAGCCGAACGGAAACCGTGGAAGCAGTCCCAATAGATGTTGCCCTTGGCTCGTTCCGGGTCGATGTGCTCACTGTTGGCAAGGTTGAAACTGCGGTCATTGTGCCTGGGGTTATAGGTGCCGTGGGTTCCGGCTCGTCCGTTGTGTCGTGTCAGTTTCAGATAGACATCCCTCCGTTTCATCAGTTTGGCGTGGGAGAACGCAGCAGCGGAGCTGCTGGATCTGCCGCCATTTTGCGCCAGATAATACCCAGTAGGATATGACGCACAGCATCATATCACTGGG
>NZ_JBBMEN010000068.1:0-1022 GCF_040096575.1 Faecalibacterium intestinale
TCCCCAAAAGCCGTTTTCCTGCCCCATTCCTGCGGTGTTTCCCTGCATTGGTGCGCCGGATGCGTCACTTCTCCTGCTGGTCATATCCCTTTTGGACGGTCATTCACTTGTCAAGGTACTTTGTGGCACGAAATTACCAACTGCAATCATCATAGCGGACTATTCTTGACAAAACAATGCTTCTGCGATACCATGAGTGTAACGGATATAACTAAATTATATAATTACCATAATCAAAGGCAGGGGATAGGGATGGAGAATCAGTTTATACGGCATGAGCCATGTTTTGAGAGGATTTTGTTTGTCCTGACGCTGGACAGGAAGAAAATGAAAGAACGGATTTTGATTGGGGAAGAACAGCAGATCCGCTTCCGTCTGAACGGGAGCCAAAACGCAGAGGTGCTTTGTGATATGACACGCCCGCTGGGAACTTTTTTGATAAACTTTGAGCGTGACACGGACAGAGATTGGAACTTATACGGGCTTTCTCCACTGCGGCAAGCCCTCCACTCCAACCGATGGAAACAGCCGGAGCTGGAGCAGGCGGCAAGCGAATTTCTCTGGGGAAAATATCTTAGCAACGACCCTCTGAAAATGTATGTAGCGTTCCGTATCTGGAACAGCTATCTGCTTGCCAGAGAACCCCGTGACCGTAACGCTGCCTGTGACCGCTTCATGGATAAAATGAGCAGCCTGACCGGGGTATTCCATAACGAAGCCATGACCTTTGACAGGGAGACAGGAAAACCGAAACATTTTCAAGCGGGCAGCCTTTATTTCAAAGGCGCACCGTCAGAAGATACCCGGCTTGACCTCTGGTTCCCGGACAACCGGCGCACAGAAGAATGTGTGTCTGCCTATGCGTCCCTCTACCCGTTGATTACCTATTATTTGAACCGGCTGAATGACTGGGGGCTTTGCTTCCGGCAGTGCAAGGTCTGTGGGAAATATTTTCTGGCAAAGAGCCAGCGGTATGAGCTGTGCAGCGACAAGTGCCGAAAAGCACAGGCGCTTCAAAACAA
>NZ_JBBMEN010000069.1:0-868 GCF_040096575.1 Faecalibacterium intestinale
TTGTCCGTTATGAATCTCATGGACCGCTTTTTGATCGATGGCTACTGGGTGGGGCACACGAACGCATGGACGATCCCTGGAACAGAAGATCTGAAGCCGTACATCACCGCAAAAGACAAGCAGAAAAAGTGGCTGTTCGGCACGGTGGGCATGGCAGTCATAGCGATGGTGCTGGCGGCAATGATGACTATTTTTACTCACTGAGGGAGGAACCTATGAAATCCTTCTATCAGCGGCTGTTTCCGGTTTCTCGCCAAGGTAGGGGACAATGGGATGAAAATGCAGATCGTGAAGATCGGATTTGGAGGCAAGCTATGAAAATTCTGGTATATGGTGCAGGCGTTCTGGGGTGCAATCTGGCAAGAAATCTGCTGCGCGCCGGAAAGGATATCACCCTGCTTGCGCGAGGAAACTGGGCAGCGGAGATCAAGCGGAACGGCCTGCGGATCAAGGACAAATTTTCGCTCCGCACCTCGGTCAGCCGCATTCCGGTGGTGACTGAACTTGCACCGGATGCAATGTACGATGTGATCTTTGTGGTCCTGCGCTATACACAGCTGGATTCCGTTCTGGACACGCTGCGGGCGAACCGGACGAAGAACATCGTTTTTGTGGGGAACAATGTGCAGGCGAGGGCGCTGGCGGCGGCGCTGCCGGGGAAGAACGTCCTGTTTGCCTTTGCGCTTTCTGCGGGGCATCGGGAGGTTGACCGGGTGGTCTCCATCGACCTGAAAAAGATCACCATCGGACAGCTGCCGGATGCAACCTCCAATAAACAGTTGATCGGGCGTATCTTCCACGGCACAAAATACAAGGTTGTTTACGAGCCGAACATGGAGGACTATCTGCTCTGCCATGCCGCGTTTGT
>NZ_JBBMEN010000070.1:0-854 GCF_040096575.1 Faecalibacterium intestinale
TTGTCCGTTATGAATCTCATGGACCGCTTTTTGATCGATGGCTACTGGGTGGGGCACACGAACGCATGGACGATCCCCGGAACAGAAGATCTGAAGCCGTACATCACCGCAAAAGACAAGCAGAAAAAGTGGCTGTTCGGCACGGTGGGTATGGCAGTCATAGCGGCGGCACTGGCGACAATGATGACAGTACAGTAATCGGAAAGACCCTTCCGTCAGCGGCTTTTTCCGGTTTCTCGCCAAGGTCGGGGACAACAGGATGAAAATGCAGATCGTGAAGATCGGATTTGGAGGCAAGAAATGAAAATTCTGGTATATGGTGCAGGCGTTCTGGGGTGCAATCTGGCAAGAAATCTGCTGCGCGCCGGAAAGGATGTTACCCTGCTTGCGCGAGGAAACTGGGCAGCGGAGATCAGGCGGAACGGCCTGCGGATCAAGGATAAGTTTTCGCTTTGCACTTCGGTCAGCCGCATTCCGGTGGTGACGGAGCTTGCGCCGGATGCAAAGTACGATGTGATCTTTGTGGTCCTGCGTTATACACAGCTGGATTCCGCTCTGGACACGCTGCGGGCGAATCGGACGAAAAACATCGTATTTGTGGGCAACAACGTACAGACAAAAGCATTGGCGGCGGCACTGCCGGAAAAGAACGTCCTGTTTGCCTTTGCGCTTTCTGCCGGGCATCGGGAGGCTGACCGGGTGGTCTCCATCGACCTGAAGAAGATCACCATCGGGCAGCTGACGGGTGCAACCTCCAATAAACAGTTGATCGGGCGCATCTTCC
Organism: Faecalibacterium intestinale; assembly: GCF_040096575.1. Lineage (NCBI taxonomy): Bacteria > Bacillati > Bacillota > Clostridia > Eubacteriales > Oscillospiraceae > Faecalibacterium > Faecalibacterium intestinale. The sequence goes on from NZ_JBBMEN010000070.1 coordinate 785, forward strand.
ACGGCACAAAATACAAGGTTGTTTACGAGCCGAACATGGAGGACTATCTGCTCTGCCATGCCGCGTTTGT
>NZ_JBBMEN010000071.1:0-719 GCF_040096575.1 Faecalibacterium intestinale
GTGTAACACACTAGACTTTGTACCAAAGTCGTGTGCCAAGGGTGCTGCGCCCCTTTGGAATCCCTGCTTACATCGCCTGTGGGCGATGTAGATTCGCCGCACAGAAAGCTCTCACAAAAGGCACACCCGGCTGTCTGCGGCGAGGAGAAGGCACTTCTGCGGAAGTGTAATAACCCACTATGACACTTTCATCCCTGTGGTCTGCAAAGTGTAGTGGGCTCTCCGAGGGGGAACGGCTGTATAGAGTGCGTTTCGGGCAAATCGCCGCATACGTGTATACGGAAGATGGGTACGCACGTACGCAGTAAATCGGCCAAGTTCTCCCATGTAGAGGGTGTAATTTCGATAAAGAACGTGGTATAATTGACTCAACAAATCGATTTGTGGAGGCGATTATTTATGAAAAAAGAAACCAAGAAATCTATCTTATTCTATGCAGCTTCTGCTCTGTTATATATGGCTTCACTTATTAGCTTCATAAGTGGAAATGATAATTCTATGGCTGTTGTATGGTTGTGTCTTGGTTCATCATTTCTTTGCCTTGGCTCGACGCATCTTTGTTTAGGTTTGTCTCGTAAGAAAAAGGGAAACGACAAAACCGATGCAAGCAATAAATAAATTCCTAGTATATCGCACTCACTCCTAAGCAGGGTTTGGGGCAGGCACGCCCCAACAAGAAACAGTCCCAAAGGGGACAGGAAATTTTCGAGTATTGAAAA
>NZ_JBBMEN010000072.1:0-696 GCF_040096575.1 Faecalibacterium intestinale
AAGACGTACCTTGAAAACTGAATAATAACTGCGAAACAAAGATTATAGTAAGTTCTTTTTAAGAAATATTACAATTTCAAAAGGAAGGGTAACAATAATCTTCGTTGGCAAGAGAGAATCAAGAGGATACCAAATGTTCCAAAAGAACGTTTGAAAGGTCAAGCGAACAAGGGCGCAGGGCGAATGCCTTGGCACTGGGAGCCGATGAAAGACGTGATAAGCTGCGATAAGCTTCGGGGAGCTGCAAATAAGCATTGATCCGGAGATTTCTGAATGAGGAAACTCACCTGGGTTCATACTCAGGTACGTTATACTGAACTTAAAAATAGGTATATCGAGGGAACCGCCTGAACTGAAACATCTAAGTAGGGCGAGGAAGAGACATCAAACGAGATTCCGTAAGTAGTGGCGAGCGAACGCGGAAGAGGGCAAACCGGGAGTAGAAATACTTCCGGGGTACGGACTGCTTTTAGGACTTAATCTGTTAACCGAACGGCATGGGAAGGCCGGTCAGAGAGTGTGAGAACCACGTAGGTGAAAACGGAGAGAGCTGCGCAGGATCCAGAGTACGGCCAGACACGTGAAACCTGGTCGGAATACGGGGGGACCACCCTCCAACCCTAAATACTACCCAGTGACCGATAGCGTATAGTACTGTGAAGGAAAGGTGAAAAGCACCCCGGGAGGGGAGTGAAA
>NZ_JBBMEN010000073.1:0-687 GCF_040096575.1 Faecalibacterium intestinale
TAAACGATAATTTAGCAGCTTAGAGCTGGATACTTGCGATATCAATCGCGCCAGACATTAGTTTGGGTAACAGACTATCTCTTAGCATAGCAAGTGAATAATTTTGGTCTTCCAAGATTTTTTGTTGTGCAAAGATTGGCGCACAAAAACTATTAAATTGGTCAAGTGTGCTCCGATCAGGAATGATGGCGGGAATATTCTTCATGGCACTTCCTGAAATTTCTTTGAATGTCGAGCCTGATGCCGCACTCTCAATAACCGGAAGACTGTGTTTCAAGAAAAAGTATACAAATGCTGTTCCAATTTCCAAGTAAGGTATAACAGACTTAAAGCCTTGATTGGTTGTAACTTCGTTAGATGCAATTGCAATATACCCGATGGGAGCACGTGATGAAAACAATACTGTGCCCTTAGGCATGACTGTTGTGCTACTGTTCTTCAAACCAAGTTCTGTAATATCATTTTCGCCATGGGATATGAATTTGGACTTGTTGATAGATAAATCTTTTGGTGTTATCCACGCAATACCATTATTTGTATAGTATTCAGGCTTGGTTTTTGAAGGCGTACTACCGCCCACAACAGTTCCAAGGTCACTTATTGTGCCGATTTGCCACATGGGATTTGCATTGTTGATGTATAATTCTTGAAAATAGGTGACGGCTTGCTGCTCTAAATTATCGTTTA
>NZ_JBBMEN010000074.1:0-686 GCF_040096575.1 Faecalibacterium intestinale
AGGTTGCCGTTCTCGTCCACATAAGAGCCGTGTTTCTTCTGCTCTTCGGTCAAGGGCTTCCGCTTGAAATAGATTTCGTTTTCGGAGATGCTCACGGTTTCGCTGGCTTGCTCCTTCGGGGCATCGTCATACAGCTGGGCAAAAAATGCCAGTGCATCTTCGGGTGAGTCTTCCTCCATGAGCTGCTCGAAAACTCGCTGTTCCTCTGCCGAGAGGTTATTCCATGCGGCTTCCAACTCCTGCTCGTTGGCTGCGTTGACGAAGGCTTCGATCTCTTTTTTCATGGTGCATCCTCCTTTGGCTGCGAAAAGCGGATTTTCAAAAAGTATGGGTTTTCGTGAGAGCAAGAATCGTCCCGTGGCCACAAATTTTCAATTCTTGAAAATTCTTGCCCTTTTGGGACAGCTTCTTGTTGGGGCGTGCCTGCCCCAAACCCTGCTAGGTGATTTCATTCTTGGTGGTTGCTATATTGCTTATATGCCTTTTCAAATCCTGATTTGTTATATATGATAAATTTATAACATTCTCCATCTTTCATGGAAATTGCTGCAACAGGAACGACCATCTGACTCCATGAAAGCTCCCTTATCTCGTTCATGGGCAATACAAGGTTGCGATACAGTGGACTGACTGTGAGCTTTTGAGTTGAATATGTAATGCTCTGTTCATCAATGTACAAACCACCG
>NZ_JBBMEN010000075.1:0-680 GCF_040096575.1 Faecalibacterium intestinale
TCCCCAAAAGCCGTTTTCCTGCCCCATTCCTGCGGTGTTTCCCTGCATTGGTGCGCCGGATGCGTCACTTCTCCTGCCGGTCATATCCCTTTTGGACGGTCATTCACTTGTCAAGGTACTGTGCGGTACGAAATTACCAACCGCAATCATCATAGCGTACTATCCTTGACAAAACAATGATTCTGCGATACCATGAGTGTAACGGATATAACTGAATTATATAATTACCATAAACAAAGGCAGGGGATAGGGATGGAGAATCAGTTTATACGGCATGAGCCATGTTTTGAGAGGATTTTGTTTGTCCTGACGCTGGACAGGAAGAAAATGAAAGAGCGGATTTTGATTGGGGAAGAACAGCAGATCCGCTTCCGTCTGAACGGGAGCCAAAACGCAGAGGTGCTTTGTGATATGACACGCCCACTGGGAACTTTTTTGATAAACTTTGAGCGTGACACGGACAGAGACTGGAACTTATACGGGCTTTCTCCGCTGCGGCAAGCTCTCCACTCCAACCGATGGAAACAGCCGGAGCTGGAGCAGGCGGCAAGCGAATTTCTTTGGGAGAAATATCTTAGCAACGACCCTCTGAAAATGTATGTGGCGTTCCGTATCTGGAACAGCTATCTGCTTGCCAGAGAACCCCGTGACCGTAACGCTGCCTGTGACCGCTTCATGGA
>NZ_JBBMEN010000076.1:0-662 GCF_040096575.1 Faecalibacterium intestinale
GATAAACGATAATTTAGAGCAGCAAGCCGCCGCATTGTTTTCAAGCCTCTATAATCGATCAAATACTGAGGTTAGATACACTGATTTAATACAAATACTCGGCGGTGGAACCCCCAAGACAGGCGAAACTGCGTATTGGAACGGTAATATTGCTTTCTTTACTCCAAAAGATGTTGGCACACCATATACATTTATCACAGAAAAGACTATTACAGAAGAGGGACTTTCACATTGCAATAGTCGACTATATCCTGTGAATACAGTTTTCGTTACGGCAAGAGGTACTGTTGGCAAAGTTGGTCTGTCCGGAGTTCCGATGGCTATGAATCAATCCTGTTATGCACTTGTCGGCAAGGAAACACATCAACTTCTTGTCTATTTTTACACCCTCAAAGCTGTTGATAGACTTAAGCATAAAGCAAGTGGAGCTGTATTTGATGCGATTACCACTAGAGATTTTGATTCAGAGCAAATCATGAAGCTATCTGATGATGATGCTAAAGCGTTTCTCTGTGTTGCAGAGCCAATGTTTCAGGAGATGCTTAACAATAGCATCGAAAACTTGCGGCTTTCAACACTACGGGATTTCCTGTTGCCCAAGCTAATGTCTGGTGAGATTGACGTCTCTTCCGTTCAGCTCTAAGCTGCTAAATTATCGTTTA
>NZ_JBBMEN010000077.1:0-661 GCF_040096575.1 Faecalibacterium intestinale
AGAACCTGAAACCCTGTGCCTACAAGCACCTAGAGCACGTCAAAGTGTGATAGGGTACTTTTTGTAGAACGGTCCGGCGAGCGATTGTATGCAGCAAGGTTAAGGACTTAAGGTCTGGAGCCGAAGCGAAAGCGAGTTTGAAAAGGGCGTTAAGTTGCATACAATGGGCCCGAAACCGGGTGACCTACCCATGGTCAGGTTGAAGTGGAAGTAAAATTCCATGGAGGACCGAACCGACCTCCGTTGAAAAGGCGGCGGATGAACTGTGGGTAGCGGAGAAATTCCAATCGAACCCGGAGATAGCTGGTTCTCCCCGAAATAGTTTTAGGACTAGCCTCAAGTTAGATACCTGGAGGTAAAGCACTGAATAGCCTAGCGGCCGAGAGGTTAGCGAAGCTTATCAAACTCAGAATGCCAGAGTATTGATGCTTGGGAGTCAGACAGTGTCAGATAAATGTCATTGTCAAAAGGGAAACAGCCCAGATCTACAGCTAAGGTCCCAAAGTCAGGTTAAGTGGAAAACGATGTGAAGATACGTAGACAACCAGGATGTTGGCTCAGAAGCAGCCACACATTCAAAGAGTGCGTAATAGCTCACTGGTCGAGCGTCTTTGCGCGGAGAATTTAACGGGGCTAAACCTGACACCGAAGCTTAGGCAAT
>NZ_JBBMEN010000078.1:0-592 GCF_040096575.1 Faecalibacterium intestinale
GATGGGGTGCGCCTGCCGCTCATCGGCAGTTATCAGCCCCGCAACGCCGCGCTGGCCATTACCGCCCTGCGGGTGCTGCGGCAGCACGGCTGGAACATCCCGGAAAGCGCCATCCGCACCGGGTTGGAACAGGTGAGCTGGCCCGGGCGCTTTGAGCTGCTGCGCCACAGCCCGGCCTTTGTGCTGGACGGCAGCCACAACGCCCACGGGATGCGCGCCACGGTGCAGAGCCTGAAAGACCGCTTCCCCGGGCAGAAATTCGTCTTTCTGGTCAGCATCATGGCAGACAAGGACGTGGACGAGATGCTGGCGCTGCTGGCACCGCTGGCCGAGCGGTTCGTGACCGTGACGGCGCACAACCCCCGCGCCATGCCTGCGCAGACGCTGGCAGAGCATATCCGCGCTTACGGCTGCACCGCCGAAGCTGCGGACAGCATCGAAGCCGGTGTGGCGCGTGCGGAAGAACTGGGCGGCGAAGGCCCGGTATGCGCACTGGGCACGCTGTATTTCTCCGGCGATGTCCGGCAGGCCTTTGCCCGCCTGAATGCGTAACGATGCAGAAAAAATATTTTTGAATACAAGCAGAGCCGGA